>NZ_ABCK01000007.1 GCF_000170755.1 Lentisphaera araneosa HTCC2155
CTTACCCTTAGCATTCTACTTTTCAGCTTTGTCAGTACCGCTGCAGAGCCAGTGAAAATTTGGATTAGTTCAGTTCAAGACAAGCAGTACTATGAAGAGATGGTCAACCGCTATAAAAAGATTGATCCCAGCTTTAATGCCGAAATCTCTGCTTTTGGCTTCATGGAAATGCCCGATAAGCTCAGCGTCGCCATGAAAACGGGTATCGGCACGCCTGATATTGTTCAGTTAGACGAAGTTGTTTACAGCATGTTCTTGCGCGGACCAGCTCCCTTCCTCGATCTCGCTGATCGCGTCAAAAAAGCGGATATCGCAAAAGATTTTCATCCTCAGCGTCTTGCGCTCTTTAGTCAAGACAAAGCGATCTATGGCCTACCTCAGTCCATCAGTGCTTACTTAATTTTCTACCGCAAAGACCTCTTCGAAGAATTTGGTATTTCTGCAAGCGATATTCAAACTTGGGATGACTTCACTACTTTGGGCAAAGACCTCGCAGCTGAAGGTCAAAAATTTCTCCCCTTAGACCCCAGTTACTTCGAAGTTCTGCTTCGTCAGCGTGGTGGCCGCCTCTTCGATGAAAAAGGCAATGCTTTCCCTGACTTTGATCTCGCCGTTGATACACTGCAATTTCTTGCTGACATGCAAAAAAATAAAGTCGCCGTAATGCCCGACCGCGGCACAATTTTTGACCCTGTCTTTTTCTCTGGCGATGTAGAAAACAACGAAGTGCTTGCGATCATTGGTGCCGATTGGTATGGGCTCGATATGATTCAATCCTTTTGTCCCTCACTCGAAGGAAAATGGGGAATTGCGACGCTCCCTAAATGGACTGATAAGAAGACAAAGAAATCTTTCAAATCTGCTACTTTTGCCGGCCAAGGTCTAATGATCTACAAAGGCAGCAAGAACGTCGATAAATCTTGGGGTTTCATGCAATGGGTAATGACCGATAAAGAAGCCAACGTGGCTCGCTTCGTTAATCGCAATAGTTTCCCTGCTTACAAACCCGCATGGTCAGATGCGCGCCTCCTCGCAACTAACTCTTACTTCCCCCACGAATCACTTGGGGCAACAGTACTCAGCGTTTCTACTGATCTTCCCATGATCAACATGAATGCTAAACGTGGCATGTGCGTTTTCCTCATGCGCGAAAAATACTTTGCTTCAGTAATGATGGGTTACCAAACTGCTGAAGAAGCGCTCAAAGAACTCAAAACTATGCTCGACAAAGGCGCTTCAATGGGTGGTAAAGGTCCTGATGATAAGGACCCAAAAGATAAATAAGCTCTAAGCCGAATTGCACAAAGCTCACTCACCTTATAATAGCAGTACAGCCGTACTGCTATTTCCTTTTTTTCTATTCCTGGTTCTCTTTTGGTTGATCCCACTCTGTCAGGGTTTGATGATGAGCCTGACGTCGGATCCCGACATTATTAATCACGAAGCCAGCCCTGAGAAATTTATTGGCTTGAGTCATTACTTTGACCTCATCAAAGATCCCTCTTACCACAAAGCCATTAAAAACACCACCATCTATACCCTGGGTGCCATAGGGATTATCGTTCCCCTCTCCTTTTTTATTGCTCACTTATTGCTGGCCTGCCACAAGTTTTTACGCCCCATTTTCAGCTTCATCCTCATTGTCCCTGGCATCACGCCGCCAATTGTTCTCTCGATTCTTTTCCTGCTCTTTTTTCACGGTGAAAATGGCATTCTCAATCAATTTGTGGCGACGCCTTTTATTGCCCTACTCAAATCGATCAATTCGCCTTGGGCTGAGAGCCTACCCGATTACATCAATTGGCAAAAAGATCCGCGCTTCATCATGTTTGCCCTCATTTTTCAATCTGTGTGGCGTTGGACGGGTTTCATCACCCTCTTCTTCCTCTGCTCTCTGCAGGCCATCCCCAAAAATCTCGAAGAAGCGATTGAACTTGAAGGTGCTAACTTCTTCAAACGACTCATCCATTTACGCATCCCCGCCTGCTCCCACGTCATTCTTTTTGCCATCATTTATTTAATGGTTGATTCAATTGCGATGTTCGCAGGCTCCTATCGCTTACTCGGTGGATCGGGTGGCACTGATGACGCAGGCTTATTGCTGATTTCTTATGTCTATCAAACTGGTTTCACCTTTCAGCAATTCAATCGCGCTGCCGCCATCAGCATGTCGGTTGTACCCTTTTTGGCCTCATTAATTTGGGTGCTTTTTTGGCGCCAGAAAAAGGATGAAGTTCAATGAGTTGGAAGCGCCATAAACTCGCCAA
Source organism: Lentisphaera araneosa HTCC2155 (assembly GCF_000170755.1). NCBI lineage: Bacteria > Pseudomonadati > Lentisphaerota > Lentisphaeria > Lentisphaerales > Lentisphaeraceae > Lentisphaera > Lentisphaera araneosa. The sequence continues at coordinate 2,268 of NZ_ABCK01000007.1, forward strand.
AAGCAATTTGTCTGCCCTCATTTTGACTGGCATTGCTTTGGTCTTTATTTATCCCTTTATTTGGATGTTTTTCTCGAGCTTTAAAACCAATCCAGAAATCTATCAATCGACGCAATTACTGCCTCAGAGCCGAGAATTTATTGAGGCCCGACAGGAACAGATTCAAGATGATTCCAAAGTCAAAAATCGCGCCCAAGCTTTTCGCGAGAAACGCAAAATTAGATCAAAAATCAAAGAACTCGAAGCCCAAGAAGAGCTCACTCTTGAACAAGTCACTTCCCTGCAAGAACTCAAGAAGCAATTAGCTCAACTTGATCGCCCGAGCCCCACTACTGAAGCTCCCACAAAAGCTATTGAGGAGACCGAATCCATGTGGACCAGTCTCAGCAATCTCGATTTCCAATACTTTGATATCTTGCTCAATTCCAATCGCCGTCACCTCGATAAACTAGAAAGCGAAATCGCGCAGGAAAACGACCTCAAGCAAAAAGCTCAGTTACAGGCGGATTATGATCACTTGAAGAAGTATCAATATTTTGACTTTAAAAAAGTTTTCACTAACTCACTCATTATTGCCTTATTGCACTGCTTTGGTGCCGTGGCCCTCAGTGCCTCCGCAGGCTATGTTTTTGCAAAAATTGATTTCAAAGGCAAGAAATTTTTCTTTACTTTAGCCATCTTGGTGATTCTTATCCCGAAACAAGCCCTCATCCTGCCCCTCTTTGAGTGGATCAACTTTATTGGGCTGAGCAACTCCCATGCCGGCATCGTTTTACCTGGCGCACTCAATGCGATTGGACTGCTCTTTTTCACACAAATATGGAAACAAGTTCCCAATGATATGCTTGATATCTGTCGCTTAGAAGGCGCCAGTGAACTGCGCACCTTTATTCACGCCCTACCGCTAATCAGTTCCGCTCTGCTCAGTTTTGCTCTCTTAGATTTCATCATGTCCTGGAACGAACACCTGCTCCCCCTAATCGTACTGCAAAGTCCCGATAAACAGACCCTTCCTCTCGCTCTTAGTCAACTCATGGGGGCGAGCCTCGGCGAGCCTCTCGCAGTCATCATGGCCGGAGCGACTTTCACCATCTTGCCGACCCTCACCCTCTTTGCCCTACTCTACCGCCGCATCAAATCCTCACTCGCGGACCTGCATTTGCATTAGATAATTGGTCAGTTGGCAGGTGGCAGGTGGCAGGTGGCAGGTGGCAGGTGGCAGGTGGCAGTTGTCTTGTCCTGATATAGGTTGTCATCTAAAATAGGAAAAACCTATGAAAGATACAATAAGATATAGTGAATCATTTAAACAAAAAGTGGTAAACGAGATCTCCAAAGGTAAATTTATAAGCTGTGGAGAAGCGAGCCAAGCTTATGGGATATCAGGCTCTTGTACAGTAAGAGCCTGGGTCAAAAAGTATGGTAGAACAGACTTATTACCAAAGGTGATTAAAGTGGAAACAGAAAATGATATTGATGAGATTAAAGCTCTTAAAAAGCATATTGCTGAGTTAGAGAAAACAGTAACCGAACTAGCGATAAGTGATGTTATGAATAAAGCTTACTTTGATATAGCTTGTGATGAGTTCGGCGTATCTGATAAAGAAGCCTTCAAAAAAAAAGTCGGTGTGAAGCGGTCAAAAGAGTCAGATCAATGAATAGCCACTTTACTGTTAAACAACTTTGTAATCACCTCCATATGAGTCGGCAAAATTTCTATAAAAATAAATCTTTAAGCACCAAAAAAGAAGTAGATAGAAAACTTGTGATCGATCTTATTAAAGAACAACGTTGCATTCAATCTGAGCTCGGAATTCGAAAGCTGCAGAATATGTTAGTAGATAACTTCAAAGAGAATTCTATACAGATAGGACGAGATCGCTTATTCGATATAGCTCGCGAAGAACGCCTATTAATCAAAAGAAAGAGGAAGTACTGTCGAACTACTGACTCTAGGCATCGTTTTAAAGTCTACAAAAATCTAATAAAGGATAAGGTGTTAACCGCACCTAACCAGGTGTGGGTTTGTGATATAACCTACATCAGAGTTGCAAAAAGCTTTGTTTATCTAGCGTTAATCACAGATGCCTTCTCTAGAAAAATTATTGCTTATAATGTGGGAGAGAGTTTAGAAGCTGTAGGATGTATCAAAGCATTAAAGATGGCTTTAAAAAGTCTCCCAAAAGGGTCATACCCCATCCATCACTCTGACCGTGGGTCTCAGTACTGCTGTCACGATTACATTGAAATCTTGACGAATAGAAATCTTCCTGTCAGTATGACTGAAGAAAACCATTGCTATGAAAATTCAAAAGCTGAAAGAGTCAACGGAATACTGAAGTATGAATATCATTTACGCGAAACATTTAAGAACTTTAAAGATGCTAAAAAAGCAATTAAGCAGGCTATTTACTTATACAATAATTGTCGCCCTCATACAGCTTTGGAATATTCATTTCCAAGTGTTGTTCATGAAACACAATGTGCATAAATATTAGTCAATTAACATAAACAAAAGTGACAACTATTTTTCAGGACTTGACAGTTATGCTTTAAGTACCAAAGGTACGACATAACACAGCCTAGCTTGTGAGAGCTAGGAAATTTAATTGAAGCAAATATCTGAGTGCCGAAGGTACGGCATAGAGTCCGGCTCATTTTTAATGATAAAGTTTCACCACAGAGGACTCCGAGAACACAGAGTTAATCATATCTATTAATTCACACTTCATTTATTAAGCTATGAATAGAAACTCTTTTGAAATAGAAATAATTATTCTAAAGCAGGGCAAAGCCACTTAGTCGCCTGGTCAAGGATTGGCAAATCCTTGCTGGGAGAGCTCGAGAGGGTCAGCGTCCTTCTCTTATGGGTCGCATCATGCACTCTAATGGTTATTCATATTTATTAATTCACACTTCATTTATTAAGCTATGATTAGAAGCTCTTTTGAAATAGAAATAGTTATTCTATGAGAAAAAAATCCTTAATGGCTTTTTTGTATTCTTGACGCTCGGAGAGGTCGTTGTGACCCGCATTCTTAATAACTTCGACTTGGGGTTTTACTTTTGCGAAAGCCGCAATCAACTTTTGGGAATTTGCCATGGGGATGACTTCGTCATTATAAGCTAAGAGAATCAAGGTGGGAACAGGAAGTACAGGAACTCGATCAATTGACCTATACTTCTCTGTCAGTACCACTGACATGGGGTAAATTGGGAAACGTTTTTGCGCCACACTCTGTATGCTATCATAAGGCGTGATCAGAACCATTTTATCAACGGGTCGCTGACTTGCCAGGTAAACGGCGACTCCCGTACCCAAACTACGCCCCACGAGACTGATGTGATCATATCGAATTTTCAGTTCATCATAGAGCTTAAGAGCATCGGCAAAAATAGCTTTTTGTGATGGTTTTCCCGTACTCGAACCATAACCGCGATATTGCATGAGGTACAAACTGCGATCTTCGCAAAGCTCAGCTATTTGGGGAGCTGAATACACCACATTTTCGCCATTGCCCCCAAAGTAAATAACCGCTTGCGATTGCCCCTCCTCAATTTTTAAAACGGAGATCTTCTCTCCCTCACTTTCCAAAACTAAAACGGGGTACTGATGCTCAATATTTTTCACCGGATAATAAACCAAACTGGTCTGCACGGCATAAAGCACTAAGCCCAAAGCAAGATAGAGCCCCACATAGACTCCCAGCCTTATCTTTATCGCTTTTTTCATTTATCACCACATTTAAACTCAATATCCTGTAAATATAGGTCCTTAATTGACAATTTGGTCTTTTCCTATCAAATATCTTTGCTTATCTTATGTGACATTTGGATCATTTAGGGAGAGATAAAAAATGAAAAAGGAAAATAAAGAACTCATCATCTGTTTGCTGAGTGGAGTCATTTTAGGGGTCTTAGCTTTTTACTTCCAATTCACTCGCTTCATTTTCTCCTACCTTACCATACTCGTGCATGAACTTGGGCACTCAATTTTTGGTTGGCTCTACGGCTACCCCTCTATCCCTGCCTTCGACTTTACTTATGGCGGGGGCGTTGCCGTGCATATGCACAGAAAAATTGAAATAACTTATGTGACCTATGCCATTTTAATTTACGGGATTTTTTATCTGAGAAAAAACCTCATACCACTTATTTGTAACATCGGGTTTCTCATTGTCTTTGCTCTAACTAGTCGCAACGAATGGGCCGATATCATGCGCATCTACATGGGGCACGGTACCGAACTTGTCTTTGCAGCGATTTTCCTCTACCGTGGTTTAACGGGAAGCCAGTCCGTGAACAACATAGAAAGTAGTCTCTATATTGCCTGCGCCTTTTTTATCTTTTCCCAAAACTTGGATTTTGCCCATAGCCTGAGAAATGATGCGGCTTTCCTCGCTAATTATATGCAGGGAAAAGGTGACCTCACCCACGATTTTCACGTTCTCTGCCTCGATCACTTTAATAAAAGTCAAATTAAGGATGTGGCCTTTTTTCACTACTTTGCCACCGGCTTCACAGTATTAATTGGCATTGGTTTTGCAGCCCTACGCGCCTTCCTACTCCAAAGAGAATTTGACGAAGAAGAAGATTAATTTTCCTGCTCAGAGGAATTAACAGTTTCCAGCAGTTGAGCATTTGAGTATATGATTTATCTTGCTTGGTGTCATCTACTTAATGGAGTCAAAAATGAACAACCGTAGAACTTTTATCAAATCAGCTCTCGTCGCCTCAGGTACGGCCCTCTTGGCCTCTTGTGAATCTAGCGAAGAAGTTGAAGATTTATATCAAGACGAAGACCCTTTTTCCTATGCCGAAAGCTCAAGTTTCCTCACCAAACCTGAGAGGGGCTTTGATTACTACAAATTTAATGGTTCTGACTACGACGGACAAAAGCGTAGTGAATCTGCCATGGATAAGCACAAGCCCATCGTCAAAATCTCTGGCAACAAAAAAGAATTCATCGTCAGTTTTGGCAGCAATGGCAAAGAGCACCCCCACAAAAACGGCCATTATTGGACTTGGGTAGAAATTACTGACCGTCTCAATAATGTTCATACGGTCGCTTTCCCAGAGCCCGCGAAATACGACGAATTTTATGGTGACGAAGGAACGGAGTTCAGAGCTTATATTCAGACTCCCGAGCCTCTGCAAGTCGGTTGGATTCGTGTGCGAGCTTGCTGTAAACCCCACGGCGTTTTTGTCAATTACGCAGAAATTGAGGCTTAATGGATAAATTCCGCCCATTACTCTCGGAGAACTCCGATTTCCTATCGGAGGAACCGCTTGGGGAAAGCGTTTTAGAAAAAGATGCTCGCCCCATACGAGTTTGGCAACCCAAACATCCCGTAGTGGTTTTGGGACGTTCGCAAAAAGCTCACAAAGAAATTCATCTCGATAATACCAAGGCCGACGCCATCCCCGTTTTTAAACGCATGGGTGGCGGGGGTTGTGTGGTTCTCGACGAGGGTTGTGCCTGTGTGGCCATTCGCTATGAACGCGAAAAAGAACTCAATATTGACCGTTACCTACGCCATAGCTCCAAAGCGATTCAAGCTTTTCTCTACGAAACTTATGGCTTAGCCACAGAAATTCGCGAAAACTACGACCTCTCCTACCAAGGCAAAAAATTCCTCGGTGCCTCTCTTTATATGCCGCGTGAATGGAGTGTTTATTCCTGTGTTATTTTACTCAAAAATGACTCTATGGAAAAAATCCTTAAGTACCTTACTCCGCCTTCTAAGCAACCGGCTTATCGCGAAGATCGCAAACACGAAGATTTCTTATCTCCCCTCGAAAATCACATCAACTTTAAAATTGATGATTTCATCAATGATTTAGAGACTTTTCTCTACGAAAAAAAATGGTACCTTGGTCCTCAGGACGAAGATTAATTAGGAGCTCAAAATGAAACTTTTATCTTTACTCAGCTTAGTCATACTTTTCTGTTCCTGCCAAACGAACTCCAAGCGTTTACCTGCTGATGTCATTGATAAAAAGATTCCTACCATTGCCGTTTTAGAATTTGCTGATAAGAGTCATTTTCGCTACCGTTGGAACGTAGGCGAAGGCATTCGCGATTCACTCATTGATGAGCTGGTGCAATCCAAGCGCTACAAAGTTCTCACTCGAAAAAATATTGATGCCGTCATTGGCGAGCTCAACATTCAACAAGACAAACTCTTTCGTCCCGAGGGTAAAGTAGCCCGTGGCCGCCTAAAAAATGTGCAATACTTGCTCAAGGGTTCAGTCACCGATTTTGCTCACGTGGCAAAAACCGGCGCCTCGGCTTTCTTTAGTAACTGGGGTTTCTCGGGCAGCACCCACGTTGCCGTGGTTACGGTCACACTTTACATCATCGAGGTCGAGAGTGGCGAGATTATTGCCTCTAAGCAGGTCGAAGGTAAAGCCCATGCGACTTCACTCGACGTGGCAGGTCAATACAAAAACATGAGCTTTGGCAGTGGGTCTTTTTACCGCACACCCTTGGGAAAAGCCTGTAAAGAACTCATGCATCAAGCTCTGCTCGAAATTAATAAAACCATTGCCGATAAGAAGTGGTACCCTCGAGTCATTCGCAACGAAGGTGACACCGTCATTATTTCCGGAGGGGAAAATCGGGCTATTAAACTGGGCGCTGAATACTCCGCCTTTTTTCAAGGCTCTCCCCTCATTGACCCCGAAACAGGTGATATTTTGGGTTACTCCGATAGCCAGCTCATCGGCAGAGTCAGAATCAGCGAAGTCAAAGATAAATTTAGCTACGCAAAAATCATTAGTGGCAGCTTTAAACAAGGCCAAGTTTTACGAGAAGTTATCCCTGAACCGCTCCCCAAAAAGTAGCTAAATCCGCCCATAGGGAGCTTATCCTGTTAATTTTTTAAGAAAATCTCCATTATTATCCCCATAAACGACAATTAGCTCTACTTCACCAACAGCTTTTCGTGTAAAATTTTTGACAAAGAGTAAATTTTGTCAAAACAATAGGACATTATCATGTGTGGGATTGCGGGTTTCCTCAGTAAAGGAGGAATTAGCATTGAAGATCGAGATGCTCTGGGTGAAATGGTCACCCAGCTCGACCACCGTGGTCCCGATGCTAATGGCAAATGGTTTGGTAATCACATGGCTTTGGGCCATACACGACTTTCCATCATTGAATTAAGTCCCGCTGGTGCGCAACCTATGCACAGCGCCTGTGGTCGCTACGTTATTTCATTTAACGGCGAAATTTATAACTCAGAAGAAATTCGGAGTAAGATTACCACACCCTATCCCTATCAAGGCAACTCGGATACCGAGACCATACTCGCCGCCATAAGTTATTGGGGTGTCGAAGAAGCTCTCACACAATTCAATGGCATGTTTGTGGCTGCTGTATGGGATCGCGCTAATGAAGAGCTTAAATTATTTCGTGACCATCTGGGGAAGAAACCCTTATTTTACGCCTTTTCTCATCACCACTTCCTTTTTGCATCTGAGCTCAACAGCCTCAAGAAGGCGCCCAGCTTCAACGCAGAAGTCTCTCAAGATGCGCTTCATATGTATATGCAATTTGGCTATGTACCTGCACCTTATTCGATTTTCAAAAACTGCTACAAACTTCGTCCTGGTCACATTCTCTCTTTTTCACTGAGAAGTTTTACTGTGAAAAATATTAAAGCCTGGTGGGACCTCCACAAAATTGTCGTCAAGGAACCCACAAAATTGAGCTTTGCGGAAAATGTCGAAAAAACCGAAAGCTTGCTCGAAGATAGCATTCGCCTACGACTAAATGCCGATGTGCCAGTTGGAGCCTTTCTCTCTGGAGGAATAGATTCCTCACTCATTTGTGCGATGGCCGCAAAAATTCATCCCCAAGCACTCAAAACCTTCTCCATTGGCTTTGATGAAAGCCAATATAATGAGAGTGCTCAGGCAGAAATCACCGCAAAAGCCATTGGTGCTGACCACACGACCTTTATGGTACAGGCCCAAGATGCCCTCAAACTAATTCCCAAATTACCTCATATTTGTGATGAGCCCTTTGCGGATTCCTCGATTTTGCCCACCACACTCATTTCTCAATTGGCTCGCAAACAAGTCACGGTGGCGATTGGAGGCGATGGCGGTGATGAAATATTCTGCGGTTATGAGCGTTATTTATGGGGCGAAAAAATTCTCGAGATGCGTAAGAAATATCCTAATTTTATCAATAAAGCTATTTGTCATGGTGTTGACTTCCTAAGACCTGCCACACTCAATAAACTAGCTGCGATGGCTTATAAATTTAAGGGCAAAAAAGCACCACATCTCTTTGCCGATAAAGCTGCGAAATTCACGAAAGCACTACGCCAAACAAACTCGCGTAAGCTCTATCGCGAACTGCATTCTCTCTGGTCAAATCCGAATGAAGTTTTGTCCTACGGACAAGATGGTATTCACTTATTTTCAGACTCCGATGAATGGCCCGATTCTCTCAATCCCGTTCGCCAGTACATGTTTGCCGATTTAATGATGTACCTCAGTGATGATATTTTGCAAAAAGCTGACCGTGCTTCCATGTCCACAAGTTTAGAATTACGCTCACCACTAATCGATCATCGTTTAGTGGAACATTCTTGGACCATGAGTATGGATAGCCTCATTGGACCCGAGAAAAACATGAAAAAACGCGTCCTTAAGTCTCTTCTTGGAAGACATCTACCCGATTATAACTTAGAGGCCCCAAAGCAAGGTTTTGCAGTACCCATTGCCGAATGGTTGCGCGGCGACCTCAAAGATTGGGCTCAGGACCTCATTAACGATTCCCATACTTTTGACTTCTTCTATCATAAACAATTGCAAGAGACTTTTCAGCAACACCTCAGCAAACGTGCCAATCATCAGCACAAGCTTTGGGCCGCCCTCATGTTCATTCAATGGCACAAAGATTTAAAGCAGGGTTAAGCCTGTTTTTTAATTTTCTCGGAAATAAATTTGCCGATTAACAATCGGCGCTCCCAGCAAAAATCTGCAAGCGCAGCGGTCTTGCAGGGGAGCGATCTGACAACTCTAGAGTTATCTTCTATTCTCCGAGATTGATATAAGAAATGTATTCCACAATATCTTTAAAGTTTTGATCACTCAAGGGAGTGACAAGTGCGCGCATCGCCTGGCCTTCGATATCTTTTTCGTGATAACCACGGCGCCCTGATTTATAGTTGCGCAATTGAGTTAGCAGGTACCAATCTTCCAAGATCGCTAAGCTGCCCGTATTCGCCTCTTTGAGCCCTTGGGCGGAGTCGCCGTGACAAGCGAGACAATTCTTTTCATAAAGGTCTTTGCCCATTTTTGAATCGCCTTTCACCGTGCGTAAATAATTCCGAGGAGTTCGTCTCGCTAGCAAGGCCACCGCTTGAGTTACGTCTTGCTCATTTAAGTCTTTAATGGCCGTCGCCATCAACTCCCCCTGATAATCGTATCGGTGCGTTCCGCGCTGAGCTAATTTAAACTTCTGTATTTGCCCTAACATGTAAGCTTCGTCTAAACCATCGAGTATGGGGCCACGCTGCATTTCTTTGTTATCGTGACAGACGAGGCAGTGCTGAAGCATTTGCTGAGCTTCGGCACTTGCCAACGGCTTTTGAGCTTCTTGTTGACAAGAACTCAAAGCAAAGAGCAAAAGTATGAGCAATGAAGAGAATGATTTCATGAAAGTCGTTTTCCTTTAAACTCGCTCATGAAAAGCTTTTTAACAAAGAATTAACGCGAGTAACGGAAGGAAAGTCATTAAATAAAAAGCCGTGCTTTGCAAAATAGGGATGGCTTTCGACTTCTTCTTTAAAAGTAGATGCCCTCACTAAGCTACGGTCAATGCCGATGAGCAGCTGACAATTGGGCTTAGTATAGAGTTGGTCGAGGCGACGACGCAATGCCCCCGCATGCCAACGGTGAAAAAGCTCCATGTGCACCGTTTTTGCGTCCTTCGCAAAACTGAGGTCGGGGAAAATCAATTCTTGCTTGCCTTCCTCGCCCATTTCCACAAAGGGAGTGTCTCCGACGATTTGCCAATCTTTTGCTTTGTCCGCAAAAGTTTTATGAAAGAGACGAATTTCTTCGGGTACAAAAGCACTGAAATTTTTATAATGGCTCTTGAGCCCCGCTCGGTGTGTCAGCTTGAGCACCTTATTTTTAAAGCGCGGCAAATCGACTTTAGCTTCAAATTGCCAATTAGCACAATCCACAAAGGCGGGAATGAAATTAGCCAGCTGTAAACCGTATTTGCGAGTGTTTTCAAAAAGGCTTATGGGGCCATCGATGGTGATTTTTAAGGTCCCTTTTTGGGGGCTTTCAATACGTGCGAGTAAGCGAAAAAATTTGAGGTATTTAAAGATCTTGCGCAATTCAGCCGCTTCGACTTTTTTGAGCGTCAGAGCTAAATCTCCGGCAAATAACATGTGGTACTGCACTTGAGCTAAATTATAGCGATGCAAGAGGTCCACTGGACGCATAGCTTTAAACTTGAGCAGCAGGTCACTATGAGGTAAGTCCCCATAAAGATCTTCGTGAACGAGTTCCTGTAATTCATTGGCCACCTGACTTTCAATCTGATCACGAAAGCCTTCAAAATCGTATTTATCTGCTTCTTTTAAGAATTTCGCACTCAAATCAAAAACTTGTTCACGGGCCGAAGCGAAATCGACCTCTAAGCATTGAGTGAACTCGCAGCGATCCAGGCATAGGCGGTTGAGACCACGAGCCATGAGGGGTGTCGAAAAACCATTGATAATAATGGACGATTCTTCTTCGAGTTCCTGACGGTTTTTCCCTTCGCCAAATTGATAAATATTGAGCAGATCCTGCGCAAGATCCAGTAAGCCTTGCTGATCCGTTTTTATCGAATGAGGGTGAATGCGATCTTTGCGACGGGAAAATTTAACGAGATCCTTCGTAAGCACTATGCTGCCTCCTTCTTTCAGATACATTAAATTCACTGGTATTGCGGCTTATGAGTTCATAGAGTACGGCTTGTTTCCCTTGCGATTTTCGCAAAATTCGTCCCAAGCGCTGCACGTGTTCACGCGTACTGCCACTGCCCGAGACTACGATACCCACACTCGCTTCTGGTACATCGACGCCCTCGTTCAAAACTTTTGAAGTCGCTAAAATAGGGTGCTGGCCCGAGCGGAAGCGCTCAAGCATTTTTTTACGTTCTGCGGACTTGGTGTGGTGCGTCAAAACGGGGAGTAAAAAGCGACGACCAATTTCATAAGCCGTATCATTATCTGCGGTAAAAATCAAAATCCTTTCCCCCGCATGATCTTTAAACACTTGCCAGATCTGACGAAATTTAGCTCGCCCACAATTGGCAATTTTTTTCTGGGCATAAAAGGCTTTTAGTGCACGGCGACCCTCATCACTACGGGCGCAGGCCATGATAAAGCGGGCCCAGCCATCGCCATTGGAAAAACTAATGCCACAACGCTTGAGGAAATCTAAATAAATTTGCCGTTCTTCGTGATAGAGAAATTCTTCATCCTCATCTAAATCGAGCTCAACTCGACGGGTCTCATAAGGTGAGAGGATCTCCCCTTTGAGTTCACCAATTTCCATGCGAAAACAAAGTGGGCCAGTCAGGCCGCCATATTCACTGAGCCCCGTGTGAGAGCGTTCGGGTGTGGCAGTCAAACCAAGACGAAAAGGCGCCAAAGACATGATTGCAGCCTGGCGCATGCGGTCTCCTGGCAAATGGTGACATTCATCAAAAATCAACAGTCCAAAACGATCTCCGAGCCACTCCATCATCAACAAGGCTGAATCATAGGTACTAACGGTAATATTTTGCACATCTTTTTCACCTCCACCAAGCATTCCGATTTCGCAAGCAAAGCATTCACTCAAACCGCGTTGCCACTGATGCATGAGGTCAATGGTGGGAACAAGAATGAGGCTTGGGCGTTGGCAATACTGAATGCCCATATAGGCCAAGAAAGATTTACCTGCCCCCGTGGGTAAAACCACCATGCCGCGGCAATTCACCTTTCGCCATGCTTCAAAAGCCTGGCTCTGGTGAGCTCGCGGGCTCATGCCATTTTGCATGGCAAAATTCTGTTTTTGGTAATCTTTAGCTTCATCAAGAAAAGGGATTTTTGCCCGATGCAAAGTCATGACAATTTTTGCGTAGTTCATCGCTAAAGCACGATAAGTCCGCACGCGTTCATCATACGTTAGTAAGCCCTTGAGGAGCTCGCGGTGCTGATCACCGACTCGATCGACTAAAATTGTCCCCGCATCAAAGCTGAGGACAATGGGCTGTTCTTGACTCATTTATTAATCGTTGTCTTCATCCAAAGTAATACGACGACCAAGTCCTTTGACGCTTACTTTTTTTGCGTTGCTGAGGTAGAGTTTGCCACCCTTAATACCCTCTGCGGTCACGTAGGCTGTTACATAGACATTTTTTGAACCATATTCAATGCGCTCAAATTCACCTTGGGGACGATCGCGACGATTTTTGCTCATGGAATCTTTCTTAGATTTCTTACTCTCTGTTCTCCAAGTCTTCATTTTGTCATTGAGGTCACTCCAGTTCGCGAGGTCAACATTGTAGAGAGGAATCTGCATAATGATCTGATCGGAATCAAGCGTCAGCATATAATTACGGCTACTTCCTGTCCCCATGTTTTGTATGTAACCGTTAACTTTAAATTCCTTGCCTTTATACTTCTCAATCTGCGTACGGCTGTAGTTTCTCAGCTTTTGTTGCAAGACATAAGCCGGAACGCCTGCCGTGCCCCACTCAGGAAAAAGGGGTGGCGGAGCATCCGTTATTTTCACCGAATTACCCTCGACTTTATATTCGAGATTGAGGCTTTCGCACATATGTTCGAGAATGTCTCGTACTGATTTATTGGCCAAAGTATAAGTTTCTTTTTCAGGACGAGGTAAAACACTTTTATAAAAAACAGCGCCATTTGTCGCCTTCATTGGCCCTAGGTGAGAAAGGCGAATACCTTCATATTCAAAAGTCACTCCCAACCAATACATCGCGTGTATCATTTCGTTGAGCATGCTAATAGCTGAGACTTCTGAGTAAGCCACGGTCATTTTATGATTCTGCAAAAGCGATTTGAAATCATCTTCTTCAATACCGCCACCTTCGTCATCACTCCCAGAAATACGTCTCATTTCTTCGTCTTCTTTGCGTTGACGCTCGGCTTCAGCTGCTAACTGTGCTGCCTCAACTTCCACATCGTAGATTTCTGGTGATCCTGCAATTTTAAATAAGTGGGCTAAATTTAAATTAAATGCTGATGCACGAGCATCATCCATAATTAGGTGAGTTGACTCGTTAAGCTTGGTGTATTTCTCTGCCATTTGAGCGTAAATATAAAGAAACTCCCGCTTATCTTTATCACCCTCTAATTCAACAGCTCGGTCAGATAAGTTCTTTCCTAAGAACTGGCTCGTATCACGGCCTTTAACCGACTGGGGCTTCCCATATATTAAATTCGTTTTTATATTTTTTGCCACACCTAGGTCGGGGCGCATGAAATGAACAAAGGCGAGGAGGCTCTTTAAATCTGCTGCTTTTGGATCCGTGTTGGCTTTGTGATAAGCGAGTTGCACACTGTAGTGGTAAATTTTTTCTTCTAGTGGAGAACGAAACTTAATTGTCCCTGCACAAATGCTTTGGATAAAAAGCAAAGACATTAATAAGTAAAATATTTTTTTCATAGACTTCCCAGTATTAAATTAAGAGCACAAATATATATCGGGCAGGATAAAATTTCTGTCCCGATTGAATGAGGAGAGGTACAAAAATGTCTATTGACTGCCATGCATACCCTTTGGAACGATTTTTTGGGGCGTTTATTGTGGGACTTATCACTTTTCTTCCCTGGCATTCACTGCCCCTCATGGCTCAAAGCCTCATTCTGCTCAGTAGCCTACTTTTCCTATTTTATAAAAAGCTTTACTCACTAATTTTTTTTGTTTTACTCGGTGCTCTCTGGGCGATTTTGTTTCAAGAACGGGAACCTGAAAAATTTAAGGCAATGGGTGGCTCACTACTGGCTCGAGTCGATGATAGCCAAATCGTTCATGGCCAGACGAAGCGGAGGACCATTGAAATTTCTGTACAGTCATTCACCGGTCATGACCAAACTCAATTGACTGACTTTAAGGCCCTCTTTGAAAAGCCAAGAGAACTGGAAACTCACTTCCATGATCAGATAAGCTGCCAAGGTTCATTAGTCCCCGTAAGTAGTCAGCTCGCTTCCGACCAGGCTTACATCAAGCATTTACACCTCCGGGGTATTTTCTGGAAATTCATTCCTCTATCTGAACAAGATATCAAAATCGCCCCTCAAAAATCTCTGCAAAAAAGCATTCTCAATGGGCGAGATAATTTCTTGGGTCGCTTGGAACGGCAACTCGGCAATGAAAGGAATTATACCATTCTCACCGCCATGCTTTTTGGTCTCAAACAAGAACTCAGTAGTAGCCAAAAAGATACCCTCCGACGATCAGGACTGATGCATATCTTTGCCGTATCTGGTTTACATGTGGGTATCGTTGCCTTTATTCTTTTATGGCTTATGCGACTGCTATTAATTCCCGTATGGTGGAGATTCTCTTTGCTCCCCATCATTCTAATTCCCTACTTAATCATGACGGGTTTACCGGCTTCTGCACTGAGGGCTTGGGTTATGATTAGTATTTGGTCCATTGGACTTTGCTTGAGTAAGAGTAGCATCAGCCTCAATAGCCTTTATGCGGCTGGATTTGTCATCTTACTTTTTGATCCCAACCAAGTCCTACTCGCTGGCTTCCAATTTTCCTTCCTAGTGATTTTTGCTTTGCTCATGAGTCTCAAGCCCTTAGATGAACTCTGCAAAATTCTCGATGAAAAAATTAATTGGGGACAAAGTTTTTCTTATCATCGGCATCACTTAAAAAATAAGATTCTCAAAACTTTTGGCATCACTTTTGTGGCCTACATGAGTTCTTTAGGAATGAATATTTACCTCTCGGCAAATAGTAATCCCTTTTCCCTCTTGGTTAACTTAATTTGTATCTTTTTAGCTGCTCCGCTTATGGCTTGCGCCCTACTTTCGAGTGCCCTTCCCTTTTTAAGTCCTTTACTCAATAGCTTTACGGATTTTTTTGCGGGACTCGCAAATATGAGCTCACAATTTTCGCTTAAGCTAGGAGATTTACCCGGCTTTGTTTGTGCCTTGTATTCTCTCTCTTTTCTAATGATTTTGCGCTTACGCCCCACAGTTAAAACTCAAATGATTTTACTCTCGTCTCTGCTTTTCTCTTTGATCTTATTTTTGCAATGGAATCACGATGATGAGGGGATTATTATCTTTCGGGGCACTGGTCAAGAGCAAGTTTCCCTCGCTATTTTCGAAAAGGATCAAAGTCTCTTAATCAACTGCAGTGATTTTCAGGCGGCGAGTTTCTTTATAAACGAATGTGATAAACGGGGACTTTCGCGCATTGATTTACTCATTTGCGATAATCGCAAAAATTCTTCTTTAGGTTCACTCAGCTTGCTCAATAAGCAAAGGCTCCAAAGCCTCACATTTCTCAACCCACGCTCAACGCCAACTCAATTTCAGCAATACCTTCACCAACAGAGTTTTGAGATGAATTGCCCCCTCTATTTTTCACCACCTCTGCATAGCCCGATTAAAAAAATTGATACGCAAAGTTTTACTTGGGGTTCCTACCAGATTGAGCTCAAAAATTCACATTTAGGGAAAACTGAACTCAGTATTCACCATAAAGATAAGAGTATCAATCGTTCATTAGCCATGGCCAACTACCCTCAAATCGAAGTCATTCCACTGCAATAAAAAAGGCAGATACCTAAGTACCTGCCTTAATTCACTACTGAGTTTGTTGCGATAAAATTATCGCATCTGGCAATAGTTATTTGCGCTTTTCAGCGTAATGGAACATGGCGTCGATACAACGACGTGAACCATCAATATCCTCTTGAGTGAGGTGAATTTCATTATGAGCTTTTGGATTCTTTAGGCATTCCAAAACATTCTCTAGTGTGTTTGCTTTCATGTATTTACATACTGAGCAAGAACCCACAAAATTCTTTTCGGGCATCTCCACTTGAAGGCGAGCCGAGAGGCCACATTCCGTGAGCATGAGAAAATCATCTGCAGCAGATGTTTCCATAAACTTGAGAAGCTGAGCCGTTGAACCCACAAAATCGGAGTGATGTAAAACACCTGGGCTGCACTCGGGGTGGGCCAAAACTTTTACACCATCAAATTCACCACGGATATAATCGATCATATCGGGATCATATTCTTCGTGTACGTAGCAAACGCCATCCCAGAGTTTGATATCTTTTTCAACGCCACGACGCTTCATTTCGTCAATGATGTTGAGTCCCATTAATTTATCGGGAACAAAGAAAATCTTGTCCGTTGGGAGGTCTTCGATAATGTTATAAACATTGCCCGAGGTCACACATACGTCGCACTGAGCTTTCACATCCGCAGTGGTATTTATGTAGCAAACAAAAGTATAATCAGGGTTGTCTTGCTTCAATTTGCGCACGTTAGCACCCGTGATCGAGTCAGCTAAACTACAGCCATTAAGTGCTGCGGGTACATAGACATTTTTCTCGGGGTTGAGGATTTTTGCGGTTTCCGCCATGAATTTCACAGCGACAAAAAGTATGTTATCCGCTCCACTCTCGAGCGCATTGCGGCTGAGTTGGTAGGAATCACCCGTGTAATCGGACACACCATAGACAATCTCTGGATTGACGTAGGAGTGCGCGAGAATCACTGTGTTTGTTTCTTTTTTGAGACGGTTAATCTCATTAATCATTGGAGCGATCTTATCGCAGTACTCTTCTGTGTAGCTGCAGGTAGAACCTGCAACCGTCACATTTTTGAGTTTCTCATGCAGTTGATCTGATGTTATCATTTTACTCTCTTAATAGGGCTTTATATCCCATATTTCTTCTGCGTATTGTTTAATTGTTCGGTCGGATGAAAAGCCGCCCATATTTGCAATGTTGAGAATAGCACGTTTTGCCCAATCGTCTTCCTTAATGAAATCATTAGACACAAGTTCTTGAGCATCAGAATAACTTTCAAAATCCGCCGCCAATTTATAGTGATCACCACCTATGGTGAGTGAATCAACTAATGGACGGAACAGCTCGGGGTCTTCTGGGCAGAAAAAGCCAGAAGAAATCAAGTCGAGTGCATTCGCTAAATGAGAACCGTGTGGCATGTAGTCGTGAGGATTATAACCGTTTTGGTTAAGGTTTGTCACGCCATCAACATCGAGACCAAAAATATAAATATTATCGTCGCCAACAGCGTCTTTAATTTCCACGTTTGCACCATCCAAAGTACCGATAGTTAAAGCACCATTGAGGGCAAACTTCATATTGCCTGTTCCCGAAGCTTCTTTACCTGCAGTAGAGATTTGCTCGGAGAGGTCAGTGGCTGGAACGAGAACTTCTGCCATACTCACGCTGTAGTTGGGAAGGAAAAGGACTTTGAGAAACTTATTCACTTCTGGATCATTGTTGACGATTGCCGAAACTGAGTTCACCATCTTGATGATGAGCTTCGCCATGTAGTAACCCGGAGCCGCTTTACCGGCAACGATAATTGTACGTGGCGTGTAGTGCCCCTTGGGGTTCGCTTTAATCTTCTGATACAAATGAATCGCATGGAGAATATTGAGCAGCTGACGCTTGTATTCGTGAAGGCGTTTCACTTGTATATCAAAGATTGAATTGACATCAAGTTCGTCACCCGTGAGGTCCTTTACGTATTCAGCTAAGCGCGTTTTGTTATTCTTTTTGATTTTAGAAATTTCCTTGCGGAAAACTTTATCTTCTGCAAAAGGAATGAGTTTTTGTAACTCGTCGAGATCAGTGACCCATTTGTCGCCAATTTTGGAAGTGATGAGTTCAGAGAGTTCAGGATTACACTTCCTCAACCAGCGGCGAGGTGTAATACCATTGGTCTTGTTGTTGAATTTTTTTGGATAGAGATCGTAGAAATCTCTGACCAAATCATGCTTCAAAAGTTCTGTGTGCATCGCGGCCACACCATTAACTGAAAAACTACCGACAATCGCGAGGTAAGCCATGCGAACCATTTTCTCGCCACCCTCTTGGATGATCGACATATCGCACTGACGCTCATTATCACCTGGGTATTTTTGCGCCACTTCACGCAAGAAGTGATAGTTGATCTCATAGATGATCTGCATGTGACGTGGAAGTAAGTTTTCGATTAAACCCACGGGCCATTTCTCTAATGCTTCTGCAAGTAAAGTGTGATTTGTGTAGGCAAAAACTTGTCGAGTGATGTTCCAAGCTTCATCCCAAGTGAGGCCTTCGTCATCCATGAGAATACGCATCAGCTCTGGTACGGCAATTGCGGGGTGAGTGTCATTGAGTTGGCAGACGACTTTTTTTGGTAAGTCAGAAATTGGTAAGCCAAGATCTTTGAAGTCCTCAATCATATCGGCAAGTGTTGCCGCTGCAAGAAAGTACTGCTGCTTCAAGCGCAGTTCTTTACCTTCGTAATTATTATCGTTGGGATAAAGAACTTTTGTAATATTTTCTGTGAGCGATTTTTGGATGTTGGCGTTAATGAAGTCGCCTTGGTTGAAATCAGTGAGGTTAAAACCAAAGATCGAACGCGCTGACCAAAGGCGAAGTGTATTGACTGTGCCCATGGAGAATCCTGGAATTGGCGTATCGTAAGGCATCGCAAGAACATCTTCGGTATCCACCCAAGTGCACCATTGCTTACCGTCGTGATCTTTGTAACACTCCACATGTCCGTAAAACTTGATAACGCGCTTGCGTTCCGGGCGAACCACTTCCCAAGGATTACCAAAACGTAACCAGTTATCGGGCTCTTCAACTTGATGACCATGATCGATTTTTTGACGGAAGATCCCATAATCATAACGAATACCTGAACCGAAGCCTGGTAAATCTAAGCTTGCAATTGAGTCGAGGAAACAAGCGGCTAAACGACCCAAACCCCCATTGCCAAGTCCCGCATCCATCTCTTCATCGAGAAGGTCTTCGAGCTCAACACCTAATTCTTTGAGCGCTGTATCGGCCTGATCAAAAAAACCACAGTTAATCAAGCTATTACCTAGCGTACGACCCATGAGAAACTCTAGGGAGATGTAATACATTCTCTTGGGAGCGTCTTTGCTCGCCAATTTTTGATTCGTTGTTTTCCACGCTTCGACCTGAAGGTCACGCACTGTGTAGGCCAAAGCCATGTAAAGGTCGTGCTTATTGCATTCTGACAAATCTTTTGCCAAAGTCATATCCACACGCTTTTGAAAAGCTTCTTTGAACTTTTTGACGGCAGTTTTTGTTACTTTGCTAGCCATAATCAGGTATCCTCAATCTTTTGTGTAATTTTTACCGACTTAAAGATAGAAGACTCTGAAAATAAATTCAAAACTCAGAGGCTTTCCTGTGACACTGAAATGAGTTAATTTATGGTAAAGTTATGGTTGCGCTACACTTTTAATTCACTCTCAAGCTCACTGTAGATCTAGCCAACTTCACGCTGCCTATATACTTAACTTACCCCGATTCAACCTGCTTCACTCTACTCCAGGAAGCATGTCTTTGTAACAACGCATCTAAAACACTGCGATTAAGCTTGGCAAAACTACCAAACTCTCTGATTGCCTCACAGACGAGTTTTAATCGTTTTGAGTAAAGCGCAAAAACCTGAGCGTCACTCTTCGTTTCCATACCTCCATTAAATAGACGGATACAATGAATGATATTTTTTTTGATTCTCTTTCCCAATGAAACTTTTTTCAAAAGGTCTGACCAAGAGGTGAACTGATAATGTTGAGGTGAGCTAACCATTTGTGCTCGAACTGCATTCATCTCGACATACTGCATACATTGAATAAGTACCTTCGTGTCCTTTAATTGAATAGATCTGAAATTATGGTTAAAGAGTTGTCCTCTACGGGCATTATCACCCTGCCGATTATACCAACGAGTGAAACGTTTTTGCACGTTGCCAATGAAATCACTTAAATTATTTAAACGGTTTTTGAATTTGCGGATTTCGCAACTGCGCGCATCTAAAGCGTATTTTCTGCCTCGATATTTTTGCTCTCTTATGGCAACTTCTCTTAGGCTTAAATTAGCTAGAGCATTTTTCTCATGACAAATTATAAAATGAGCATGGGTACTCATTATTGTGTAGCAAAGACACTTGAGTTCATAAATATCTTCGAGCCAAAAAAACAGATCTTTCAATCGGCTCTTATGATTTTCGTCAAAGGCATATTCTTTATTCCCGTAAGTATTATCGGGAACTTTAATAATGATATGATAAAAACTGACTTCACTTTTAGTATCTAAATAACGTTTCATTTGAGGTCTCCTTTCTTCTACGTAAATAAATACTTAAAGCTTTTCAAGCACAAGTTATCTGCATAAAATAACCATATAAATAATTCTTAACCACTTCACTTAAAATATATTACAAAATTTTTATAGTTTTCTGGGAAAATTGAAGAAGTACTTTATAAAGAGGGGGTGTGCTAAAAGTATGGGCCGTTTGAGGCAAGTGAACTTTATAACAATGAAGTGCCTGGCGTTGATGGGCTGTACAGGGTGGATCGCAATACCATTCTTCACCAACGAAGTACTTTATAAAGAGACTTAGAAAGAAGTACTTTATAAAGAGACTTAGAGGTATTGACTCAAGCCGTGATTTTGTGCCAATTGCTTTAAATCTTCGGCTAAGGGTGAGCTAAAAGTATGGGCCGTTTGAGGCAAGTGAACTTTATAACAATGAAGTGCCTGGCGTTGATGGGCTGTACAGGGTGGATCGCAATACCATTCTTCACCTACAAGTGGATGACCTAAATGACTTAGGTGAATGCGGATTTGATGGGTCCGACCTGTAAAGATCTTGACTTTAATGAGACTAAAATCCTTAACACTTCCTATAACTTCAAAATGACTATGAGCAGTTTTGCCTTCGGCATGTATGCCTAAACTGCGAGCATCTACCTTTCCAATACGCCCATGCTCTTCGCATTGCTTCCAGCTGGGAACGCCGTGAACAATTGCCAAATATTGTTTATCCGCTTGCGCTTGCTCTAGCAGTTCTTTGTAATATTTAACGAGTTTCTTTTCCGTGACAAACAAGTTAATACCACTAGTATCCGCATCGAGTTGATGAACGGCCCAAACCATGGCTCCCTGACGCTGTATGAGCCAATATTGGAGACAATCATCATCGTCTAATTTTCTCCCTGTAGACGGGAGGTCATAGGGTTTATTAAGAACTAATAGACCATCTTTTTCATAGATAATACGCTTCTCTAGGTCAGCTATCATTGAAAGGCGCCCGCCCTATTCTTTATTCACCATCCAAGGAGAAAAACCGGCAATGAAGCCAATAAAGCTATCGAGGTGCTGTTCGGGAAAATTGTAATCTTGAGGATTCTTAAGAACTTTGAGAAAACACGCCAACCATACGTCACGGGAATTCATATCAATGGGAAAAGGAAAATGGCGGCGGCGTAACATAGGATTACCATAACGCTGATGATAGAGTGGCGGGCCACCACAAAGTCCCACAAAAAAGCAGGCGGATTTATCTGCGGCTTCCGCTAGCCCCTCTGGATCAGTTGGGAACATGTCTTTAATGGATGAATTCGCAAATTCATCGTAAACATCATGTAAGAGGCGAAACATATTTTCTTCGCCCATGAGTTGATAGATTTCTGGATTGGGAGGGTCGACTTGTGGAGGGCCATTCATAATTTCACCTAGATTTTTTCATTGATATTAATTGATCGAGAAAAAAAGACAAGTCAGCTTTTATGCTTCAAACTATGACGATTACTGGCACATCGTTTTGAACAGTATTTGACTTCTGACCAATTTTTCTCCCATTTTTTACGCCATGTGAAGGGGTGATTACAAACAAGACAAATTTTCTGAGGCAAATCAGCTTTCTTCATTTTTTTTAAACTCTTGAATTAATTTTAATGACTGATCAGGTGAGTTGATATGATTAAGCTGCCAAGATTGAGGCAAATATTGTAAGTACTGTTGTTGCTTAAAACGTGGGTCAATTAGTACTAAAATTCCCTTATCAGATTCAGTGCGAATTAGTCGTCCCGCAGTTTGGATGAGGCGAGTTATACCAGGGATTAAAAAATTATATAGAAATGCATCTAAACCATCATTGGACAGGCAACGATTCAATTGCTCCATTCTAAACGAGGGTTGGGGCATACCTGTACCAATAATCACACATGATTTAAGAGCTTCACCTTTAAAGTCAATACCCTCGGCAAAGACTCCACCTAAAATAGCTAAACCTAATACAGGATTTTTATCATTAAAAAAACCGTTCAAAAATTTTTCTCTTGATTCTTGGGATCTTTCTTGATAAATGCATGGAACCTGATTATACAAAACTTCTTTTGCCATTTCCAAGTATTGATACGAGGGAAAATAAACTATATGTTTTCCGGGATATGCTTTATAGATTTCTAAAATACTTCCACATAAAATTTCTAAACTTGAATGACGATTTAGCCAGCGGGTATCTATATAATCTAAGGCTAGGGTTAGCTGATTTTCTCGTGGAAAAACAGGAGGTAATTTATAAAATTTTGCTTGCTCTAATGCTAGGCACTGCTGAAAGTAGAATTCAGGGCTCAGGGTCGCAGAAAATAGACAGAGTGAATTAAGCTTTTTCCACTTGGAAACTAAATGACGATGAACCTGAGAACAGTAGAGGTGTAACTTCAATTTAGGATTGCGTGACAAGTGGTACTTATCTACATAAAAAATATCTTCTTGAGTACTAAAGTCATAAATTTTTAAGAAGCGATAGAGTTCCTTTAGCTCATTTTGAACTTCGTCTTTACTTTCAAGACCGGGAAGGCTTTGTTGATCATTTTCAAATTCTTGTGCACAAGATTCTAAAAAACTACGTATTAAATCAGGGACAAATTCAAAAGTAGACAAATGCTGCCCCATACTTAATTCATCGAATTTTTTTTGAATTGAAACGATTATTTTACGACATGCTGATTTAGCTTTTTTTGTCTTGAGTAATTTACGAATTTTCTCTAAATACGCCGTATCTAAGCTTACTGAATACATGCTTCTGGCCCTTTCCAAAAGGTTGTGGCCCTCGTCTAAGAGGAGATCAATCTTTGAATTTTCGAAATAATCAAAGCTTACCATAGGGTCAAAAAAATAATTAAAATCTGCAATAATGATTTTCTGCCATGGAATCATTTCGAGTGATAATTGAAAGGGGCACACGTGATATTGTTGAGCAATTTTATTGAGCTCATGCTGATCTAAAAAGCCAATTTCGAGGGCAGCTAAGCGAGCCCTAGGTAAGCGCTCAAAGTAGTCTTTTTTGATTTCTTCCTGAGAACTAGTTGAAACTTTTTCTCTAGCCGAAATTTGGAGACATGAAAAGCTATCTTTGGTAATTTGCTTAAGTGCATCTAAAGCACTTTGTTGAGCCGCGGTTTTTGCTGATAAATAAAGAATTTGTCGAGACTGCTTTTCCCCTAGTGCTTTACTGGCAGGGAATAAGGTACTCAAACTTTTTCCTGTTCCAGTGGGTGCTTCGAACATGAGCAGCTTACCATCGCGGATATTGCGATACACTTCCTTAGCAATACCCCTTTGAGAAGGTCGAAATTCCGCATGGGGAAAAGGTGCAGACTTTAATTCTTCCAAATACGCTTTTTCACACTTTTGATACTTTGAATAAAATTCTAAGTAAATTTTGAGATATTGATTAATATCATTCAAAAGCTCCGCTGAAGAAAAGCTATGAAAGCGTTTATTTTCTGAAGATTCTCCTAAGTGGTAATAATTAACGACTGCGGTAATTTCTTCACGATCTTGCCAAAGCATGTACGCATAAACTTTTGCCTGAGCCAAATCACAGGAGAATTTATGTTGAGGAATATCATGGGTATAAGTTGTTTTAATTTCTTCTAAAGTAAAATTTGCCTGATCAACTAAGTCAGCTCTACCATGAAGTGTGACTAAATAAGATTGGAATTGAAAATCATGCTTCAAAGTTAATTCTTTATCCCAATTTTCAGACCTTAAGGATTGCACGTATTGGTGCCCCTTTATGCCTTCCAAATGCGTAGGAGTTTTCTGATATGTTTGCACTAAGTCACCCTTTCGAGCTGCAAAATCAACCAATTCTCGAACTGAGAGTTTTAACTTACTTCCAGCGGACATTTGCCACTCTCGCTTTAATTTTTTTATCCTCAAAAAAATTTAACCACGTATTTTGATGTTTTTGTAAACGATCGCCAGGCGCTTTAATTTCGATTAACTCGACTCCACCTTGATGTGGAAAATGAATAAGATCTGGAAACCCTTTTTTCTTATTTCTTAGATCCTTAAGTAGCTCTATAAAAATACTTTTTATTTGGTATTGTTCAAAATTCTCGAGTGCTAAGCTAAGATAATCTTTGTTAATCGCACTCCAGTTAACAAAGGGATTGCTCAAACCAAATTTTGATTCGTATACTTTTTCTGCCTGAGCCCATGTAAAAGGCTTTCCCATAATTTCACTAATCATCACTTTGCGATTTTCGCAAAAGTCACTTTCATATAAATCATGAGGACGATGTTGAAAAGGGTGACTAAAGGCCCCAGGTACATTCGCAAATATTACTGGCCAAAAAAACAAGCCAAATAACGCGTTAGCCCATAAGTTTTCGGCATAATAACAATGACCAAATTGTGTGTAGTATTCACATGCGGCACGCTCTACTGATAGCTCAGTTTTATCGAGCTCCAAAAGCTCTGTAGGTGGAATATAATTTTCAACTTTCTGGTAGGTTTTTGACAGGAATTTTGAATTTTTAAATAAAAAAAATTGCGCGAACTCTTTTTCCTGATCGTTTTGCGGACTTCGTAATATTTGTAAACATTTAGATTCCATTTGATCATATTTTTTGAGGGCTGCAAGAACTCTTGCTTGACGTTCTCCTGAACGTATACTGAAGCGATAAATTTTGAGCGCTTGCTCAAAATGCTTATGTCTTTCCAATTGTCGCGCAAACGAAAAATGAAATTTATCCAAGCGTCTTTTCAATACTGTATTAGTGCTTTTTATAATTACATAATTATTGAAAAACTCTAGAGCGTGATCACGATCATAATCAGAAAGGGTGGCGTAAAAATTTAAAAACTCTTCAAGTTCCTGAATAGAATTAATAAAACCATGACTTAGATCATATTTTTCGTATTGGTAGATTCCAAGATCATTTAAAATAAACTCGCTCAAATCTTGATGGAAATTACCAAAATACAGTAAAGAAAACACTTTAAAATCTTTCTGAATTTTAAGAACTTTTTCAGGGATATCAGAAATGGTCAAAAGCAAGGCTTTCTCCAAGTCAACGCGGGCTAATTTAGAATCAAATTCTTCTGGAAAAAGTGTGCTGAGTTCAGTTTTTGAGAAAAGCTTAATTTTTTCTGTGACTGTAGCGTCCCAAGAAATGAAAGCGAAAAGCTCTAATTCCTTTAGGCAATCATTCAAATTTGGTATTTCAGAATAAGAGATTTTATTGGGTCGAAAGCAAGTCCCCTTACGCATTAAAAATCTGACATATAGGGCCTTTGAGTTAGGACTGAGTAATGAGAAGTTATTATAATCATCTAAGTCCTGAGGCCTTAAAATACTTTTATGATTATCGAAGACGTAAGTAATAAGCTGGGTAAAGTTATCCAGGTAATAAAAGTCAGGTAATTGTATACTTTGCATATTACACAATGGGCCAAAGCTAGAAAAAAAAAGTTCTAAACTTTAAAAATCTTTACTGATTTTTGGAATAACTAAATTTCCGAATAATCCCAAACAAACAGTAGCGTGAACAGAAGTGCTAGTTGTTATCAAAGTTTGCTTAATGAGTGTGGCTTATGATAATTATGATTTTTTAAAAAGGTCTCTAAGGTCATCGGCAATTTCGCGGAAGATCTCTGCTTTAGGTGAAGTTTTTCTCCAAAAGAGTGCAATCTCGCGTTTTGGGCTGGGGTCGGAAAATTTCATATACTTAATTTTTGCACTTTCGTCTTGGGCACATTTGGGGATAAGGGTAACACCTAAGCCAGCGGCAACCATGTGTCGCAAAGTCTCGAGGCTGCTAGCACGGAAGTCAAAGTTTTCTCGAGCTTGATTGACGCTACATAACTCAAGCGCCTGGTCGCGAAAGCAGTGGCCTTCATCCAAGAGCATCAGTTCACGCCCTTTTAATGACTGTAAAGAAAGTTCATTGGGGAAGTCTTCTGGATAATTTGCGGGAGTCGCAAAAAGGAATTCTTCTGAAAAAATAAACTCGGAATCCAGTGTGGAGTCTTCATGTGGTAAAGCAATAAAGGCCGCATCTACTTTCCCCTCTTTGAGCATTTTGAGAAGAGTCTCGGTTTTTTCCTCTTTAATGAAAAATTTCATCTCGGGGTAGGACTGATGAAGTTCGTCAATGATTTGTGGGAAGAGATAGGGAGCTAAAGTTGGAAAGGCTCCCAAAATCAATTGACCTTGGTAGGGATCTTTAAACTGACGAGCGCAAGTTTGGAAGTCTTCGACTTGGCGAAGTATTTTTTGCGCACGCTCGAGAAGAACCTCTCCTTCTGGACTCAAAACGACTTGGCGATTTGAACGTTCAAAAAGGCAGACACCGAGCTCTGCTTCCATTTTTTTAATTTGGATGGAGAGCGCGGGCTGACTCACTCCGGCCTGGACCGAGGCCTGGCCGAAGTGTTTTTCTTTTGCGAGGATCGCAAAATATTCTAAATCTTTGAAAGTCATTAAGCTTCATTAAGATTTTTTTGGAGATCTTGCAGAGCGGTTCTCAAGCCCTCTTCCACCACGGGGTGATAGAAAGGAAGTTCGAGAATTTGGTCCACAGTTAATTCCTGTTGAACCACCCAAGAAATGAGGTGTCCAAGGTGTTCTGCCGATGGACCGAAAATTTGCGCACCGCGCAAACGGCGATCACCTTTTTCGGCATAAAGGTGCATGAGACCTTTATTCTTACCCATAACTCGGGATCGCCCCTGCCCTTCAAAACTCACACGACCGATGACTAAATCTTTGAAAGAATTATAGCCCTGACCAATCGAGGCAATCTCTGGCTCAGAGAAAACAATGCCTAAATGCGTGCGACGATGACCGGGGTCAACCGTCGGATAAGTTCCCGCATTTTTGCCCGCAATCTTTCCTTCATCAGAAGCTTCGTGAAGAAGTGGGATATCATCATTTGCGTCACCCGCAATAAAGAAATGGGTGTCGCCACATTGCATGGTTCGCTCATTGTAAATCGGAGTCCCACGACCGTTAACTTGCACGCTAGTGTTTTCCAATTTTAGGCGATCGGTATTGCTCACACGACCCGAGGCTGTGAGAATGAAATCGAAGCTCTCTTCAATTTTGCCCTGCTCTTTATGCTCATAAGAGATTATTGCTTTACCATTTTCTTTGCGTACTGAATGAATTGTTGCCTTGGTATCGGTATAGAATTCTTCTGCGAAAGTCTTGGTGGCATATTCGCGGATCTCAGGATCTTGGATACCGCCTATCGAACCGCTGCGTCCAAAGAGTCGAACATCAGCGCCGAGGCGGCTGAGTGCCTGCCCCAGTTCTAAACCAATGACACCTGGGCCAAAGACCGCAACGCTTTTTGGAATGGATTCAATTTCGAAAATGTGATCACTACTCAAGATAAGATCTTCGGCACCATCGAGAATCGGTACATGACGTGGACGTGACCCCACGGCTAAAACAAATTTATCGGCCGTTAAAATTCGTCCCCCAGAGAGCTTCACGGTATGATCATCAATGAATTCAGCGTATTCACGAATGAGCTCGCCTTCGGGGACATTATCAATACCTTCCATGACAAAGCCAACGAAACGATCTCGTTCGAAACGCACCCGCTCAAGAACCGCTTTATCATTTACCACTGGCTCTTGAGTCTCGATACCGAACATGCGTGCTTTAGTGACGCCGTAGTTGGCATTTGCTGCAGAGATAAGCAATTTACTCGGCATACAGCCGACGCGTGCACAAGTTGTTCCTAAAGGCCCACCGTCAATCATGACGACTTTCTCTGCACCATTAGCTTTAGCAGCTCGACGTGCATTGAGACCCGCTGTTCCGGCTCCGATTATAATTACATCATAGTGACTCATTTTTTTCTCCTCTAAAAACTCCCTGCCTGAGCAGGGAGTCAATAATGTATGACTTATTGATTTAAGTATTTAATTAATTCATCTGCACCGCCAATAAGTTGGCCGTCGATGAAAACTTGTGGTGTTGTGGCATTGCCACTTACAGCTTTAAGCGTGGTGAGACTCATACCGCCCTGCCCTAGTTTGATTTCCTCGTATGGCATTGCTTGATCTTCAAGTACCTGACGAGCTCTTTGGCAGTGGCTGCAACCTGGCTTGGAGATCATGCTCACAAGCTTAGGAAGTTTCGCCTGAGGATTGATGTAATTGAGCATTGTATCTGCATCACTTACTTCGAAGGGATCACCTGGCTTATCTGGCTCGATGAACATTTTTTCGATTACACCATCTTTTACGAGCATGGAGTATCTCCAAGAACGTTTGCCGAAACCGAGGTCATCTTTATCCACGAGCAAACCCATGCCATCTGAGAACTCTCCATTGCCATCGGGAAGGAGCTTAATATTAGCTGAGTCTTGATCAGCTGCCCATGCGTTCATAACGAAAGAGTCGTTAACAGAGAGGCAGTAGATATCGTCGACACCATTGGCTTTCAAAACCGGTGCTAGCTGATTGTAGCGCGGAAGGTGAGTTGATGAACAGGTGGGAGTGAAAGCTCCTGGTAAAGCGAAAACTACCACTGTTTTATTTTTGAAGATTTCACCGGTGCTCAAATCTTTCCAATCATTATTAACACGAGTGCGGAAAGTGACTGAAGGTACGTTTTGTTTTTCTTTGTTGACTAACATCTTTTTTGTTCCTTATGTTTTGTTAAGATGCTTGAATATGCACGGCTTATTGAAAAATATAAAATTTATTAAAACAATCACTATAATAAGTTTTACTTATAATTAAAAACAAATAAAAAGGAGCCCTAAGAGCTCCTTTTTTAAAACTATTTCTTTTTCTTCTTTTTCTTACCCCCACCATCAGGTGCGCCGGGTCCCACTTCAATGGACTCATGGCGTCCTTCATTATATTTAGCGAGGTTAATCATGTAGGCTTGATTACCTGCTTTCGGATCAAAGTCAATACAATGAACGGCAATGGGCATATAGCGAGTGAGCATCATAACTCCCTCGGTAATGCCCTGCCAGTTTTTCACACTATCCCGGGCGGGAGCACCATCAGAGAGAAAATAAATGGAATCAATTCCTGGGAAGAGTAAACTTTGGCGAATCGCGCAAAAGCTACGTGTACCCAAGCTGAGGTCCCAAGCTTTGACTCGAGCTCCACCTTTTCGCAAGTCATCAGTTAGGCCTCTCGTTTCCATAATTTCTACGTCACCGCCAAAGTCCACAATATTGTACTTGGATTTATTAAGGAGTTGTTCCACGGACATAGCCATATTTTCATCTAATGATTCAATTCTTGGACCTCTCATTGAAGCGGAAGTATCGACTACATAACAAAAGCGATCACTATAAATCGGGAGGCTATAGAAGTAACCATTAGGCCCTTCGTTCATTACTTGAACCATGTATTTATTGCGAAAGTCGGCTGATGCTTGCTCGTCTACTTTGAAAGCTTTATTCGACTTGTACCAAGAAAGCCAGTCTTTGTAAGCAGCGCCATGTTGACCACCTGTGATAACACTAATGGCATAATTGAGGTTGATTCTCATGCGCCCTTTTTCTTTTGCCAAACGTTGGATCAAAGCCGGAAGCAATTTCGCATTTGGAACTTCTGCTGAGTAATAACATAAGTGAACGAGTACGGGCCATGGCGCTTTAGCTATTTTTGAATTCACTGTGGATAAACTTTGGGGTGATTTCATTTTCACAATGGCTTTAGCCGCATCAACTTGAACTTTGAGGTCTGGAGCGTTTAAGGCTTGATGTAAAACAGCTGACAGACTTTCATCCATGGTTTCCCCAATCGCTTGGCAAATAAATGACATCGCGGGAGCATCCAATGAAAAAGAAACTGCGCTGGCTGAATTACTCGATCGTTTTTTGAGTGCGACTTTCGCTAAAGTCATCAAGTCTTTCTGATTCAGCTGACCGTCGACACGGGCTTCATAAAATAAACGTGCGGCCTGAGACTCTAAGGATTTGAGTGTAAGTCCATTAATCGTTTCTTTGAGTGAAGAAATTTTGGCATAAGCCGCAGCTTGAATCGCTAAAAATTGGGCTCGAGTATTATTACTATTAAGGAACTTGAGGAGTACTTCTTCATCTATGGCTACTGCAGGTGAGGACTCCCCAGAACTTTTTCCACCTTTTTTACCTTTCTTGCCTCTTTTTTTCTTTTTAGATCCTTTGGCTTCGGGCACAGCTTCGACATTCTCACTAATATTTAAATTGTTTCTTTCAATCAAACTTTCGTGGTATGAAATGGCTGCACTCATGGCCATTGTCGCCACCGACAAAGCAGCTAAATTGGCATCTTGGCTATTGGCTAAGGATGAATTGAGTTCTGAGTTTTTCTTAAGGTGTAAAAGAAAGGCCGCGTTATAGAAGTTTTCTGATGACTTGATATATGAGCCTAATATTTTTTGAGCGGCATCTGTCGATACGGGTTCTTGATCTTTAGCACCTGCGGGATCAACTAAATAAGATACACCCCAAAAGGAAGATGCATCTGCCTTGCTCTTGGCCGCAATTGTCACATCACTTTTGATTTCCTTGGCGGAACTCAATAATTTTGCTGCCTCGATATTTGGACCACTAAGAAGAGCTAGAAATAAACTTGTCGAGAATAAAGATTTATAAAACATAGACGACCTCTGTTTGGATTTTTATTGATCTCACTTTATCACTCCAATAACAATTCTTTAAGTCAAATCTTTGTCGAGGATCATCATCCTGCCCGTATATGGAATGAAATTAATAAAGTTTTAAAGGGTTTAACTCAATTGTATACAAAGTTAAGACAATGAATTAGATTAGTTTTGGAAAAAAGCATTCATTACATAAGTCAATAATTTCATAAGACATTCATTATTGTAAGGGCGCAAATAGCTGACTCACTTTGGCTAAAAACCTGAGACCTTTATGAATATCTTCATAACCACTGATCTTTACTGAATGCTTGATGTCTTCTTCAAAAGTTTTCAGATTTTTTTCGGCAAATTCTTTTGAGTTCACCAAAATACTAATCTCGAAATTAATTCTAAAAGAACGGTTATCTAAGTTCGCCGTTCCGATACTCACTAATTTTTGATCGACAATTAAGACTTTCTTGTGGATCATTCCCTTCTCATAAAAATAAACATTAATACCCTTTCTCGCCAAATACCTGGCGTATTCATGTGCCGATAAGTCTACTAAGTAATTATTATCTGATCGTTTCGGAATAATGAGTCGCACTTGGACTCCTTGTAAATGCGCTGAAATCAGTGCCGATATAATCGCCGCATCTGGAGCAAAAAATGGGCTAACCAAGTCCAATGTACTATTTGCCTGATTGATGAGATTTAAATAATAAAGCAAGCAGGTTTCTTTTTCATCGGCCGGTCCACTTGCAATGGCTAAGGCATCATAGGTATCTGGGTTGTTCTCGTGTTTTGTGAAGTCAAGTTCAGGCAAAGGATCAGTTTTAGCTTTGGCCCACTGATAATCCAAGAGGTAAGTGAACTGCAAAGAAGGTCCCATGGGTCCCTGAATCCTAAGGTGAGCATCTCGCCATGAGTCTGTCTTATACGATTCTGCTATATTCATGCCACCGGTATAAATAATTTGGCTATCGATAATGACGAGTTTGCGATGATTGCGAAAGTTAATCTGCCCTCTTCGCCCAAATTTAGTCGTTCGAAAATAATGAGCCTTTACTCCGGCTTCACGAAGTTTATTCATAAAAGATTTTTTGATATTGAATGAGCCAATGTAATCACAAATTAGATAGACCTCTAAGCCCTGTTTGGCTTTCTTGATAAGCATTTCCTGGAGCTCTTGACCTACTTCATCATTTCTTATGATGTAATATTCTATAAATATACTTTGTGTAGCGGCGTTTAAATCGTCGAAAAGTTTTCTATACTTTTCCTGACCATTATTAATAAGTTCTATCTTATTTCCACTCGTAAAGAAGAATTTAGATATTTTTTCATAAAGACATAATTCATTAATTACCACTTTATGATTGGACATTTTGTCACATGCATTTCGCCATAACTTATCTAATGGCTCCCTGCCCTCTTTGTGCGCAATGACGTAACCACTAAATTTTCTGGAGCCAAATAGTAAATAGATAGGTACCGCTAAAATCGGCATGAGTATTAAACTTAATATCCATGCCGTTTTACCTTGACTGGTACGACCTTTGTATAGTACTTCTATAGCTAATATCGTACCTAGAAAATAGGTCGTTATAAATACGATAATGTGATTAAGGTTTTCGAGCATGTCGTCTTTACTTTTGTGGTGGCCCTACTTTTTTAGCCCATGCCGTTAGAGTAAAATCTAGATAATTAGTGCCATCACCTTTAACCATACCCGTAGGGTTAAATAAGCTCGCAAAAAAGTCATTTGTCGACTTACTCACACCGCCCAAGTTTATGGGACGCCCTTGATAAGCTGTTACTTTGGTATTTAAGGTTTGTACTTCAAACTTATCATATCCTCCACCAGGTTTCTTTACTCGAATCATTGGGACAAGTTCAACTTCTATTATCCCATTTCCGCGATATTTCGGCTTTATGTAAAGTTCAGTTCCTACATTAGTAGTTCCTCTTAAATGCTCGTTGAGTTGTACAGGTTGTCGTGTTCTGTGGTTGATCCATACATATTGACTCATTGATTTTGTATAGTACGCAGTTTCTACTGCCCATAGTTTCGCTGGGTACCCACTCATTGTAGTTAAAGTTATTTTTTGAGTTTCATCTGAGCTCTGTTTATGAACACCACCATCAATTCTAATATCTCTTGGTGTTTTGATATCACCATCTTTAATGATGATGGGGCCAGTATTAATAATAATACCCTTTCTTGCTAAACTCTTGGTATTTTTATAGTTTATTTCTACGTGGATGTTATAAGCTTCTTCCTGACTCTCATTAAGTATCTGAATAACTCGGTTATGCCCCTCTATTTGATCTATAACTAATATTGAATTCATTCGACTTATATAGGTCGCTTTCCCTTTTTGAGTCAAAGAAATATTGATGAGTTCAGAAAGTTCTGCATAATTTGACATTCCTAAGGAATAACGTTTAACTAGTGGTTCGGGTTTTAATTCAATTTTCTTCCCATTTATTTCTGCATACTTCTTAGTTGGGACTTCCATGAGTTCATACTTTAATTTGTATCCCTCAGTTTTATCCTGAGCAATTAAAGTTCCGATCATTAGAGCAAAACAAATAATAGATTTAAACATAATAGCAGCCTGCTTTTACTTTAATTTTTATAGCTATCTTTATTATAGCCTTTTTAGGGAAACGTAAACCATTGGAAATTACTAACTTACGTTTTTAACTATAACAAATCTCTGATTTCCTTTCTAAAGTATAACTTTTTTTTGATGATATGTAACTTTTTTCTGACTTTATTAGTTTAAATATAACTTTTTTTCACTTTCCCTAATTCGTTGATTTCTATGTATTTACGGATCTAGTCATTTGTATTGTGTTTATAGTCAATGTTTTGTAACTATCCAAGAAAAAACTACTATAACTTTTTTCTGACTTCTTTAGGGTAATTGGATCTTTTTGAGTTCAAAATCCATAAAAAGTATAGGATAACTTTTTTCGGATTGTTGCTCATTAAGTGTAGTTGCTTTTAACTATAACTAATATCGGAGTTTTGGGGCTATTCCTGTGTGAAAGCTCTTCAATCCTTGCTTAATATCCACCTTTCAAGAGTGTTTTCTTCTTCAAAGGAACCTACTTCCCGTGTAATGATGAGGAAATCCGCACTTGGTTATATTTTATTGCATGATGAAAATCAGTAAAAAGTTATATTTAAAGAGTATTTAATTAAGCAACTAAATAATTAATGTATTATTTAGTTATATATATAATATTTTCATTATAAATATTTACATATTATTAAATAATTAATGTAAGATTGAAAAAATCAGTAAAAAGTTATAGAAGGATCTTGTTTCTCTTATAAATGAGTATTAGCTTGAATCAATCTTATAAAAAAAGGAGATCGGCGATGATTATATCAGTATTAAATATTAAAGGTGGTGTCGGTAAGACGACTGTGGCAGTCAACTTGGCGTGTAGCATTCAGCAAGCAGGGCAAAAGGTTCTTATAATAGATACGGATAGCCAGGGCTCAGCTCTAGCTTGGCAAGGGCAACGCGAACAGAATGATGTTATGCTCATTAGTCTGCCCAATGCGGTAGTGCTCCGTAAGCAGGCTTTAAAGCTCTCAGAAGAGTACGATACAGTAATTATTGATGGCTCACCAAATGTTGATACTTTAGCAGCCGTTAGCATTGCTTTAAGTGATTTAATTTTATTGCCAGTGGGGCCTTCACCTCTTGACATTTGGGCCAGTAGTAAGATGGTGAGTAAAATCGAAGAGGCTCAAGCAATTAATCCTTCTATTAATGCTGCTTTCTTAGTTAATAAGTTTAATGGAAGAACCTTAATTTCTCAGGAAACTGAAATGGTTTTAAAAGAGTATCCATTAGAGATGATGGACACAAAACTAGGGAGTAGGGTGGCTTATGCTGATACCATGACTCAAGGCTTGAGTGTATTGGAATGGCATGATAAGAAGGCGAAAGAGGAATTGCAGTCACTTCATGAAGAAATAAATCGAAAATGGTTAAGTTTAAAAAAGGTGGTCTAAATGGCTGGATCAAAAAGAAAGCCGCTTTCATTAGCAGGCGTTAGAAGTGAGGAAGAAGTAGATAAAGTTTTGTCTAATCTGAGCAACTCTAAAAGTGAACTAGAAAATATTGTCAACTTGAGTGCCAAGAGCGAAAGTCATAAGAAAGAGCAGAGTAAAGAGCGAGTGACTTTTTATTTATCTTCAGACGTACTAGAAGAACTAGAAAATACTTACGATGAAATCAGGCGATCAATGCCATATAAGTTCAAGACTAAGATCAAGAAGTCCCACTTAGTGGAATTTGCTATGGAACGTTTATTAGAAGATCATAACAAGAATGGGCGTGATAGTTCATTAGGAAGAATGGTCGAGTCGGTTAAGCGCGGCGAGTAAGGGAGTTTAAAAAAACAGCCCCCAAGTAGAGATACTTGGGGGCTGTTTTGGTTTAATGAATAAGTAGTGCCTGACCGAAATGAACCTAAGTCTTTTAAGTATAATAATTTATAAGGAAAATAAGTTGTGAGTTTTTCTAGAAAACAGTATTAAAGCACCCTATAAAACTTTTGTTTAAATGTATAGTACTTCATCATAAACTACTTTTATCCAATAGGATACAGATAAAATAAAAGAACCCAAGGTGTCATATAGCATGCGTAATTTTACAAGTACACAAGCAGAATTAGGAGAAAACCCACTTCTCGGAGTCACGCCAATTGAACAAGTGAGACTCGACACATACTGCCGTGATGAAATAACCAAAACTCTTCGTGGTTTACAAGAAATTTATCGAAACAAAGTTTTACTCAAAGAAATCCAAGATGTTTTGTCTGAATTAGTTCCTAAAGGAACATCCTGGAATGATGGACGTAAAGGAATGGATCTCTGGGTTATTTTTGTTTTAGGCACTTTGCGTTTGAGCTGTAATTGGGATTATGACAAGCTCAAAAGTTGCTATGATTATCATCACAAAATTCGGGAGATCTGTGGAGTTGATCTTTTTTGTGATGTCGACATAGTTACAGGACGCCAAACAATACACGATAACGTTAGCCTTTTTACAAAAGAAATTGCCAATAAAATTAGTAAGCTCGTAGTTGCTTTCAGCCATGAATTACTTTTCCCAGAAGAACGAGAATTACATAGTCGTTGCGATTCTTTTGTTTTTGAAACGAATGTTCATTTCCCCACTGATTTGAATCTATTAAAAGATTCTGTACGCAAAGTATTGAGCATCGGAGGCAAATTGGCTTCATCTTTGAAAATCACTGGCTGGCGTGAAGTAAAAAGCCAGCAAAAGAAATTCCATAGCCTTTATAATAAACTGAGCAAGATGCGTCACTCTAACTCGAAGAAAGAAGAGCGAAAGGAAAAACGTCGCTTAGAAATAGAGGAGATAATTAAGGATTACCTTAGTGTGGCTCGAGCTCATTTACTCAAAGCAAGAACTCTCCAGAATTCTTTAGATGAAGAGTGTCCCAAGCTTCAGTTAAACATGGATTACACGGACTTATTCATTAAGCAAATAAGTCGTAGAGTTCTTAATGGAGAGACTATTTCACCCGATGAAAAGGTGTATTCGATTTTTGAACCTCACACAGAATGGATATGCAAAGGAAAAGCTGGGATTCGTCAGGAACTTGGCGTGAAGGTATGTGTAGTTGAAGATCAGTTTGGCTTTATTCTCGACCATAGGATCATGAAGGGCGAGCAGGATAAAGACGTGGCGGTTGAAATGGTTCGTAAAAGTAAGGAGCTGTACCCTGGGCTGACATCGATGAGTTTTGATAAGGGTTTTTATTCAAAGGTAGATAAGGATGGTCAAAATAATCACTCCCGCATTGAAGCATTAGAGGTAAGAGCTCACCTCCCTGTAAAAGGTCGCCGAAATAAAGCTGCTCAAGAGCGTGAACGTAAGGAGGCCTTTGTCGTCGCTCGCAAACAACACCCCGCAGTTGAATCAGCTATTAACGCTCTTGAAAGTCATGGTTTTGACCGATGCCCTGATAAGGGTACTCCTAATTTCGAACGTTATGCCGCTATGGCGATAAGTGCCAGTAATATCCATCATCTTGGTGCTATCATCATGGCCAGATAAATCAAAGTCCTACGTAGAAAAAGAAAAAGCGCTTAAAGCTCTTCATAATAATAAAAACGCCATTCACGGCGTACTTTCTCCTGCCTTGACTTAGTGAATAAATAGAAAAAAGCCTTTGTTCTGACGCCTAGGCCTTAAAAAAATGATAATACTATGACTGCACGACACGTATAGCCATATTTTGAATTTTTATATTAACTTAAAATCATCAACAAACTCATAAACACTGGGTTTTCGGTCACGCACTAAGTAAATAATTAATTAACAAAGTCAATAATTGTTAACCTAAGTCTTTGAAACGCTGGAGAAAATCTTGGTCAAAGGAACTTGGGTTGGAAACTATAAGGTCGGATTCCCTAAAATTGAGAGAAAAAACGAGGCGGTATATGTCGACTTTTTTTGATGGATTATAGCGAATGCGTACTTTGAGAAGACCTTCTTGAAGTGCTCGAGAAGTGGTGGTTTGTGACCAGCCATAAGAGTGGGCATTTGAAATGAGTTTTTCTTCAATCATATGCACTTGTCGTTTTTTACTATGATAATGATCTGGATCTTTTAGCTTCATAATTTTGTTTTGTTTGTTGAATAAATATAACAAGTCAAAAATTAAAAAGCAAAAAAACTCTTTAAGAACGCGATTTAAGGCTAAGCAGCGACTGTAGGGAAACTAATTGTTTTTTTCGTAACTCAGAGAGAATTTTTAAAAAAAGGCAGGCCGTTGAAGTGGCATCGCCAAGAGCATTATGAGCTTCAAAACTTGGTAGATTATAAAAGTCACAGAGTTCGTTGAGTTGGATGGAAGAGGGGCATGGTTGAAGTGTTTTAACTAGAAGCCGAGTATCTAAATGAGGGTACAAGAAGGGGAGGGGCATGACTGGATTTAAGAAGGATAAGTCAATATCAAAGAAGTGACCGACGGGGATACAGTTTTGACAAAAATCACTGAATTCTTTTAAGACTGCTATTTGATCGGAACCTGTTGAGATTTGTTCGTGATTCAAGCGGTGAATCAGAATCGTCTCATCTCGAAGCTTCTGTTTTTCTTGGAAGATAACACGGTAAAAACTTTCCTGGCTTTGAATGCGTCCTTGGCTAATTTTTACAGCTGCAATTGAAAGTAATTTATCTTGTTTGGGTTTGAGTCCAGTCATTTCGCAATCGATGACGACATAATCCAGTTTGCTCGCATCATGATCCAACATTTCTTCGGGAAAAGAAGCGGAAGCAGGTTTTGTAAAAATGTCTGTTAAAAAACTCACTGAGTCAAACCTGCATTAAAACGCAGTTTAATTTTTAATTGGATATCAGGTATAAGTTTGAATGCGGATTTTAACATATCGCGTTCCAGAGTCGAAAGTTCCTGCGGGTTGATGAAGTTATGGCTGTCTTCGTTTTGTTCTAATAGTTCAATTTGGTGCTGTAAACGGTGGTAGAGGTATAAGCTCCATGCACGCTGGAGGTTTTGGTTTTCCTCATTCGATAAAATCTCTTTTTGATTAAGCTCATCTAATCGACGGGCCGTTGAAGTGGCATCGAGAGAAGATTCGAGTGATAAGATGCGAGCGAATTCCACAATAAAATTCATGACGTATTTAATGTCGAGAGAATTTTTATGTTCGCCGCCTTTGGAGACGATAAAATTATTAAAAAAACCTAGGGGGGCAGATTGTTGGAGATAGTTATGGCTAAGGGCAGAAAAGAGTTTATGAGTACTGGGACATAGGTCAGCTAATAGGTGAGAGCGCAGCTTTTGAGAAAGTTGACCCTTGCCAAAGACGTGGCGAAAATCAAAGAATATTTGCGCATTCAAGAGATTTTCTTTGAAAGGTTTTTCGACCCATCTGCTAAAGTTACTTTTCCAAATTTTGAGAGGCTGGCACCACTGATCATTTTCTGCCATGATACGACCTTTGCAATAGATGTAGCCTGCACTATCGAGTTGACTACAAACAAGGCTCGCAAAATTTTGGAACCAAGAATGAACCTTGGGGTCATCACAATCTTCGTAGATGAGGGCGTTATCTTGATCCCCAGACAGAGTTTGTTCTAGGCGACCTTCGCTTCCTAAAACGAGGAAGTCAAAATCGACGGGAGCTTCACCTGTAGTCTTCAAGGTTTCCTTTATGGTGCACCGCATAATAGCGTCATTAACACGGGAGATGTATTGAACAGTATTGAGGGGAGAATAACCTTGGAGTAATAAATCATTAACGACTTGAGGGAGTTTGTTTTTGATTTCTCGAGTTTCGTTAACAGTTTTGCATTGGCGAATTTTATATATAAAATCAAGTGGAGAGCCACTTTGGACCTGAGGTAAATCAAGAGCAGACAAAACCGCACTCACTTCTCCATCTGAATTAATCCCAGGTAAGTGAGAAAGTCCATGACGCTCCATTTTTAAGAGAGCCTCGAGAACACTGTAATCATCTTGGATAGTTTTGACGTTTTTTGTCATGATATCGGAGGCAAAAGTAGAGGAGGGGGGCTGTCCCGCAGCGATGGAGCGACGAATATCACTATCACTGATGACACCTGTGAGCTTCTGCTCATTCATAACCATACAAAAACCAAAATCTGAATCAGACATAATTTTAGCAACTTCACTTAGGCTATGGTGTTCTTGGCAAAAATTTAAAGGTCGTTTACAAGCCGTCTTCATGCTTACCTGCATAAAGCCTTCTTGATTGCGGTTACCGCGATTTCGCATTTGTGAACAGGAACGGATAAAATTGGCTTCGTTTAGTGGATTGAAGAAGTAATCTTCAATATGACTATGAAGTTTGATTAAATCTACGAAATCACTCTTTGGGATGAAGTAGGCAAAGGTGTCCTCTTTGGATTTTACACTGCGAAGTGAAATCCCTCCGTTGCGCAAGATGCTGAGTGCGCCATAAACTTCATATTCATTGAGGATGTCATGTTCGATTTCTTCATTGCTTTCATAGCTGAGCTCGAAGCCCCCCTGCATAATAAAGTAGGCACCATCTAAAGGGCTGAGGGCTTGTTGAAAAATATGCGTGTTTTTGGGGAAGTAAACTATTTGGGCTTTCTTTGAAATCGCTTGTATATCATCTTCATGCATTCCCTGAAAAGTGGGAACTCGTGAGAAAAATTCAAAGATTTCTTTAAGTTGATTTGAGGGCATGAAGTTAAGCTATTTTAATTGTTAGTTATTAATGAAATTAAGTTTTCTCGAAGCTTTTACAAATGAGGAAGTCCCAAGATGGATTATTGTTGATGTGGTTTTTTATACGGCTGTTTTTGACACGATGAAAAGACAAAGTTCGCTTTCTCTTTCTGTAGTATATATATTGGATAGAATGTGAGACAAGGTTTTTAGATAATGATGTATAAAATATTTTTCTTTTTGGCAATCAGTTTGTCAGTGTTTTCTCAAGGGAACTTGGGTTTAAGCAATGAAGAAAAAGAATGGCTAAAGCAGCATCCCGTTTTGCGCGTAAGTAATGAACTGGATTGGGCTCCGTATGACTTTAATGTTAAGGGAAAGGCTCAAGGTTACAGCGTGGGTTATATTAAACTATTAGCTGAACGCTTGGGTGTGGAAGTTGAATTCATCAGTGGTTATTCCTGGAAACAATTATTGAGGATGAGTCGAGAGAAAAAGATCGACATTATACATCCTATTAGTTATTCAGAAGAAAGAGAAAAGTTTCTCCATTACACACAAGCCTACCTAGAAACAGTGAACACTTTGGCGATTCGTCAAAACGAGACAAAGATTAAAATATTAGGGGATATGAAAGGAAAAACTTTGGCCATGGTCGAAGATTATGTGACCGTTCAGCCTGTTAAAGAAAAATTCCCACAGATCAATT
Source organism: Lentisphaera araneosa HTCC2155 (assembly GCF_000170755.1). NCBI lineage: Bacteria > Pseudomonadati > Lentisphaerota > Lentisphaeria > Lentisphaerales > Lentisphaeraceae > Lentisphaera > Lentisphaera araneosa. The sequence goes on from NZ_ABCK01000007.1 coordinate 43,197, forward strand.
TTATCATGGTTAAAACTGCAAAAGATGGTCTCAGGGCCGTTGCTGCAGGTAAGGCGGATGCTTTTATGGAGGAAGTAAACACCATGGACTATTTAATGCATGCCTATGATATTAAAGGCTTAAAGCTCACAACTCAGTTAGGCTTTCCTGAACAACGTCAAGGGACTCATTATTTAGCCGTACGTAAAGATTGGAAAATTTTAAAAGATATTCTGCAAAAAGCGATGAATAGTATTAGCGAGGAAGATCGCTACTCTTTGCGGCAGCAATGGTTCTTCGGGAAGCGAAAGTCAGAAGAGCTAAAGTTTACCGAAAAAGAAAAAACATGGATAGCTAATACACCAGAAATTATGATAGGAATTGATGAGTCCTGGCATGAGTTCGAAGAAGGAGGAAAAGTATATAAAGGTTTGTCCAGCGATTATTTAGAACTCATTTCTAAAAAGTCAGGCTTACATTTTAGTTTTGTGAGAAACGACTCATGGGAAAAAACGGTTGGCTATTTAAAAGAGGAAAAATTACACGCTTTAGACACGGTAGTAAAAACACCTCAGCAACAACAGTATTTAAGTTTCACCAAACCCTATCTCTCTTTCCCCTTTGTTATTGTGACCGACAAAGAAACGACTTTAATTAGCACTCTTGAGCAAGTAAAAGGTCGTAAAATAACTGTGGTGGGAAATCGCCCTGCACATGAAATTTTGCGTTATAAGCATAGTGACTTAGAGCTAATTTTAGAAGATGATGTGACCACATCTTTAATAAAGGTATCAAGGGGAGAAGCTTTTGCTTTTGTAGGTAATTTGGCGGAAGTATCACGCTGTTTAAAAGATCAGAAATTCTCTGATTTAAAAATTTCGGGTGAAGCTCCTTTTCGTTGTGACTTATCTATTGGAGTGCATCACGACTACCCTGAGTTAGTGAATATTCTCAACAAATCTATCAGTATGATAAGTGATGCAGAACACAAATCTATCAAAGAGCGTTGGGGTCGTGATCATATGGGGCAATCTAGGGAGCATGGCTATTTCTGGAGAGTTTTTCTGGTAAGTGTTTTAGTACTATTTGTCGTGTTTATATGGCTTCGTCGACTGTACACACTTAACAAGCAATTATTAAGCTCTAATAAGCAGTCACAGGAACTTAAAGAAGAAGCTGAAGCGGCGAATACTGCAAAGTCCGAATTTTTGGCAAATATGAGTCATGAAATTCGCACCCCGATGAATGCGATCATTGGTTTAGCGCAGCTGGGCTTGAAGGATAAATCTGGTGAAAAGCACGAAGAGTACCTTTATAAAATTAAGCAGTCCAGTGAGAATCTACTGACTATCATCAATGATATTTTAGATTTTTCTAAGATTGAAGCAGGTAAAATGACCATGGAGAAAATCCCCTTTAAATTGAATGAAGTTTTAGAAAAAGTAGGAGGCACACTGAGAGGTCGCATGACGAATCGTAACGTTGATCTGATTTTTCCTGGCCCCCTTTCCTACAAGTTAGTAGGTGATCCCCTTCGTCTTGAACAGGTTTTGCTCAACTTGTTAGGCAATGCATTAAAGTATACCCGCAAGGGGCATGTGATCTTATCGGTTGATGAGAAAGAACTAAAAGAAGATTCAATTTGTCTTCAGTTTTCAGTGGAAGACACGGGGATTGGTTTAAGTGATACTCAAAGAAATAGACTCTTTCAGCCCTTTGCTCAAGGGGATACATCGACGACGAGAAAATATGGTGGAACGGGTTTAGGCCTGTCAATTTCCAAAAAAATTGTCAAATATATGGGTGGGGAAATCTGGCTCGATAGCATGCCGCATAAGGGCAGTGTTTTTTGTTTTACAGCCAATTTTGAAATCCCATTAGAGGACCGAACTAAAACTCGTGATTTTGGGAAAATGGCGGACAAAAAAGCCGTGTTAATTGAAAGCTCAAAACCTTTACGTGACTCTATTGAGAAGAGTTTGGAAGCGGCTTATATGTCAGTCGATTGCTTTGAATCACCTAGTGAATATTTTGAGGCGAAAAAAGATGAGAAACAATACCAGCTGATGATTTGCCCTTACCGCAACTGTGGCGATGTCTTCGAAAAAATAGGGATTCCGATCATTTATACAGCCCACCCACAGGAAACAATTCACCAATCTTTATCGAGTGATCAGAATATTCTCTTTAAACCGATTTATCCTCAGATCCTTTATTCTTCAATTAAAGAAATGTTAAGTAACAAAAAAATCGAAACCAATATTGTTCGCCACATGGATAAAAAGACTCAGGTCAAGTTCCAAGATATTGACTTACTTCTTGTCGATGATAACAAAATGAATCGCTTTGTCGCTTTAGAAATGTTGGAATGTTTGGACATAGTGACCGATAGCGCTGTGAATGGCCGAGATGCTGTTGAGATGTGTCAGAAGAAAACCTACGACATCATTTTAATGGATATTCAGATGCCAATTATGGATGGCCTAGAAGCCACTAAAAATATTCGAGTTGGGGGCCTTAATAAGGATACTCCCATCATTGCGGTGACCGCAAATGCCTTTGTTGATCAGGGTTACGAGTACTTACACGAAGGAATGAATGATCGTCTCATTAAACCTTTTTATAATGAAGACTTACTCTCGGTTTTGGTGAAATGGTTACCGAAAGAAAAGGTGATTAAGAATAGAGCTAGTGAAGGAGAGGACGAACATAAAAACTTTATAGAGAAGTTTAATTTCAAAAAGATTAATGTGGAAGAGGGGATTCATTACACCAATGATAGTGAAAAGCTTTATGATAAGCTCCTCCATGAATTTGTGAATGAATACAGTGATCTGTTGACGACTTTAAATGAGCTCTATCAAAAGCGCAATTTTGGAGACTTAAGTCGTTTAATTCATACCCTCAAGGGGATATCAGCCGTTATTGGAGCCAAAGACTTAGCTTTTAGTTGCCAAGTTTTGGAAGAGCATATCAAGGCTGATAAATTAGAAGAGTTCCCAAAAGCGCTGAGTCAGTTTACTAAACAATTTACTGATGTGATTGAGGACTTGAGCAATCACGGCTATTTGCCCTAAGCAAAAAAAAGCCCCTCGAAGTGAGGGGCTAAAATCAATCTAATCGAGTTTATTGCTTAATAGAAAGCTTAACTCGTTTTTTATCACCAGAAGTACGATTCTCATCGATTTCAGCAATGATTTCTTTGTCGTTTTTGAAGTAGTCGAGAGCTTTGAAGCAGTCGCCTTCAGTCATTGGTGGTAAGTAAGCATCCTCACCCCATTTCTTCACTTCACGTGAAGAGTTACGACATTCAATCTCTAAGCGAGAGAGCTTCTTCTTTGGTTCAGCTTTCGGAGCCGGCTTTTCAGTAGCTTCAGCTTTCGGCTCAGCTTCAGCTTTCGGCTCAGCTTCAGCTTTCGGAGCGTCTTGCTTAGGAGCAGGCTTTTCAGCTGCTTCAGCTTTTGGTTCAGCCTTAGGGGCGGGTTTCTCAGTAGTTTCAGCTTTTGGCTCAGCTTTAGCTTGAGGAGCACTCTGCTCTTTCTTTTCTTGAGGAGCGGGCTTTTCAGTAGCTTCGTCTTTAGACTCAGCTTTATCCTGAGGGCCGTCTTGCTCACCGTTTTCATTTTTATTATTGCGGCGGTTATTGTTGTTGCGCTTGTTATTGTTGTTGCGCTTATTACGAGGTCCGCGTTCGCGTTCGCCTCTGTCTTCTTCGCCTACACCTTTTACATCGATAACGACGTGAGGGTGCTCACCATCTTCACGTTTAAGAACGAGGTTCATGAGGTGTGTAATACTATTGAGGGCAATACCTCTACGTCCGATAAGGCGACCTGGGTCTTCGGAAGTTACGTTGAGGACAATGTTTTTACCTGTGTACTTGTGAGCAACTTCAGCCTTTTGGCCGAGGAGTGTAATAATAGTTTCAAATACGCGTTTAGATTTTTCGCATTCTTGTGTCTTAGTTTCCATGATTTCTCCTAATCATTTTGCGGCAGCAGCTGGAGCTGGAGTGCCGTCTGTAGTCCGGTTGTTGAGTTTGTATTGAATAAGTGTCATGAGCGACTGGAAGCACCAGTAGAGTGTGAGACCAGCAGGCATGCCGTAACAGAAGAACAGCATCATAATAGGCATAAACATCATGACTTTTTTCTGAGTTTCATCCGCAGAGGAAGGAGTCATTTTCTGCTGAACGAGCATTAATAGAGCCCAGATAATTACTAGGGGTCTAATTGGGACACCAGGAATAAAGCCTAGGGTATCGGGCTGCGATAAGTCCGTTATCCATAGGAATTCTACGTGGCGTAATTCAATGGCACTACGAAGTGCATTAAAAAGGGCGATAAAAATAGGCATTTGTAAGAGCATGGGAAGACAGCCACCAGCGGGGTTGACGCCTTCTTCACGATAGAGGGCCATAACCTTTTGGTTCATGACTTGTGGGTTGTCTTTGTTCTCTTCGCGAATTTCTTTGATGCGAGGGCCGAGTACAGCCATCTTTTTCATTGATTTGTTACTCTTGTTCGTTAAACGCCAGAAAAGCAGTTTAACACTGATAGTAAGTAAAATGATGGCGAGGCCAAAGCTATTGACGAAGCCATTGAAGAAGAAGAGTGCTTTGAGAATCATTTCTGATAAAAACCCCAACCAAGAAACCTTCATGTTCATGAACATGTTGAGCTGCATGATGCCTTTCTTGTCATTACCGAGATTTTCTAAAACGTGAATTTCCTGTGGCCCAGCATAGATATCGAGTACGATTTCTTTGGAAGCACCAGGTGCTAAATCAAAGTCAGAGATTTGACCTTCTGCAAAGAGCAAGTCGTATTTGTCTTGGCTACCGTCTTCATTTTTAGTAGGAGAAATGATCTCTTTCGTTTTGGTTCTTACCGTGGCAAATGAATCTGTGGTATCGGCGATAAAAGCAAAGTACTGATTCTTAACGGCGATCCAATCGTAGCTGTCGTTATCATCAGGATCTGGCGAGTAGACCATGAAAGGGTCTTTAAGAACGCGTCCTTGATCTTGAGCTTCTTCAACTTTATCTTGAATATCGCCATCAATGCTAGTTTTGATGTGAGTTTCAATTTTGCGTTCTTTCTTAAGAATCGTATCAATGGCTTGGTCATTACCAATGGCCTGTTGAGTAAAGAAGCCATGCTCGCCCATTTGAATGGGTTGGATGTAACCGCAGTTGAGGTAGAGGCCACTAACATTTAAAGTTTTATCGGAAGTATTGATAAGCTTGTGGTTTAAAGCGAAGTGATAATCTTCTTCAAGTTCCCAAGTACTTTGAACAGCAAAACTTTGACCTTCAAAAGTGTAGGCGGCTTCAGTAATGAGTTTGTCATTTGACTTTTCTTTGACGCGGAGATCAATGAGTTCCCATTTTTCCGCAACCCCAGAGAGGCTAAAGCTGGGCGTATTTTTGTCACCAATTTTAACGTTTTGATCTTTTGCACTCGTTGTAAAGTACTCATTGAGTTGAGCATCTTTCAGGCCTTGGCCAGGACGAATATTGAGTGTGAAATTTTCACCAACACTCAGCGTGTGTAGGGGAAGTTCAGTATTGAGCTCCTTAGGGAGTTCTTCTTTGATTTCAGTCTTGGCAATTTCTTGCTTGGGCTCAGCAATAGTTTTTTCGTTTGTCGTAGAAGTCGGTGAAACTACATCTGAACTTAGAGCAGTATCCGTATTTTCTTCTACGGGAGCTGCAGCTTGGGGCTCAATACCAAAAAACTTTTGATTGATTTTATCGTTCTCAGTATTGAGAATGAGGTAAAGCGAAAGACCTAGAATAATTAGCCAGGCTAATCCTTTCTTATCCATAAGAGTTATTTCTCTCTTTTTGTCACCTTTTTGTCAGGAACTGGATCATAGTTCGAGCCCTTATAGAAAGGGTGACATTTAAAAATTCTTTTTATCGTCAAGTAAAAGCCGCGTAAAAAACCATGAGTGCTTAATGCTTGACGGGAGTAGTTCGAACAATTGGGATGAAATCTGCAAACGGGAGGGAAAAGGGGAGAAAGGCATTTTTGATAAAGCCACACAATTATCATTGCGAAGCGCGCAGCCAAACTTATTTTCTTCACACTAATTTGCTTTTGTCGATAAGCTTTAAGAGTTCTTCCTGTACTTCGATGGAACTCTTACCCGATAAATGGGCCCGGGAAATGATGACAAACCAGCAATTCGGAAGTTTATCCTGAAGGTGACGATAGGCCTCTCGAATGATTCTCTTAGCTCGGTTTCTCTTTACAGCGTGTTTATGAAACCTTTTACTTACGACAATTCCTAGTCTTCGTTGATCGTCAGGCGCTGGTGCATAGCATAAGATAATGGACTTCCCGCGTATGCTTTCAGCATTTTCTCGCATGTAGCGAAATTCATGTCCTTTTACGAGCCTGTGCGATTTTGGAAAACTTAAGTCAGAACTGAGCGTAACTAAGCTTTTTTTGTGAGAATCTTGAGAGGGTTCAGTCACCTTTCAGGATGCCAAATTAGGCTTGCGTAAGCTTAGCGCGACCCTTGGATCTTCTTCTAGCGATAAGTTTGCGACCACTCTTTGTAGCCATACGAGCGCGGAAACCACACATTCTTTTTCTCTTCAACTTTGAAGGTTGATAAGTTCTTTTCATTTTATTTTCCTTGTTACATTATAATTAAAAGTGTCTAAACCTAACCGGATTTGAACAATAAAAACCATAGGGTCCAGTTAAGCGAGTGCTGAATCTAATGCGATATCGCTATTTCATCAAACTGACTAATTGATTTTTCAAAGTAAAAATTTCCCTGGTCATTTTCATGCGTTCTGTTTTTCTACCATTTTGATTGCCAAGTCTTTAAGTCCTTTGAGATCGACTTTTCCTGAGCCCAAAAGTGGAATTTCATCAATTTGGATGAAGTTTTGCGGACGTGGAATCCAAAGATTCGGCAGGCCGTGACTTCGCAAACTTTCAATGATTTCCGCAATGTCTTTGTCGAGTTCAGTGAACAAGACAATGAGCTTTTCCCCACGCGCTTCATCGGGAACACCCATAACGGCGAGTTGTGATGGATCAGTACTAGCTTCCTGATGAAGTACTTCTTCCACAGCTCCATGGGGAACCATTTCACCAGCGATTTTACTGAAGCGAGACAGACGTCCCTGAAGCTGAATCGAGCCATCGCGATGGATTGATGCAATATCACCCGTTATATACCAACCATTTTTGAGAACGGCATTCGTACGGTCGGGATCTTTGAGGTAGCCCCGCATGGTGCCTGGACTGCGCACTAGAAGTAAACCATCTTCACCATGGGCTAAATCTTCGAGTGTATCGGGGTTAACCGTTTTGATTTGAATACCAGGCAAGGGGCGGCCGACGGAATTATCGCGTAAGTGTTTTTTGCCCAATTCCCAAATTTTTACGGGAGCATTAAAACTCACACCAGGAGCAAGCTCGGTGGCGCCATAAGCCTCTGTGGGTAGGACACCAAATTTTTCAAAGAACTCTTTTGAGGTATTTGCATTAAGTTTTTCAGCACCCACAAGCACGAGGCGGAGTTTACTGAAATCTTCTTTTTTACAACGACGCGTATAATTAGCGAGGAAACTCGGTGTGGCAAAGAGAATTGAGCAAGCATATTTACCCATATTTTCACTAACGGCTTTAGCATCGAGCGGGTTCGCTTGCATAACCGCGGGAGTTCCTTGACTAATAGGTAAGTAGAAAGCGGATAGGTAACCAAAGGCATGGAAGAGGGGCATGTGACCTAAAACCACATCATTTTGATTTAAATCACAGACCATTCCCAAAGAGTCGAGATTAGAACTCACATTGAGGTGAGTCAGTTCAACACCCTTGGGAGTCCCCGTAGAACCACTTGAGAAAAGGATCGTTGCGGTATCATCAATTTTTGCTTTGCAGATTGATCTAGAAGGGCGAGCAATACTGAGTAGGGCTTTGATGACATCGACTTTAGTAATGCTTTTAGCAATATCTTCTAAGTAAACGGGTGTGCAGCTCTCCGGCAACTCAATTTTCATTTTCTTGATGGCGAGCTTGGAAGTGATCACGTGTTGGCAATCAGTTGTTTTTAAGGCATGGGCCAAGCCATCTTTTGAAACAGTTGAGTTGAGGAATACGGGAACGGAATCCTGATAATAAGCAGCAAGAGCAGAACTCACTGCAGCCACTGTATTGGGGAGTAAGATGGACGTGTATTCTTTTTTACCATGAACTTTTTTAATTTTTGCGGAAAGCGCTAAAATTTTAATCAGTAGAGGCAAATTCTTAATAGGGCCCTTGTCGGGGTCAATAAAAATGGAACCAAAGGGATTAAACTTGGCATGATGTAAAAATTTCACTGGGCCAGGGACATTTTCATCTGCGCGTATTTTGTGGTCGATAAACTCGAGTTCTTTGACTTTTTCCCAAAGTTCGAGGGCAGGAATATCGTGAGGAACGACTTCGCCTACGTGTACACTGATTTTAGGAGGGAGCGGACCGACGGTATTTGTGAGGCTGAGTCTTTCGCCACTGCGCAAGCTGAAGGTACTATCCCAAGTGCCTCCCATATAAACGGGAAGAACAGTGGCGTCCTCATTTCCTTTAAGTACGCGCTGGAAACCACTTTTAAATTCATTCATGAAACCAGAACGAGTGAGCACACCCTCGGGGAATAAGCACAAAGCTTTACCATCGGCCAAAGCTTGGCGCCCAGCTTCGAGGGACTGAAGAACTGACTTTCTACCGGTATTTACTGGGAGGAAATCAAACATCTCAAAAAAGGGCTTGAGCAAAGGTTTATAATAATAGGTGGAATCAATCATAAACACGATATTACGTGGAATCGCGGCAGAAAGTAAAAAACCATCAATCCAGGTTGAGTGATTCGGCAATAAGAGTAGGGGACCATCGTGCGGAACATTTTCTAAACCACGCCCTCTGATACGGTAGTTGAGTCGAATGGGACCCAAAACTAGGAGCCTAAGGAAGTTGTTGGAAAGAATAATTGCGGCCGGAATACAGGTTAAAGCGAGTGCTAAGGAGCAAGCCCAAATAACTGAATGAGATGTAAGGTCACCACTGCGCTTCCCAAATTCATAGGTTAACCATGTGGTAAAGAGCATACCGAGAAAAACGAGGATGTTTTCAGCTGCCATAATGCGCATGCGTTCTTTCTCAGGAGTTTCTTCTTGAAGATAAACTTTAATTGGCAAGACGAAAAGTCCACCAAAAAAACCGGCCAATAGAATCCATAGACTTGCGATAGTTGGATTTGAAGTTGAGATAAGTTGGCAGAGAGCAAAGGTCATGCCCATGAGACCCGGAACACAAAGCCCACGGTTCATAGTGGTGTGATTGAGGCGACCAGCCACAAAGCAACCGAGACCAATACCGAAAGTCAAAGGTAATAACATGAGTGAACGCTCGATGTCGCTGAGCATCAAGTCATACTTACCCATAGTGAGAATCGCGAAAACGAGGACAATGCCAATACTATAAAAAATAGTTTCACCAATGGCTGCTGCAAGAAGGCCTTTATCTTGGCGAATCGTTTTCATTGGGCCTGCGAGTTCTTTAATCGGGTTAAGGGAAAAAGGCAGGGTGGGGTTTGCGGCTTCAACAGCTTGAGTTTTGCGAATAAAAAACCAGCCGATAATAGCAAATATGGGGAGAACGAGGAGAGAAGCTTTGTAGGTAACGCAAACGCCGGCAAGAGCCGTACCTAAGATGATTCCGGCAAAGTTGAGAAGCTCGAGTTTACCATTGGCATCTTTGATTTCTTGTTCATTAAAAAGCTGAGGCATAATACTAGCGCGAGCGGGAACAAAAAAAGTTGATTGAACGGCCATGAGGAAAACACAGCTATAGAGTAAGCCACCAAGTAGAGGGCTTGGATTTGACGAATCATAGAGCATAACAGCTACAGAGCCTACGAGCATAATGGGGAGCTCGCAGGCTTTGGCAAAGCCCATGACTTTGTGGCGACAAAAACGATCGCCTGCCCAGCCAGCAAATACAGAGAAGAGGATAAAAGGGACTGTAAAAACAATGGAAATACGCGCGTTTAAAATCAGTTCTTCACTACTATCAGTTATAGACATGGCCATAATCAATATAGAAATGTTCTTAAAAGCATTATCATTGAGTGTGCCGAAGAAGTTAGCGAATGCAACAGGTATCAAGCGGCGTGTTTGGGGTGTCATTGGTTTTTTAGGCTCCGTAATTTTTAGCTGCCTTTAATATATGTATAAGAGTGTTTGCGCCCTAATCAATAATTGGGTCACCCGATATTGATTCTGTCAATACTTGGCTTTCGGGTTTAGGGCTTAGGTAAATTTCGATCCGGCGGTTTTGGGCACGTCCGTCTTTAGTCGTGTTATCTGCAACGGGATGAAACTCACCCATGGCCACAGCTTCGATATCTTTTGAGTTGAGTTGCTGAGTAATGAGTAGTTCTTTCACAACAGAGAGAGCGCGAGCTGCCGAGAGTTCCCAGTTATTTTTATAAAGCCCTTTACCGGATAAAGGAACATTATCGGTATGACCTTCCACTCGAATAATGTGATCTGTGGTTTCACTCAGGGCATCGCTAATTTTATTGAGAACTTCTGTTCCACGATCCCCAAGGTTTGCCGTACCTGATGGGAATAGAATTTTATTTTCCATGCTCAAGCTAATTCGGCCATTGAGTTCCTTGAGCTTGATCTCACGACTAGTGATTTCATTTTGTAGCTCTTCAACCAACTTGCTATGTAGAGTCGACATCTCTTCTTTCTCTTCTTCGACACTTCGTTTAAACTCGTCGAGTGTTTGTTGATGCGCTTCGATTAGGGCTTCTTGTTTTTTGATCTCTTGGTCAAGTGCCTGAGAGAGTTCAATTTGTTCTTTTTCCTTTGTACTAAGGTGATCCTCTAAACCAGACTTTTGTTCGAGCAGTTCAGTACGTTCACTTTCGAGTTGAGCTTTATTTTGTTTGAGCTGATCATTTTCCCAGAGTAACCACCCGGCCGTTCCCAAGAGAGAAACAGTGACAATACTCAAAATCCAGAGGGTTGCCTTCATCTTTTACCGTGTACGCTTTGCTCAATTTCTTGTAGAGCTGAAAAGTCACCACGGAAGCTGCGAGCACAATTGGGACAACGAAAATCAATGAGAGTTTCTTCATTCGTAAATTCTTCGTGAATGAGAGAATTGTTTTCACTACAAAGTGGGCAAGCGAAAATAATTTTCCTCATATTTTTAATATAAGAGAGAATTTTTATTTTTATGACATTCATGCGTTTTATCCCAAATTTCGTTGTAAGTAGCGTACTTTCAAAAAGATGACTAATAATAGACTGATTTTTCTAAATTTAAAGAGGCTTTTTTTGTTATAGAATTGTTAATCTTTTCCTTGCTTTTCACTCGCTCTCGTAGTTCTTTATTAGTGGGAAGTGGCTTCCAACAGGAAAAAGTTTCCCAAACGTAAACTCCAAAGAAGAGGAACCATATAATGGATATTATCGTATCAGGAAAAAACCTCCAGTTAACTGAAGCACTAAAAGACAGCGTAGAGAGTCACCTCTCCAATATGCGCGTTAGCTATCCGAAACTCAACAAGGCCGAAGTTGTCCTTTCCCATGGCCACGGGAAATTCAAAGTGGAAATAGTTCTCCATGGGAACAAAATTAATTTAGATGCCCATGCCGAAACCGATGACATGTATAAATCAATTGCCGATGCCGTCGATCGCCTCGATCGCCAGCTCGAGAAAAAACTCGAAACCTTTCACCACAACCATAAAGGTGAACACCTCGGCAATATTGAAAGACGTCATGAAGAAGAGATTCTAGAAGATATCGACGATTACTAAACTCTTCTAAAACCATGACAATAAGGCGATCCAATTTGGATCGCCTTTTTTATTTGTACGCTATGCAATAATTTCTAATATGATCTTACTCAAGAATGACGAAGTCGTAAATCAGCAGGTAGTGATATAAATAAATGACCGATTAAAGTATAAGATTGAGTAATACATGGATGGAACTGATGTTTAAAAATTTAGATGATTTATTGAAAAGCAAAAATAAGTATGTGCTTTATGAGGCAATTGCAGGTAGCCATGCTTATGGAACCAATCATGCAGGAAGTGACAAAGATATAAAAGGTATATTCATTTTTCCGGCGACGTATTATTTGTTGGAGGTTGATCCCATTAAGCAATTTTCAGATGATAAAAATGATATTGTTTATTACAGTTTAAAAAGATTCATAGAACTTGCATCCAAAGCTAACCCAAATATTATCGAAATGCTATGGATGCCAATGGATTGTGAATTATATAGAAGCCCAATTGTTGAAAAGCTTTTTGCTTCGCGCGAAATGTTTATTACAAAGCAAGCTTATGATTCTCATGTTAACTATGCACGGGCACAAATTAAAAAAGCCAAAGGGAAAAATAAGTGGGTCAATAACCCCCAACCCATAGACACCCCTAAACGGGAGGATTTTTGTTGGTTTATTCCTCTGGAAAGCAATAAACCCTTTCGACCGCAAAGTTTAAAGACCTGCAAGTTAAATCTAAATCACTTTCATGTCAGTGCAGTTGAGCACAGTCAATCACTCTACCGCTTGTATGAATATGGGAACAAAGCCAAAGGCGTTTTTAGAAATGGGGAGTTAGTTTGTGAGTCAATTCCTTTAGAAGATGAAGACCTCTTGTGTAAAGGCTTATTACTTTTTAATGAAGCAGCTTATGAATGTGCTCGCCGAGATCATAAAAATTATTGGGAATGGCGTAGTAAACGAAATGAAACTCGATGGATAGGTCAAGAAGAAGGACTAAGAGATTACGATGCTAAAAACATGCTTCATACGTTTCGTCTACTTTTATCCGGTAAGAATATTCTAGAGAAGGGAGAACCCACGGTCAGGTTTAAGGGTGAGGAATTACGACTCCTTTGTGATATCCGTGACGGTAAATTTCAGTATGACGAACTTATTCAGAAAGTAGAGATCATGCTAGATGAATTAAATAGTAGCTATTTGAACTCAAATCTACCTGAAGAAGTTGATGAATCTAAGCTTAAAGAATTATTACTAAATATTAATGAATTGTGGGAAGTTCGAAATAAATGAAAGAGCATATACAAAAAACTTTGAGTGATCTAGCAGAAAATGAACAAATTAAAATACTTTATGCCTGTGAAAGTGGAAGTCGAGCTTGGGGTTTTGCATCTCCAGATAGCGATTGGGACGTGAGGTTTATTTATGTGAATCAATTAAATTGGTACTTAAATTTAGAAAAGAAATCAGATACTATCGATTTAATGCTTCCCTTGGAATTGGATTTAGGCGGTTGGGATTTACAAAAGGCTCTACGACTTTTTGCCTCATGTAACTTGGCACTTTATGAATGGATAAATAGTCCAAAAACATACCTGATAAACTCTGAATTTCATGTAAAAATTCAATCACTAATTCCGGGTTACTTTAGTGCTATTAAAGGTATGCATCATTATTTAGCAATGGCGAACAAAAACTTTGAATCACATTTAGAAGGTACACAGATTAAAATAAAAAAACTATTTTATATTTTACGTCCTCTTTTAGCATGTGAGTGGATCTCAAACAAAAAAACTATGCCCCCAACAGAATATCAACTTCTCCTCTCTTCTTCAAAACGTTTGTCTAACGATCGCTTAGATGAAGTTTTAAACTTTATGAAAATGAAAGAAACTGCAGCAGAAGGTTTTTTAATAGATCTATCAGAAGAATTGATTCAATGGATCTCCAATGAAATTGACTATTATAAAAATATAGCAAGAGATCTTCCGTCAGCCAAAGAAAAAGACTGGAAGCCGTTAAATCAACTCTTTATAGATTGTGTTAAGTAGGGCACTTAATTATTAGAATCTGCCTTCGTCATAACTGAATACTGCTTCTCCTCTTTATAAAAGAGGGATTTGCAGTAAGTGAGTAAGAAGCAGATGCTCAAGATCGCGATCACTAGGTAAAATGCGAGTGGAAAGATTAAACTCAAAGCGGTAGAACAAATGAGTAATAAGCAAAGAGTTTTCTTTATAGAGCTATCTTGTGGCTTGATTCGCTTGGCCTTGAGCTTCCCCAATTTTAAACGCAAGCGCTTTTTACGCGGGTGACGTTTTTTCTTTTTTAGAAATCCCCAGTTGTGTTTATGTCTATTGACAAAGTAGGGCTTATACCTCATGATTTACCTCCTCGTAATCGGGGGTAAATATAGCTGTTTAAACTTTGAAAATCAAGGCTTTAAACGGCTGCGATCTTTACTAGGAAGCTATCGGGGATAGGAATAACGCGCGGCGGTTTTTGAAAAGTTCCATCATAGAGACAGCATGTGGCAGTATAGTTTCCCGTGAGAACTTTGTCCTCTGAGCCGTCTTTGTTAAGGCGAAACATATCGACTTGATAGACTATTGCGGCAGAGCGAATGCGTTTGATGCTGAGGTCGACACGAATTTCATCTCGAAACTTTACCGGTTGAACAAATTTTACATTCATTTCACTACGAGGCCAACCGCTACCTTCTAAACTTTCATCAAATTCACCTACAACTTCTTCACCTATATGATCAAATAGAGCATATTCAGTTTCTTCGATCCAGTGAAAGTAATTGCTGTGATGAACTATTCCACCGAGGTCAGTTTCATGAAGTCTTACGATATAAGTTTTTGAAAAGGAAGAAGTTTTCATAGAGTTCCTAATTGTGTCATTATTGCATTAATTATTTAAGATTTTTCGGTAGTGCTTTAAAATCAGACACTAAACCGACACATTTCATCATATAGAGAATGTAGTAGGTGACGTCGAGTTCGCGTTTGCGAAAGCCTTGACGAATTGTATTGGGGTAATGATGATGGTTATTATGCCAACCTTCACCCAAAGTAATTAGAGCTAACCAGAAGTTATTTCTACTTTGGTCACGAGTCTCATAGGTTCGAGAACCGTATTTGTGAGCCAATGAATTAATTGTGAAAGTTCCGTGGTATAGAATTAAAGTTGAAATAATAAAACCCCAAACAAAAGCATTGCCCGCAGTGAGACCTAATTCAGGGAAATACATCGAAGAGAGTTTACCGAAAGCAATGATAAGCAAAGCGTAAACAACCGGAGCAAACCAATCAAAGCGATTGAGGAAAACGAGTTCTTTAAATTTCATCCAATCTCGAACATATTTTTTATTGGTGGGGAAGTGTTTTTCCGTTAAGAACCAGCCCATATGACTGTACCAAAAAGATCGCTGTACGGGTGAATGTGCATCGTCTTTTTGGTCGGAAAAGCGATGATGTTGGCGGTGGTGAGATGCCCACCACAAAGGTCCTCGTTGTACTGATGCGCAGCCCAGGAAAGCAAAAATAAATTGGACTGGACGAGATGTTTTAAAAGTTTTATGAGAGAAATAGCGATGATAAAATGCGGTGATTGCAAACATTCTAATGACATAAGAAAAGGCAAGTAGGGCAACACAAGCCCAGCTAAAACTTACCAATAGAGCTGATAAGGCAGCAAAGTGAAGTAAGATGAAGGGAAGGATACGTTTAAAATCTGTTTGGTCGGATGGGTTTTCGACTTGATCCAAAGCATCACTATCTAGCATTGATATGAGTGTTTTTAAGTTCATTATTGCTCCAAGTAATTGGCTAGTTTAAGCCATTTTTCATCTGAGAAACGGCCTTTATCACGATAAATAATTTTACCGTCGTTATCTAATATAAAGATGTAAACAATTTCTTCATCATTTATTTCGAGATGTTTGTTAAATGATTCTTTATCGATATGAATCGTAATCACTTGAGAACGCATTTTTTCTGAGGTAATTCCACCTCTCATTCCACGATGTATCCACCATCGAACAGGGGCGGATAATTTAGAAATAGTGGGTATTTCATAGTAAGATAAGGTTTTTGGGTTTCCATTTACAACTTTTTCAATTTCAACATACCATTCATCTACCCATTCTTGTTGCCAACGCTGATAAGCAACCACGCAAATGGTTTGATCTTTCTCCAAACAATTGGGAAATGTTTGTTCATTTCCTTGGAGGTCTAAGCCACCAACTATTGGAAAATAATCTTTACTACTGGTTTTTACTTCGCTTGTTCCGACTGAGCAAGAAGAAATAAATAAAAGTAAGAGGGCGAATGAAATGAAGCTGGCGATAATTCGTTTTTTCATGAACTTAATTTCCTGTATGAATAAAATGACATGAGAGCTAATACTAATTCTAAAATAAGAAAACTAAGATGGTTACCTTGCAGCCCATGAATTCCAAGACCAATGATTCTGCCTCCTGCAAAGCCCAGTAGTGAAATTAAACATACAAATGCTGCAGCTTTGGCATCGCCTTTAGCGAGTCCGGCAAACACAGCTATGGCAATTGCCAATTCTAAGCCCCCATAAATTGCCATAATTTCAATTGTTGAACTAGCCGTGAGCTCCGTGTAGCCAAGAGATGGTGCAAATTTTTCAGGAGCTAAGAAAAACATGATACCAAAGATGCCATAGAGGATCCCTACAACGAATAAGCTGATTTTAGCTGATTTTTGATTTTTAAACATATAGATATTCCAAATTTTTTTAAAGATATACCACTTTCAAAAAAAAATGAACGTTTTGAACGTTTTTGTTTTGTTTTTTTTGGTTTAGGGCCATAATGTTACTAATGGATACACAACAAAATAGAAGAACACAACGTGAATAAACCCTTGATTAATAAAGTAATATGGATATGTGGAGCTAAGACTGGAATCGGTTTGGCGGTGGCAAAAGAATTAATCCAAAAAGGTGCACGTTTGTGTGTTTCATCTCGTGATGGTCAAGTAGTTAAAGAACTTGAAGGGCGAGTTAAAGCATTAAAATGCGACGTGAAATCGATGGATGATTGGCATCATTGTGCAAAGGAAATTACTGAAGAATTTGGAAAGCTCGATATTTTTATTTACAATGCAGGGGATTGCACATACGTCGATGATGTGGAGATAAAAGCAGAAGATTTTGAAACCATGATGGATATTAATTTTCATGGCATGGTCAGAGCGGCACAAGTTGTTCTTCCCTTACTCAAAAAAAGCCAATCAGCCCAATTTGTGGGTATGGCTAGTTCGGTGGCTTGGTTAGCTTTACCACGAGCCGAAGCCTATGGAGCTTCAAAAGCGGCAGCTCATTATTTTTTAAAAAGCTTAAGACTCGATCTCTCACAATATGGAATTGACGTGAGTATTATTTGCCCAGGATTTGTTAAAACACCCATGACCGACAAGAATGATTTCCCCATGCCTTTTTTGGTAAGTTCTGAAAGAGCCGGACGAGAAATTTGCCAAGGAATTATCAAGCGCAAGCCCGTGATTCACTTTCCCAAACGTTTCACTTATTTAGTTAAATTCATAGCAGCCTTACCTCACTTTTTGGAATTTCGTATTTGCAGGAGTTTTGCCAAATGAAAAAAATTGCCATAATTGGAACGGGAATTTCTGCTCTAACCACCGCCTATAAATTGCATGGTGATTATGAAGTCCATCTCTATGATAAAGCCGATTACATAGGCGGTCATACGAATACAATTCAAGTGCCTGAGGGCGATAAAACCTTGTCGATTGATACAGGATTCATTGTTTTCAATGATTGGACTTATCCAGAATTTATTAAACTCATGGATGAATTAGGTGTCGAATCTCAGTTTAGCGATATGAGTTTTTCAGTTAAATGTGAGGATTCAGGTCTCGAATATAATGGCACGAATACCAACAGTCTTTTTGCTCAAAGGCGCAATATCCTCAATCCCAAATTTTGGAAAATGATCAAGGATATCCTAGACTTTAATAAAGCTGCTTTGCAGTGGCTAGAAAGCGCAGATGAAAGCGATGCCACAAGCCTAGCTGAATTTATACAACCTTATGGAGCCATGTTTAAGGAAAAGTATTTATTTCCGATGACAGCAGCCATTTGGTCTGCTGGAAGAGAGTCAGTAGAAAAATTTCCCTTGCGTTTTTATTTAAATTTTTTCAAAAATCACGGTTTTTTATCTGTAGACGATCGACCCGTTTGGCGAGTCATTAAAGGTGGATCCAATTCATATGTTGAGCCCCTGAGCGCGAGTTTTAAAGAAAATATTCATTTGAATTGCGCAGTTCGCAAAGTTGAACGTTTTGAAGACCGAGTTGAACTCACAAGCGATCAAGGTAAGGAGCTTTTCGATGGTGTGGTTTTTGCTTGCCATAGTGATCAAGCCTTAAAGATTTTGGAGGGTGGCAACTCAAAAGAAGCTGAGATTCTGGGAGCCATTCCCTATGATAAAAATACGGCGATTCTTCATTGGGATGAAAAAGTCTTACCTAAGCGCAAGCTCGCTCATGCAGCGTGGAATTATCACCTAGAAAAAGCTGGGGTAGAGGACCAAGCCAAGCTCACATACAACATGAATATTTTACAATCATTGGATTGTGAAAAGATATATAATGTAAGTTTAAATTATGACAAAATTGAACCTGAAAAGATCATTAAAACTATTCAGTACAGTCACCCTGTTTTTACTTTGAAAGGAGTTGAGGCTCAAATGAGAAAGAAGGAAATTTGTGGTCACAATCGCAGTTTCTTCGCAGGCGCTTATTGGCGTTTTGGTTTTCATGAAGATGGTGTGATGTCCGGTTTAGATGCCGCAGAACGCGTTAGGGAGGTTTTGCCAAAATGACAAAGTTCACAAAATCTGCAATTTATACTGGTTGGGTGAGACATCGGCGTTTCCTACCTGCAAAGCATGAGTTCACTTATAAAGTTTATCTCACATGGATAAATTTAGATGAAGTAAATAAATTGTTTACTAAGGGCCCTTTGCTCTCTCGTAGTAAGTGGCCTTCAATGATTGCCTTTAGGAGAAAGAATTACCTGCGATCATCTAAAGAAGATCTCTTGCAAGCCTGTCGTGCAAAAGTGAGCGAAGATCTTTCCTTTGATTTTGATGGAGAAGTCTGCATTCTGACAAATTTGCAGTATTTCGGTCTCTGTTATAATCCTGTAAGTTTTTATTATTGTTATGGTAAGGATGAAAATCTTAAAGCCATAATTGCCGAAATCAATAATACGCCCTGGAATCAACGTCACTCATATTGCATTGATATGCGAGAAAAGAACTACAAAGATTTTGACAAAGATTTTCATATTTCCCCCTTCATGCCCATGGATATTAATTACCATTGGGCTTTTGGTCCAGCTAAGGAAAAACTAGCTGTCAAAATGCAGAATTTTCATAAAGAAAAACAAATGTTTGATGTGGATATGCAGCTCGAACGCCAAGAATGGTCAACAGCTCGAGTTCTTAAGTATAGTTTACTGTATCCACTCATTCCTCTGAAAGTTATTTGGGGGATTTATTATCAAGCACTGCGTTTGAAAATGAAAAAAGTTCCCTTTTACGATCACCCCAAATTAAGTGCCGATGAGCACAAGGAGCCTAGCCATGGATAATACAAAACTAGCAACGAATAAGAGCCTCTTGGGTAAGCGTTTATCATTACCCGATCAAGTCTGTAAAAATCTTTTCATCAAAGTGCTATCGCAAATCAAACGCGGCCGCTTAGTGATGCATCACGCCGGTGAAAGTCATGAGTTTGGCAAGGCAGGAAGCGACATTGATGCTGAAATTCACATTCATCAGAACTCGGTATTTAGCGATTTTGTCCTCGGTGGAAGTTTGGGTTGTGGAGAATCCTATATTCGAGGAGAATGGACAAGCAATAATTTAACCGAGTTTATTCGCTTATTTGCAGTAAACATGGATGTGGTCGACAAAATTGATGGCTTCCTGCCTCGCCTAATCAACCCTTTCCTTCGTGGTCTGCATTGGTTAAGTCGCAATACACGCAGCGGTTCTCGCAAAAATATCGAAGCTCATTATGATTTGGGGAATGATTTTTTTGAATTGTTCTTGGATGAAACGATGATGTACTCATCTGCGATTTATCCCAAGTCAGACTCAAGCCTCTTCGAAGCACAGCAACATAAACTTAAAGTGATATGCGATAAACTGCAGCTCTCGAATCAAGATCACCTTTTAGAAATTGGTACTGGTTGGGGGGCTTTAGCGATATACGCAGCGGAGCATTACGACTGCAAAGTGACGACAACGACGCTTTCTCAAGAGCAGTATAACAAAGCAGTCGAAAGGGTGAAAGAGAAAAAATTAGAAGATAAAATCACCGTGCTTATGCAGGACTACCGCGACTTAGATGGTCAGTTTGATAAGCTCGTTTCCATTGAAATGATTGAAGCCGTGGGGCATGAGTACTTACCAAATTACTTTGAATCCTGCTCGTCACTACTCAAAGAGGATGGCCTCTTCCTCATGCAAGTCATTACAATTCCAGATCAACGTTATGATTCAGCGCGCAAAGAAGTTGACTTCATCAAGCGTTACATCTTTCCTGGCTCCTGTATTCCCTCAGTTGAACGAGTCATGTCTTGTGTAAAAAGTGAAAGTGATATGCGTTTGTTGGATCATCGCGATTACACGGGTGATTATGAACGCACACTTAATGCTTGGGGCAAAAACCTCCAAGACCATCGATCTCAAATTAAAGATATGGCCGGAGAAGATTTCCTAAGAATGTGGGAAATGTATTTTGCCTATTGTGAAGGTGGATTCTCAGAAAGAGTGATTGGCGTCGCACAAATGGTCTTTGCTAAACCTCACAACAAATCGGAATTAAGATGAAATTATTAAAGTACATTTTCCTTCTTCGAATTTAGATAATTTCGAATTTGGATTATAAATTATAAACTTTAGAAAAAGAAGAAAATTATGAATCAACGACTATTTAGCCCAAAAGAAATTGCTCAATCCCTGGCGGTGAGTGAGGCGAGTATTAAGCGCTGGGTGGATAAAGGCTTGATGAAAGCCGAAAAAACCTCTGGTGGTCATAGAAAAATTTCCTTGCTTTCTCTACAGCAGTACCTCAAAGAAAATAATAAGGTTTTAGTTAACCCAGAAGTAGTGGATTCCGGCATTAGCGCTGTTCGCAAATCAGGGAAAATAGATGAAGCTAAGGATTTATTCTATAAAGCCTTAATTGATTGTGATGGTAAGGTTTTAAGAGCTGTACCATATGATCTATTTTTAGCAGGTATGAATTTAGAATCTATTTTTAAAGATGTCCTTCAAAAGGCACTTATTAAGTGGGAGAAAGCCTATGAGGATGGCAATATTGACGAATTTCAATTCAGAAGATCGGAGCAACGCTTACAAGGAGTTTTCTACTTCTTAGGCGGTCTTTTATCTCTGCCAGATGAATCGGGGAAATACGCATTGGTAGGAGCACTAGTTGGTAGTCAGATTAGTTTTGCTCATATGGAAGAACTTATCTTGCGTGAACAAGGCTGGAAAACTGAATTTCTAGGAGGAGATTTAAATGAAGAGGGCTATTTACGAGCTGTTAAACTCTTAAAACCCAATCATCTAAGTTTAGCTTTGCGTGATCCAAAAAAACAAACTCCTCAACTTATTGATCTTTGTCAAACTGAGCACATCGAAGTTAAGTTTATTTAGATATTATTATCTGGACCAATCTGAGCGACCTAGCCTAGATGAACACTCGAAATTTAGGCACCTATTTCTTAATTTTACTAAAAAATGATCAATACGATAAATTTCTCTTTAATTATGAGGCCTGTACCCTGTTATATCTAAACTGAATCGAAATTTTGGAGTAAGCAGGAGTTCCAAAATGGAATTGAGGGATTAATTTCAGAAAAATTAATAAGGGATTGAAGATGAAGTATTTATTTATATTATTTTTTGCGGCACTGAATTTATTTGCGGCACCAAAGCCAACTATTGAAGTGGGAGCACAAGGCCCCAGCTTTAATTTAAAAGGTCTTGATGGCAAAATGCATACGATTGAAGAATACAAAGATTCCAAGGTGCTTATGCTGGCCTTTACTTGTAACCATTGCCCTTCGGCTCAGGCCTACGAAGAACGCATGGTGAAATTAGCCAATGATTATAAAGATAAGAGTTTTCAGTTAGTCGCTATTTCTTCAGCAGCGCCAAAAGGAGTTCGTATTAATGAATTAGGTTACAGTGTGGAAGATGATAGCTACGAGGCTATGATTATTCGCGCTAAGAAAATGAAGTATAATTTCCCCTACCTCTATGACGGCGATAAACAGGAAGTCTCCAATGCCTATGGCCCTCGAGTTTCGCCCCATTTTTTCATTCTCGACGAAAACCGCAAAGTGCGTTACCAAGGACGTTTTGATAACGACAAGAGTGGTCAAGATATAAAAAGTCACGATGCCATCAATGCGATTGATGCCTTACTCGAAGGCAAAGAACCCCCTGTGGCGAATACGAAAGTGAATGGCTGCAGCACGAAGTGGCTTGAAAAAGAATCAGCTGTAAAAGCTTATAATGAAGCTTGGGAAAAGCAGGAAATTACTCTCGAAGAAATTGACGTGGCAGGAGTTAAAAAGCTCGTAGAAAATAAAACCGACAAGATTCGTATGATCAATGTCTGGGCAACTTGGTGTGGTCCGTGCATGGCGGAATTTCCTGACCTCGTTAAACTCAATCGTCGATTCGAATACCGCAATTTTGAACTTATCACTATCAGTATTGATGATTTAAAACGCAAAGACAAAGCCCTGAAATTTTTACAGAGCGAAAATGCGGGTGTCACTCGTCGCATTTCTAAAGGCCTCAAAAATGAAGGTCGTGCGAGTAACAATTATATTTTTGATGGCAAAGATGCTGATGGTTTAATCAAAGCCTTGGATGTGAAATGGGAAGGCCCGATTCCCTACACCATCATTATCAAACCAGGTGGAGAAGTCATCTATCGTCACCAGAGTGAGATTGATCCTGCGGAAGTACGCGAGCTCATTATCGATACCTTTGGCAAAGGTTTCTAAAGCTGAATACCCAATTTTCCTGAAGTAGGGGAAAGTATCGCCTGGCCGTGACAAACGGCCAGCGCTAAAGCATCGGTTGCATCATCATTAATTTGAGAAACATCCGCTTGCAGAATTCCCGCAATCATAAAAGCAACTTGTTCTTTGGAAGCGTCGCCTGAACCGGTGATTGCTTGCTTGGCACGTTTGGGAGAATATTCCCAAACGGGAAGATCCGTTCCCGCTAAGGCACTCAAAACTGAGCCACGAGCCATGCCGAGAATCATTGCGGTCTTCGCAAATTTAGAATAAAAAGTTCCTTCAATCGAGATGTGATCGGGTTTATAGAGTTCAATCAGTTGAGTGATGGCCACGTGCAGGCGTTTCAAGCAATCGAGCTGACTCAATTTGGCCTTGTTTTTTACAACGCCACAATCAATGGCATTCATACTGCCATTCTCAAAGAGGTCCACAATCCCGTAACCCGTGGAACGAAGCGAGGTATCGATACCTAGAATGCGAATTTTTTTACTCAGGGTGTTATCCTCGGGATGAAATTAAAATCAGCCTCAAATCGAACGTCGACTTGAGGCTGATTAAGCTAGCTTAGCTTTAAGGGTTTTGCAATGAAGATCATCCCGTAGTTGAAAGAATGCTTGAAGTAGATTATCTGCAGAGATTAAGCAAAAGTAGAGTACTTAATTGACTAGTCTCCGGAACCTTTGTTCTCCTCTTCACTTTGCTGTGTATTCTCTTCCTCCTTAAGCCAGACACTTAGACGGCGCCAAATATAGACGAAGTCCATAGGCAGTACAAGGAGGGCAATGAGAGTACACAGAATGGCGAGGGAAGCGAGAATGCCACAGAGGACGATAAACATTGGATCAAGACTGATATCCATTGTTCCTGCCGTATAGAGCCCAACTCCGAGCCCTAAAGCTAAAAACACAATAAAAATTTTATCAATTGTGGCATCGGATAATTTGCTGTAGTACTGCACTTCTTTCACCATAGAGAAGAGGCAAGGAACGAGGAAGACAGAGAGTTGAACTACTAGCATGCCGCCAAAAGAAGGAATGGCCATGGGAACCATGACGTCTGAGCCGCGACCAGTGGAATTCAGTACAGGCAGTAAGGCAAGTAGCGTGGTTGCGGTGGTCATTAAGCAGGGGCGAATACGACGCTGTGCCCCTTGAATAACATCACTTCGTAAAGAATGAATATTATCGTATTTTTCTTTGCCGAACTGATCTTTGAGATAGGTCCCCATGACCACGCCATCATCAGTCGCGATACCAAAGAGGGCCAGAAAGCCAACCCAGACAGCAACCGAGAGATTGATCGCTTTAATACTAAAGAGGTCGCGAAAATTGATTCCCCATAATTCCCCATCTAAAAACCAGCTTTGGCCATAGAGCCAGATAAGGATAAATCCTCCAGCCCAAGCGACAGCTACACCGCTAAAGACCATCATGGTATTGGGGATATTTTTAAAGTGCATAAAGAGTAAGATAAAAATAATAAACATGGCGAGAGGCAGTACCACACGTAGTTTCTTCTCGGCGCGGATCTGATTTTCATATGAACCCGCAAAGTGATATTTTACACCATCGGGTAGAATGAGTTCTCTTGACTTAATGAGACTATTGAGGTACGCCTCAGCACTCTCGACAACGTCGACTTCGGCATAGCCCTTGAGCTTGTCGAAGAGTACGTAACCAGTGAGGAAGGTATCCTCATTTTTGATCACTTGCGGACCGCGCACATAATTAATTTTAGCCAGTTGATTAAGAGGAATCTGCTGTCCATCAGTTCCTGCGACTAAAATATTATCAATTTCCTCTATGCTGTCGCGAAGTTCACGTTGGTAGCGAACCCTCACCGGATAACGTTCGCGGCCTTCTACAGTGCGTGTTAAAGGCTTACCACCAATGGCGACTTCAATCACCTGCTGAACAGAGCTGATATGTAGACCGTAACGTGCAATGGCATCACGATCAATTTTGATTTCCAGATAGGGCTTACCCACAATTCGATCGGCAATCACTGCTGCGGGATTGACCCCGGGCACATTTTTCATGTGCTTTTCCAGTTCGATGCCAAAAGCTTCGATGGTCTCCAGATCTGGCCCGTTAACTTTTATGCCCATGGGAGCACGCATACCGCTTTGAAGCATGACGATACGAGCGGCGATGGGTTGAAGTTTGGGGGCAGAGGTCGTACCGGGGATCTCTCCTGCTTTCACGATTTCATCCCAGATATCTTCGGGCGAGTTGATGCCACTCCAGGTTTCACGATCTTCGTTGTCATCAAGAGTAGGGTCGAGCGGCAAACGCCAGTGTCGGAAGGGCATGCCATCGTCATCAGGAATGAGTTTCCCCAGTTCATCCCGTATGAATTTCCCCTGAACAATATATTTTTTGCCGTCGGTCGCGGGAACTGTATTACCCTCGCTATCGCGCATGAAATCAATTTCAGAGGCATTAAACTTAAAGCGCAGTCTATGACCACCTTCATCGATAAGGTACTCTCCTTTGTAATTGATCACAGTTTCGAACATGGAGATGGGGGCAGGGTCAAGGGGCGTTTCCGCTCGACCTAATTTACCGACGACTTGGTCAATTTCGGGGATCGCTTTAAAGGCAATATCTTGTTTACTCATGGCATCCAGTGCTTCGCCAATAGAAGCGTGTACCATTGTTGTGGGCATGTAGAGGTAGGAGCCTTCATCAAGGGCGGGCATAAACTCTTTTTGCAGTCCTGGGACTTGATGTTTCAAATCGACGTAAAGTTCGGATTTTTTCCATTTTTCGGGCATCCATCCGAAAGTGGTCTCAAAGCCGAGCCAAGCGGAATAGCCACAAATTAGAATGATTCCGATCAGTATAAGGAAGAAGCTTTTGAAAGTCAGAACAAAGCGCAAAGTCCATTTATAGGCATACTGCCATAAGAGGAAAAAGCTGAGCAAAGCTGCAATGGGTAGTCCGACGGCGGCAAAGTTCTTCATTTCACCTGCGGCGGGCCCTAGGGGGAGCCAATGTTGTGAAAGAATCCAACAAATGCCAAGAGCAATTGTGAGGTTAAGGCCCCATGTACTGCATTTCCAAGCACGTCCAAGTAGGACATTTTTTATCTTCATAGGTGCTTTATAGAGTAGTTGAGCTAGAACGGGTGTGATGGTCAGGGCGACAATAACTGCGGCGATGAGTGCAAAAGTTTTTGTGTAGGCTAATGGTTTGAAGAGTTTCCCCTCTGCGCCCTCCATGGTAAATACTGGCAAAAAGCTGACTACAGTAGTCAAAACAGCAGTAAGTACAGCGCCTCCGACTTCACTCGTAGATTCAAAAACGATCTCATACATAGATCGCTTGCGTTCACCTTTTTCTAGGTTACTCAAAATGTTTTCACAAATAATCACCCCCATATCCACAATGGTACCGATAGCGATGGCAATGCCTGAGAGTGCGACGATGTTGGCATCAACACCGAAAACTTTCATGGCAATGAAACAGAGTACCACCGCGAATGGAAGGGTGATCGAGATAATGCCTGAACTACGTAGGTGCATCATCATTACCAAAATGACGATGATGGTGATCAGGATTTCTTCGGTGAGCGCAGTTTCAAGCGTTCCTAGAGTCTCATAAATTAGTCCGGAACGATCATAAAAAGGTACGATGCTAACTTGGCTGAGTTTGAGCCATTCTGGAGGATCTTGACCGCTAGTCAGAAAATTTTTCCAAGAATCTTGATTAAGTTTTCCATCTTCACCATAGGCGTCAAAACCATTTTCAAGTGCAAAGTTTTTAACGGTGTCACTATCGGTTTGAGTGAAGTCGATCACCGCCTTAGAAGGTAGCCCAGGTGAGATCTCTTTTACTTTTTCCTTAATCGCTTTGATCGCTGCCAGTGGATTGTCACCGTAGCGTACCACGGCCACACCGCCGACGGCTTCAGCTCCTTCTTTATCGAGTATGCCACGGCGTAAGGCAGGACCTAGGCTGACAGTTGCAACATCTTTAATCAGAAGAGGTATATTTTCATTGACTTTGACGACGGTTTTTTCGATATCGCTTAGGCTTTTGATAAAGCCCAGTCCTCGGATGACATACTCGACTTTATTGATTTCAATTGTACGAGCACCAACATCAATATTAGACATTTGTACAGATTTAAAAATTTGATCTAGAGTGACTCCATGTGCTCGTAAGGCGTCGGGATTAACATCAATTTGATACTCTTGAACATGACCGCCAACAGACGCGACTTCACTAATGCCCTCAGCACCTAGTAAACCGTAACGTACATACCAGTCTTGGATAGAGCGCAATTCATGTAGGTCCCAGCCACCAGTCGGATTCCCTTCTTTGTCCAGCCCTTCGAGTGTGTACCAGTAAACTTGCCCAAGCGCAGTGGCATCGGGTCCGAGCATGGGCTTGACGCCGTCGGGCAGCGTCCCAGCTGGAAGAGCATTGAGCTTTTCGAGCACACGTGTTCGCGACCAATAGAATTCGGCGTCTTCGTTAAAGATAACGTAGACCGAACTAAAGCCGAACATGGAAAAGCTACGTACAGTTTTGACTTCGGGAACGCCCAATAAAGCCGTGGTGAGTGGATAAGTCACTTGATCTTCCATATCCTGAGGGCTTCGACCTGGCCAACGAGTGAAGACAATCTGCTGATTCTCACCGATGTCGGGAATAGCATCTACAGGAACGGGATCGCGAGGCAGGGCCTCAATTTCCCAATCGAAGGGCGCCACCATGATACCCCAGATCAAACCGGCTGACACCAGTAGGAACACCAGCAGCTTATTGAGTAGGCAGAAACGAATCAATCGGTCAATAAGGCCTAATTTATCCGAATCACTCACTTTTTACTCTCCGAATAAACTTTTTTGATGCTACCGCAGCGGTACATCTGGGAACCCCAATAAGGGTTTTCAACGCGCTCGGCAGTTTGCAGCCAACTGGCGCCTTGATCATCAAAAGCCATGGAGCAGTAGGCTTTGCGCACAGTGGATTTGAAATGGCCTTTTTCAGCAAGCGGTATCATGATTTCAGATAAGATCTTAAAATCCGCACGGGCGCTTTTTAGATCTTTGTGGTGCATGTGGACCAAAGAATCTATTTTCTTGTTCTGTGGCAAGAGAACGCGCAGATTTTTTATTTGAACTTCAACATCATTGGCGGAAGGTAAGTGATCTTTACTCAGTGATTTCTGTATATTGAGGTAAGCCTGTAGCATTTCGGTAGTTGCCGCGTGAGTTTCAGACTTATGCTTTACAGCTTGTTCCACTTCCACTTGATGGGATTTATGCTCCATCTTGTCTTCACTGTTCTTAGGGGGAATATTCTTTTTAATGCTGCCGCAGCGGTACATCTGGGAACCCCAATAAGGGTTCTCAACGCGCTCGGCAGTTTGTAGCCAACTGGCGCCTTGATCATCAAAAGCCATGGAGCAGTAGGCTTTGCGCACAGTGGATTTGAAATGGCCTTTTTCAGCAAGCGGTATCATGATTTCAGATAAGATCTTAAAGTCCGCACGGGCGCCTTTTAGATCTTTGTGGTGCATGTGGGCCAAATAATCTATTTTCTTGTTCTGTGGCAAGAGAACACGCAGATTTTTTGTTTGAACTTCAACATCATTGGCGGAAGGTAACTGATCTTTACTCAGTGATTTCTGTATATTGAGGTAAGCCTGTAAAGCGCGATCTTCTGGAGTCATTAATTCAGAACTTATTTCCTCCTTAGGCGGAGTTTGTTTATGAGCTTCGTGGGCCCTTGTCATTTCAGTTTTTTCACTGTTTGAGTTGATTTGCGGATCATCATTTAAGGAGTTTGACTTATCATCTTCTCCTATGACCTGCTGAATCTCACCACAGCGGTACATACCACTCCCGAAGTAGGGGTTTTCGATTTTGTGAGCTAGCTGTAACCATTGAGCACCTTGATCGTTCAATGCCATGGAGCAAAAAGCGATTCGAATGGTTTGAGTACTGCCAAACTGCTTTGTTAAAAGAATCATCTGCTTTGATAAGGGTTCAAAACGTAAACGTGCAATTTTTAGGCTATCACTATTGCTAATATGATTCATTTTCAGCTTTAGCTGATCTAGGCGTTTGTTTAATAAAAGCGCTACATCCGGACTTAATTTTGATACTTGCAAAGCATTGATGGCTTGCGTTAACTCGGCACGATACTCTTTGATTTGGCTGAAATTATCTTGGCTCAGATCCCGACTAAGAGATAAATAAGCCTTTTGTACAGGATAAAGCTGTTCAAGAGTATCTTGTGGTAATTCAATGGTTTTTAATTCCTCCAACTCTTCTTCTTGACTCATCATGCTGGGCTTCGCCAAAATTTGTAAGGCAGAATCGATTTTAAAAGCTCCATTTGTGACAACTAATTCACCTTCATCTAAGCCTTGCTTAACGATGTAATCTTCCCCTGCTCGGGGTCCAAGGGTAATCACTCGACCTTGGTAGATACCGCGCTTAGTTTGGACATAAACGACGGCGCGTTTACCCGTGATTAACACGGAGGAGGCAGGAATAACAAGAGGGATTTTCCATTCTCTTTTTTGAGTGAAGCCCAGTTCTTCGGCGGGGACCAAATCCATTCCACAAACTGTGCAGGATCCAGGCTTGTCACTGATAACTTCTGGATGCATGGGGCTTATCCATTTCCCGGCTAATGAGCTATCCACCATTTGACCCTTTTGGCTGAGTTCTACACCTACGCTGGCATTGACAAACATGTCTGGCTTGAGCCGCCCGTCACTGTTGTCCACATTCAAACGTACTTTAACCGTACGTGTTTTTGGATTGAGTACAGGATGAATAAAGCTGATCTGTCCTTTGAATAATTCTCCAGGATAAGCTTGAGTTTCAAAGCTAACTGCCTGCGCAAAATGTAACCAGGGTAAATCGCTTTCATAGGCTTCTAGTTCAATCCAAAGCTTACTAAGGTCTGCGATCGAATACACCGGTACGCCCTCTTTAACATATGCCCCTTCCTTAAGATGCTTTTTAATGACCACACCTGCCATGGGTGAGTATTTACTCAAATGCTCAAAGGTGCGCCCGCTGGATTCAATTTCCTGAATTTGTGTAGCGGTCAGTCCCCATAGGCGCAGCTTGTCACGCGACGCTTGAATAGCCAAAGCGGAACTTTCCTGTACGATTGTGATATCCGACTTTTTCATTTCTTCAGCAGATTTGAGTGCCTGTATCAATTCTTCTTGAGCGGTCATCAGTTCTGGGGAATATATCTCAAATAAATGATCGCCTTTTTTAACTTGAACGCCGGTGTAATCAACGAAGAGGCGATCCAAACGTCCGCCAAAACGAGCACTTACTTGCTTAAGGCGAGTTTCATCGAAGCTTACTTTACCAAGCATTTTTACCGTCATAGAAACCCTACGTTTTTCCACAGGTCTAACAGTGATAGCAGCCAGTTTTTCTGCATAGGGACTCAAGCGCAACTCACGTTCCCCCAATTGCTCACCGCCCTTTTTTAGAGGAATAAGTTCCATGCCGCAAATGGGACAGGGGACTTTATCTTTGAGTTTAAATTGTGGGTGCATGGAGCATGTCCAAATAGTTTCTTCTTTTGGTGATGAAAGATCTTCGCTTGACTTGGAAAGTCCTTGTTCTGTACTTGTTTGAGTACTTCGGCCAACTAAAAATGAAATACCAGAGCTAAGCACTATGGCCCCTAAAAATACTCCCGTTAAAATTACTTTTCGTTTCATTGGGCTTCTCCATAAATATTTTCATTTGCGGCGAGTTCTCTTAGCCTTGCATATTGTTTGTAAATTCGTGTTTCAGCCTTTTTCTGCATATGCTCAAAATCCAATTGCTGACGTTGAATATCGATCAATTCTAAAAAGCTGGATTTTCCGTTGCGGTAGGACTGCAGGGTGATCTTTAATGACTGGCTGTTTTTAGGTATTAAAGTATTAGTGTAAAGGCGATAAGTTCGCGCACTATCTTGGAGCTCAAAAAGCGTTGTCGTCAGTGCGCGTTCGAGTTCTCTTCGCTTGCCTATTTTGGAATTTGCGAGGCTTTCGCGATGATTGATAGCTGATTGTTCCAGTGCACTATAGCGTTTTTGGTTGAGGGGTATAGTCATCCCTACAGTCAGCATAATCGGATCTTTTCCATCGTCAGGGTGTGTTGTATCACCACCACTGGTGCGGATATATTTCACACCTACAGAAAAATCAGGGTAATGATCTTTTTTGGCTAAGAGAATTTGGTCCGATGCTGAGTTCAGTTTAAATTCAAAGCTCTTGAGCTCTGGGTTATTCGCATAGATAGCATGAAGAAGTTCTTTTTTGGATTTTAGAGTACTTATCTTGTGAGGTTTTGCAGTAAAAGTGATAGCCGTTCCTGGCGCGAGATTCAGCAATTCATTCATGCGGGATTTAAGGGGCATATAACGCAATTTAAGGTGCGCTATACGATTTTCTATGTGCCCGAGTTCGACTTGTAGCTTAATCAAATCTTTAGAGCTTTGGCCAGTTTTTATAATGTTACGAGCAATGGGTTCAAAGGACAGTAAGAGGCCTTTGTTTTCGCGCGCAATGCGTGAGGCTTCCTGAAGATAATAAAAATCGTAATAGAGCTGTTCCAATTCTTTAAATACTTTTAAAGTTCTGCTTTGCAGATCAGCTTGTGCGGCGCGTGCTTTTTTAGATTGTGTGGAATGTTGTAGATCAAGTCTGCCAAACCAAGGTAGTTTTTGGATGAGATTTACAGCTTGTTTTTGTGGGCCTGTACGGGTTTCTACTTCTTCAAAATAATGTGTAAAACTGACAAAGGGATCGGGGAGGTCACCAGCGGTATTAACCTTCAAAAATTCTGCTTGCCAGTTATTATAAGCAGCTCGGATGGAGGGATTATTTGCTAAAGCTTCTTTTTTTAATTTTAATAGTTGCTCGTCATGCTCAAAACTTAACGGAGCTTGAGCTTCAAGGGAGTTTTTAACCTTCACCTTATCTTGT
Source organism: Lentisphaera araneosa HTCC2155 (assembly GCF_000170755.1). Taxonomy (NCBI): domain Bacteria; kingdom Pseudomonadati; phylum Lentisphaerota; class Lentisphaeria; order Lentisphaerales; family Lentisphaeraceae; genus Lentisphaera; species Lentisphaera araneosa. Next base: position 75,077 of record NZ_ABCK01000007.1, read on the forward strand.
ATTAAAGTGGAGTCAGTTTTTGGCTTTGTTTCAGCGATAAAAGTTGAAAGTAGTACAGTTGTAAATATTAATAACTTCATGATTTTTCTCGAGTTTTAATGAATCAAGATATTGCCTATGACAAAGGTATAGGCACAGAAAAAAACATGAAGGCTCAGTGCGTCTACGCGCAGCAAGCTTCATGCCGTCATGAAGTGAATTAACAGAGGTAAGCGTTGTGTAGAATAAAGAGGGCTTTATTCGAAGAGAGGGCAATAAAAGTATCCCTCGGAGGACTCTTATTATTACCAAGTTTATTTAGTAGATTTGTAGGTAATACGGGTTCATAGAAAGCCACATAAAGCTCTAAATTATCACCTTGAGCTAAGTTGATTTCTACATCACCGGCTGCTACAAAGGGCATGGTAAGTTGATGATCAATCGAGTTACAGCAAATTTCGCTGAGAATTTCACCTGGCTGATTTTCAGTTGTTTCTTCGGATCCGCAACAACTTTTCTTGACTTTAACTTCCAGTTTCTTAGCACAGCAGGATTTTAAAATGTGTAGTGAATTCTGCTTTGCACAGGCATAAAGGGGCACATCACCAAAAGCGAATACCATCGCTAATAGGCCGGTCATAAATACGCCGAGTGCTTTTTTCATTTTATATCCTGATTATTGATTACATAAATCTATTACTTAAAAGGATCTACATCAAGTCGTAGGACAAAGCATACAGATTTTATCACGAAAGTATATGCCGGAATTGCTTGAATAAAACTTGGGGAAGCGAAGTTAAATACAAAAATTAAACCCCCAAAACAAAAGGTCACAGAAAAATCTGTGACCTTTAAGTTTTGACTTGAGCGGTTTTACAATTACACGTAGCTTGGACTGCAGTGTTGATCGCAGTAATTTTGATAATTTTCTCCGAGATAAGTGAGCAGGCTTTTGGCGGGAGCCTTGGGCAAATCGACAACGATCAAGCCATCGAGTGTACCGCCGAAGTGTTCATCTACTGAGAAAGAACAAAATTTGCCTCCAAGTTTCATGTAATGCTTCACGAGGGGAGGGATATCCTTGTTGTCTGGTTCAATATTTTTGATCAGGGCTGATAATTGCTCGGGATTCGAGATATTGAGCATTTTGCAATAGCGGCGAATCTCGCGATTAAACTTGTGAAGTTTAGCTTTTTGTTTTGAACTCACAGACTGATTATCATTCAATAAGAGCTCAGCAATGAGTGCACGGGACACGGCGCTATAATCACTACTTACCGATACGGCACCAATGAGGTAACGGTATTGCGGGTTTCGCATCATGTAGGCGCCGATACCTCTCCACAAGAGAAGCAGAGAATACGGTTTTCTTTGGTAATCGGGACTAACAAAAGAGCGGCCCATTTCCAAACCTTGCTGATACTTATCGTAGAATTCAGGGGAAAAATTATAAAAATTCGAGGTATACATACCTTTGAGTCCGAGCTCATTGAGGCGACCAATGCGGTAGGCACCAACGATTTCATTTTCTTCGCGATTCCAAATGAAGAGTTGTTCATAAGCATCATCATATTTATCTAGGTCGAGTTCTTTGCCTGTCCCTTCATTGGCTCGACGGAAAGTAATTTCTCGTAAACGTCCAATTTCCCGCATCAACTGAGGGATTTTGTCTGATGTACTGCAGTACACATCAAATTCTTTGTAGCTATGGAGCTTTGCCAAGGGGGGTAGGTGACTGATTTCTCTCTTCAAAACTTCTTTGGAAATGGCGTCAATGATTGGAGCCTGATCCGTATCACTCATATCAAAATCTTTCTTTTTGAGCTCAGTATTGAGCAGCAAACTCTGGAGACGTAGAAAGGCAATGCCCTCAAGTTCATTATCAAATGATTTGATTTTAGGTGGATTAATAGCACTGCCAATTTTTACCTTAACTTTGCGATTTTCGCGACTCAATTCGCGGGGGAGTAGTGCGGTGCGCACTAAGGGATGGATCATGCCGAGAGCATTGAACAAGAGACTATTGCGGCCTTTGAAATGCACTGGGACGACATTGGCTTTTGCAATTTTGGCTAAACGGAAAATAGCTGGATTCCATTCATCATCGCTGACGCGGTGGTCTTCATGATGATAATGAGAAACGGCCCCAGCGGGAAAAACCGCGAGTAGGCCACCGTCTTTTAGGTGTTGCAAAGATTCGCGCATGGGGCGATGGTTTTTGTCATTATTTCTGTTAAAAGCATCCACATAAATGCAATCTTGGGAGACGGCATCAATCTGTGATAAAAAGTGATTGGCCATGATTTTGACATCGGGACGCACGTGCTTAATCAGGCGGAGTAAGATGAGACCATCGATGCCACCGAAGGGGTGATTAGCGACGACCAATACAGGGCCAGTTTTGGGGATATTGGCGAGTGATTGATGATCCAAATCAAGTTGAATATTTAGAATATCTAAAGCCTGGTCGATAAACTCTTCACTCGTTGGACTATCTTCGATTTGTTGGTAGACATCGTCTAACTTATTAAATTTCAGTACTTTATTGAGAAGAGGAGCTGAAAGTTCGAAGATCGCTTTATCTTCAAGAAGGTTTTCGATACAGATTTTTTTGCTTTTCATAATAACGCCCACTTTGGTTTTTTGACGCTATTAAGTTAAAGCAAGAAAATGATTCCATGAAATCAATTATATGTGGACTTACTATTGACAAAATCAATAGTAAGCTGAGTGAGCAAAGATGTATTTGGTTTTACTAGGCTAGGTATTCAACGATCTGTTGTAAAGTCCACTCAGGGGCGTCCTCGGGTAGGTCATGACCCGCTGTATCATGTGTTTCCATAGGAGCTTTTAAAGTTTTTGCCAAAATTTTACTGCATTGAGGGCTCACAAAGCGATCTTGAATTGAACTGAGGATAATGAGATCGTCTTGATTGACAATGAGCTCAGGTTTTGCGGCGGCCGCAGCCCGAAGTTGCTTGATAAAACTAAGGGGACGAACAGGTCGTTGCTTTCTGATCTTTTGCCATTTGTTGGCGGTAGCTTCATTTTTACCATTGAGGTTACAGACCACATCCAAAAGCTTCTTTTCTAAAGAGGGGATCAAAGGAAGACTAAGGATAAGCGGATAATATTTAAACTTCATTCGTTGCCAAAAGGGAGAAAGTCCCCCATGGCTCGTGTTAATCAAAAAGAATTTCTTGATCTCACTAGAGAATTGATTTCTATATTGTAGTCCCACCATGGCACCAAATGAGACGCCAATAAAATAACGATTATCCGAATGAGCTAAGTTTTGTATTAATTCATTAAGGTGTTCTGCGTAATCGTCTATTTTTACAGGACTTAAATGCTCATGAAAAATCCCGTTACCTGGAAGATCGAGGCAGTGAACTTCGTCTTCGGAAAAGTGTTTCTCTAAGTGATTCGGTAACACTCCCCAATGACCAGCATCTCGGCAGAGGCCACGGAGAAGAATAAATTGCTTTTTAGCTGTACCACTTACTTCGGGCGAGCTCGAGGATGGTGTGTCGTTCGGTATCATTTTGTGGGATCCATTTTTTAGAACTTATACAGGCTTCCATCAAAAAGCCAATGAGCATAATGTGTCGGCGCAATACTCTTTCGTAACGATGAGCCGACATGGAATTGAAATAGCCTGTCATTGAAAAAAGTTGACGGGGGTTCTTTTTGAGCCATAGCCAACTACCGAGCTCCAGGGTCAAGGGAAGAAAGATTCCTGAATTAGAGCTTTTTTCATGCTCTAATAAGAGGTAATCCCAGAGGTCACCATGGATGAGGTAATGGCGAATTTGTGGTTCAAATTTATAGGCGTGGTAGGGGAAACCTTCTCGCAGTAAGCGGCGCAGTTTGTAGATTTCTACTAGACAGGGAGGCTCGCTTGTCGTATGGGCAAAAGGAAACCAAATGCGGTCGCGGAGCCCAAAGCCCGAATGGAGATCAAGACTAATGGTACACTTACTTTCGAAAGTATGTTTTTTCACAAAGTTAATAAGAGCCTGAGATTCTTTTTCTAAACCATTATTCCCTCTAAACCAAGGGAGGCGAGGGCTATAACTTTGACCACCCCAGAGTTGGTGTTTTTTTAGATCGGGACTATTGAGTGGGGCATTGCGCATAAGGTCGACACGATTAGCGTTGTAACGAGATTTGAGTGCCATTCCTGCAGGGTTGACTATCGGGATGACGACGAAGCGCATTTTACGAAGTAGAGATTTACGTGATTTCGACCATGAACCGAGCGAGAGCCATGACTTGAGAAAGGAGAGCGCCACATGTGTGCCAATCCGTTCGAGACCATGAACTCCAGCAGTCATACAGAATACAGGTGCAGTGGGATCGGGATTGCCTGCCACTAAGCCGTAAATGGGGTACCTGTGATTTTTATGCTCAATTTCATCCAGCACTTCAAGTTTGAAATCAAAGTTTCTGTTTTCGATTAAACCAAGTAAGATGTCCATTTCAGGCAGGGCAATATCCCTGCTAAGCAAATGTTTCATTTTAAACTTTTAAGAAATCTTCAAAGAAGCTAGAACTTTTAGCCTTTTCTTCTGCAGGGGGTTCAAGGGAGCAATGATTTTTTGGGAATAGACATTTGGGTAGGGATGTCTCTGCAAAAAAATCAATTTCTTCCTCCTTAAAGTCCATGTCTTGATGCAAAAGCCTTTTATGAACGGCTTCTGAAGAACAGAGCAAGTTATCAAAAATCCCGTAAAAGGCCCTGAGGTAACGACGTACTTGAGAAAAATAGGGCGTCGGCTTAGATGGGTGGTCAATTCGGGCTAACCAGTCAGTTTGTATATGAAGAGAGACGGGAATTGAGAAGGCCTGTTGCAGGAATAATCCCGCTAGCCCCATGACTTCACCTGTACATATGACTTGATCAAAATCTCCCTCTTTAAAGCTAGTGTGCAACTCAAACCAATCGGGGATGGCAATCTTTTCTGGGACAAGTTCTTCCTGAAGGTCGAGAGTTGTGAGTGAATGAGTGTATTTAATCTTAGGGTCAGTTGGAATGCCTTGTGAACAGATCATGAATTCAATATTAATCGCGGCATTTTCACATCGACTTTTAAGGTCTGACCAAGCCTTGGTGTCCTTATAGTATTCATGTCCATCAATTAGCCAGAGGATTTTGTTATCTTTTTCATAACGACCTAAGTGATGAGCAAATTTGTTGAGGAAATCATGATTGCTATTGAGAGCGCGGGATGCCACCAACTTTGCGCTAGTGAGAATGAGAGAAAAGAGCGCGGGGAAACTGAGCTTATCAAGGGTTTTACCTAAGTTGAAACCTTGATCATTTTTGGTGAAATTCTTAAAGAGATGGCGCAGGTGAAGAGGAACTTCGAATTTCGGGCTCTTAAATTCGCGGCGCTTTTGGAAGTGGGTGATTTCACTTTGAACTCGATCACCGATGAGCTTACTCACTTTAGTGAACATGTTGGGAACAAGCTTGTGCAATTCGTTTTCAAATTTTTCGCGGTCATTACTTTTACTTGCCTGGGAAAGTGCCACAAGTGGGGTGATAAATTGTTTATACTCTTTTGGCGCGGCAAGGCCGAGAAGGAAGCTCGGTTTATGGCCTTGGAGGGCTTTGTGAAAAGTCTTGAGATACTTGGTTGTGTACTTGTGACGTTGGAGTTCTAGAAGTCCATTACCCAATATAAAGCAGGCGGCTTTGTCTTTTAGACTTCCTTTGTGGATAAGCAGGCGAACGAGCCCTGGGTCTTTCATGTTAAGAACAACTTGGCAGAGGTAGTCAAGAAAGGCAATAGTTAATTTTTCTTCATCGGCAATATTGCCATAGGGATGAAAGTTACCTCTCCAGATCGCTTCTAATGCGAGCTCAGATGGTTTGAGCATGCGAGTTCCCGTTATGATATCATCGACATAAAGCGTCGTGCCGCAAGAGCCCGCTAAAATGCCTAGGTGATCATCAGTTCCACCAGAAATACTCTTTTTGTAGGGGTTACGGCAATAGATGTCTGAAGAAATATTATGCTTTTTCTCTAGGGCTTCAATTTTTTCAGGCGTGAGGGATCGAATCCATTCAACTGTTAAGAGGTTTTGCCAAATGTCACGTTGGCCATTGAGCCCCTCGAAACGTTCAAAAATCAGCGCTAACTTTTCATAAGCTTCCATGGGGGGTTCTTTACCTTTGGAGTAAAAGTAGAGAGGATGAGGAAGAATAGTGGGGATTTCGTGTTTGCGGCAGTAAGCGGCGAAGGCAAAGATATTTTTTCTGAGTTCATTGAGTTTTTCTTCTTGAGCAGGAGAAAAACCGTAGGCGAGGACGTGTAAATACAGATTGTACTCTTCAAAAAAGCAGGTGAATTCAGCGCCGGGTAAGACATCGTGGCCTTTTTCGAGCATATCCCAACATGAACGAGCGTTGTTATGATTAGTTATTGTGGTCACGTCTGTCCGATTACGCTTCAAACAGTCAAAGAGTTCCTCGCTCGTAACCCAAGTTTCTCTGAGTTGTAGTAAACGTCCCCACAATTCATCGGGAACATCGCTATTGTAGTCGTGGCAGTGGAGGTCGATTTTGAGCTTGTGCTTGTGCTCTTGGTAGGGGCCGCGGAGGTCGATAAGAGCTTTTTGGTAGTCGAAGTGAAGATTCTTCTTGTACTGTGATTTCATATATGTTCCAAAAATAGGCTGTTTACCATATTTAGAAGGTCTTTATAAAGAACATTTTAATAATTTTTGAAAAATTGGTGAAGATTAAATTACTTATGTTAAGAAGTCCATGATTTTGCCTAAATTTTTGAGGCTTTTGCAATTGCCCAATTCTTTGTCTAGCCCTGTAGAAATACTAAAATGTTCTCCTATATTGCGGGTTCTTAAGATTTTAATAGATAAAAAGTTATATACAGGTTTAATATGCATACTTACAGAAGTCACTCCTGCAACGACTTGCGCAAAGATGACGCTGGGCAAGGAGCCCGCCTCTCTGGTTGGATTCACCGCGTGCGCGATATGGGTGGTATTGTTTTCATTGACTTACGCGATCACTACGGAATTACTCAGGTTGTCATCAACCCCCAAGAAGATTTTCACATGGATGTTCACCACTGGAAACTCGAATCCGTTATTACTGTTACGGGTGACGTTGTTCTCCGCGACGAAGAAACTTTCAATAGCAAAATTCCTACGGGTGAAGTTGAGCTCATTGCCAAAGAATTGAAAATGGAAAGCCTCGTTGAGCACATGCCTTTTAATGTGGCTCTCGAAATGGAAATGCCTGAAGCCATGCGCCTCGAGCACCGTTACCTCGATTTGCGTACTTCGCGTATGCACCATAACATCATCACACGTGCCAAAATTATTGCGAGCCTCCGTCAACGTATGACTGGCCTCGGCTTCAACGAATTCCAGACTCCAATCCTCACGGCAAGTTCGCCAGAGGGTGCACGTGACTTCCTCGTTCCTTCGCGTTTAAATCCGGGTAAATTCTACGCGCTACCTCAGGCGCCTCAGCAGTTCAAGCAATTGCTCATGGTTTCTGGCTTTGATAAGTATTTCCAGATTGCGCCTTGTTTCCGCGACGAAGACGCTCGTGCCGACCGTTCACCTGGTGAGTTCTATCAGTTGGATATGGAAATGTCTTTTGCAACACAAGATGACGTTTTCAAAGTCATCGAAGAAGTGATCATTGGTACTTTCCAAGAGTTCACTCCTTGGACCACAGACGAAAAAGAATTCGTTCGCATCCCTTACAAAGAATCTATGCTTAAATATGGTTCTGATAAACCTGACTTACGTAACCCGATTATTATCAGCGATATATCTCCTGCATTTGTCGATTCTGAGTTCACCGCTTTTGCTTCTGTAGTGAAAAAAGGTGGCGTCGTTCGCGCAATGAAAGTTTCGAATCACGCGGGTGCTTCTCGTAAGTTCCACGACAAAATGATTACTTTTGCTCAGTCGGTTGGCTCAAAAGGTCTCGGTTACCTCATTTTCGAAAATGGTGAGCTCCGTAGCCCCATTGCTAAATTCCTTTCAGAAGAAACAATCAATAGCATCAAAGAAGCTTGCGATGTACAAGATGGTGACGTGGTTTACTTCGTAGCTGACAAAGAAAAGAATGCTTGCCGCATTTGTGCTGCAGTTCGCGATGAATTGGGGCAACGCCTCAATCTCCTCGACGAAAAAGAATTCAAATTCTGCTGGATCGTGGATTATCCGATGTTCGAATACAATGACGAGACTAAGAAAGTTGAGTTCAGTCACAACCCATTCTCTATGCCTCAGGGCGAGATGGAAGCACTCGAAACAATGGATCCACTCGACGTTCTCGCTTGGCAATATGACCTCGTTTGTAATGGTATTGAGCTCTCCTCTGGAGCAGTTCGTAACCACCGTCCTGACATCATGCTCAAAGCTTTCGGAATTGCGGGTTACGCAGCTGAAGAAGTTGAATCGAGTTTCTCTGGTATGATCAATGCTTTCCGCCATGGTGCACCTCCTCACGCAGGTATTGCGCCGGGTGTTGACCGTATGGTTATGCTTATTCTTGGTGAGCCAAGCATTCGCGAAATCATTGCTTTCCCACTCAATGGTTCAGCTCAAGATTTGTTGATGAACGCTCCGTCACCAGTATCGCAAGATCAGCTTAAGGAACTTCACCTCAAGCTCAACTTGCCGAAGCCCAAGCCAAAGATGCAGGGCTAAAAAATGAAAATTGCTATGCTTCTTTCGGGAGGGGTGGATAGCTCCGTGGCTTTACGCCTTCTCAAAGAAGAAGGCGGTCACGAGATCACGGCCTTTTACCTCAAGATTTGGCTTGAAGATGAACTCGCTTTCCTCGGGGAGTGCCCTTGGGAAGAAGACATGCAATACGTGCGTGCAGTCTGTGAGGAACTCGATATTCCTCTGCAGGTTGTGCCACTTCAAAAAGAATACATGGATCGCGTTGTTTCCTACGTTTTGGCTGAGCTCAAACAAGGTAGAACCCCGAGTCCAGATATTCTCTGTAATGAGCGCATCAAATTCGGTGCCTTTTTCGATGCGATTGACGAAACTTACGATAAAGTGGCCACGGGTCACTACGCTCAAGTTCAAGAAAATGAAGAAGGCATTTTTGAATTGCTCCGCGCTCCCGATCCAGTTAAGGATCAAACCTATTTTTTATCTTCTCTAAGTCAGGCTCAGCTCTCACGTGCTTTGTTCCCCATTGGTTCATTGATGAAGAGTCGTGTGCGTGAACTCGCTGAAGAATACGATTTACCCAATAAAGTCCGCAAGGATTCACAGGGGATCTGCTTCCTCGGCAAAATTTCTTATCCCGACTTTGTTCGTTTTCACTTGGGTGAAAAGCAGGGCGATATCATCGAAATTGAAACGGATGAGAAAAAAGGCGAACACAAAGGCGTTTGGTTTCACACCATTGGTCAACGTTCAGGCCTCGGCCTCTCAGGTGGCCCTTGGTACGTGGTTAAAAAAGATTTGGCGACCAACATTGTATATATCTCCCACAAAAATGGTCTGGAAGATCAGCTTCGCGACGAAGTCACTGTCAATACAGTGCACTGGACTTCAGGAAAATTTCCTAAAAATACCAATCTCAAAGTAAAACTCCGTCATGGCCCTCAACTCGTTGAAGCCCGCATCATGGATCTCGGCGAAAGTCGCGTTTTCATTAAGCTCGCTGAAAAAGATAAGGGCATTGCCCCAGGTCAATCCTGCATCTTTTACGACGACCTCATCTGCCTCGGCCGCGGAGTTATAGAAAAATAGAGTGCTGAAAGCACGCCATGATTTAGCCTAGCTCGTGAGAGCTAGAGAATGTAAATAACTGATTATTAGTGAGTTCTGAAGGAACGGCATAGAGTTCGATAAATTAAATCAACATACTCAGGCAGAGCCGCTGTGGCGCGGGGTTTTGATATGTATACAAAACGGCACTTCTCACTACATGTTTAAAAGTAAAATAGTCACGAGCAGAGCTGGTTGAGATGCCGACTAAATAGAGTGCTGAAAGCACGCCATAACTTAGCCTAGTTCGTGAGAACTAGAGTCTGTATATGGCCTATAATTAGCGAGTTCCGAAGGAACGGCATAGAGTTCGATATATTAAATCAAAACACTCAGGCAGAGCCGCTGTGGCGCAGAGTTTGGATATGTATACGAAATGGCACTTTTCTATACATATCCTCATAAGGTGTATACAAAACGGCACTTTTCTATACATATCCTTGTTTATGAATGATAGAGAGTTATTTATTAGAACTCGAAAATATTGTATTATTTAAGCCTTAAGTGTTTAGACTGGGTGATGGTGATTTAGATAAGTGATTATCAATCATAACAACAGGCGATAGTGTCGTGAAATGCACTGAGCCTGATTCTAAATTTTCTATAGGACCTTCTGAAAAATGAAACAATGGCTCACACTCACTTTGATGCTAGCAAGTTTACCTAGCTTTGCCCAAAAACTCGAAAAAACTCTTTATTCTGATCATACGAAAACGCCTTGTCCAGCCGTCATTGCCGCTTCGCCTTATGGTGATGTCTTTGTTGGTGTGGATCAACAGGGTTCTTTAGGCAAAAAAATTAACATGGGGGTGATTAAACGCCTTCGCGATACGAATAATGACGGCGTTGCGGATCAAGTCACAGATTATGTGACGATTGATAACCCGCGTGGGATTGTTTCTATTGGAAACAAATTGATTGTCCTTCACTGTTCTCAAAAGGATGGCAAAGTTTATGGCCAAGATATTACTGTGTTTACGGATGCAGATAATGATGGTGTGGCTGATGGTCCCGGAAAAATTCTCGTCAAAGGCATTGGCAATCCCAAATTTGTCCAAAGTCGTGGTGCGGACCACTGCACAAATAATATTCGCTTAGGTGTTGATGGCTGGCTCTATATTTCTGTAGGGGATTTCGGCTTTGTTGATGCAGAGGGAGCCGATGGCAAGAAGCTCACTTTTTACGGTGGTGGAGTGGCGCGCGTTCGTCCCAATGGTCATGAATTAGAAATGTTTATTCATGGGACGCGAAATGTTTATGATGTGGCCATCGATCCCTTTATGAATGTCTTTGCGAGAGAAAATACCAACGATGGTGTGGGCTGGTGGGTTCGCTTCAGTCACTACATTCAATCGGGAGAATATGGTTATCCCTGCTTGTACAAAAAGTTTATCGAAGACATGGTCCCTGCCTTGGGCATGTATGGTGGCGGTTCTGGTACGGGTGCCCTTTTCCTTCAAGAGCCCTCATGGCCTAAGGAATACAATAATAAGCCTCTCATGGCGGATTGGGGGCGATCAATGATTTTTATTCATGATGTAAAAGCCGATGGACCTTCTTTTACAGATCAACCTAAAGATTTTCTCAAAGTGTCTCAAGTCGCTGACTTGGATGTGGATGCTTCGGGTAGAATGTATGTGGCTGCTTGGGCAGGTGCTGGCTATAAAGGCAATCCCCAAAAAGGTTATGTTGAACGCTATGTGCCCGAGGGCTGGGAATACAAAGCTTTCCCAAATTTAACAAAGGCCTCTAAAGCTGAACTTTTAGCTTTTATAGATTCTGAGAGTTTTACCGCACGTATTTATGCACAGCAAGAAATTTTAGCGCGAAAAGATCAGGCTTACCTCAGTGATTTAAAGCAATTGGCGAAGTCCGCAAAAACACTTGAAGCACGTGTGGCAGCTGTTTATACTTTGGCACAATTAGGCGAAAGTGCGGCTTTTAGTCATTTAGAAGAACTGAGTCAAGATAAAGATCTTCGTGAGCATGCGATTCGCCTCATGGGAGATAGAGAAACCTTTAATCAGAAAGCCGATGTAAAGTTAATCGCTCAGTACTTACAAGATGAGAATCCTCGTGTGCGAATTGCCGCAAGTGTGGCTTTAGGCAGAATCGGCAAGCAGCAAGTTGCCGATCAATTATTGACTTTAGCAAGGCCTCCTCAATCACAAATGAAGAAAGAGAAGAATTTCACTAATTACACGTCTCCCAAAGTGACTTATAAGAATTCTTCAGTGGATATTAAAGTGGATCTTAGTCAATACAGCGTTCTTAATCTCGTTGTTGATAGCCTTGGGAACAATGGTGGTGATCACGCGGCCTGGGTTGACCCAGTTATTGAGCTCAAGAACGGTGAAAAAGTTGATCTCACAAAAGTAAAATGGGAAAAAGCGAAAGGTGGCTGGGGCAAAACTTTAGTGAATAAGGATTGCCGAGGTCAAGAACTTAAAAATTTGAAAAAGGAGTCTATAAAAGGAATTGGGACTCACGCTCAATCGAGTATCGTATACAAGCTTCCTAAGGGAGCGAAGTACTTCACGGCTAAAGGAATGATCAGTTTAGGGGCTCACAAAGAAGCCTCAGTCAAGTTTATCGTGAGTTCAGAAGCGTCAAAAAATTCTAAAAGCTCAAAAAATACTCCGACAGTTTGTTCCACACCTAATCCCAGCATTATTATTCCTCATATGGCTCGCCAAGCCTTAGTGAATCTCCAAGCATATGAAGCCGTCATTAAGGGCTTAAATAGCGCGGACAAGAAGCAACAATCTGCAGCACTCAATACAATGAAGTTCATGCATGATAAACTTATTGTCGATGCCTTGATTGAACGTTTAAGCTCCGCAGATGAAGAACTGAAAATTCAGATCTACAGCGTGCTTATGCGTCTTCAGCAAAAGGATGTGGACTGGGATGGCAGCACTTGGTGGAGTACGCGACCAGATCCGCGCGGCCCCTATTTTGAGCCCACAAGCTGGGAACAATCGAAACGCATTGCAGAAGTGTTGAACAAGTATTTAGCGAGTCATTCGGGCCAAAAACGTCAGGTCATAGAAGCTGAGGTCACAAAAAATCGTTGCAATTTAGATGGCAAAGTACAAAGCACGCAAGATCAGAAGCCGAAAAAAGCTGGTGATGTGAAAGTGGGCAAATCGGCTATCGAAGATGTGGTGATTTACTTATCAAAACATAAAGGCAATAAGAAAAAGGGTAAGGAAATCATCAAAACCGTGGGCTGTATTGCCTGCCATAATATTGCACATGGACAAGTCATCAAAGGTCCTGACCTCACAAAATTAGGAAAAATGAGCAAAGAAGCCTTAGCTGAGTCCATTCTTAAGCCTGGTGCGAGTATCGCAAAGTCTTGGGTGACTATTCAGATGAATGATGGCTCAAGTCATTTGGGGACGCTGGTAAAAAAGGATTCCAAGCAAGTTGTTCTCCATAATATTGCGGGGATCGCAACGAAACTCGATGCAACGAAAATCAAAAAAACTGAACCTGGGCTCAACATGATGTCCTTGCATCTAGTCGATGGGCTAAGCTTACAGCAATTTGCCGATTTAATTGAGTACCTCAAGTCAATGGATTCTAAAAAGTAGCTTTTCTGTACATTTAAGTAGAGATGAGAAAATGAAAAGTTTTAACCACGGAAAATCACAAAAAGACACAGAAGGTTATGCGATCTAAATGGAAAATAAAAAAGTTCATTTATAATTTTAATCATCCCCTATTTTTGTGTTTTTCTGTGCTCTTTAGTGGTTCTTTATCCTGGCATGGTTATAATATTTGCTGAATTTAATTGAGTACCATTAAATCAATGGACTACTAAAAAGTAGATCTTCTGTACACTTAATATGGAGATGAGAAAATGAAAAGTTTTAACCACAGAAAATCACAAAAAGACACAGAAGGTTTTTGTCTCGAAATGGAAAGTGAAAAAGTTCATTTATAATTTTAATCATTCCCTATTTTTGTGTTTTTCTGTGCTCTTTAGTGGTTCCCTAACCTGGAATATTTATAATATTTGCTGAATTTAATTGAGTGCCTTAAGTCAATGGAGTACTAAAAAGTAGATCTTCTGCACACTTAATATGGAGATGAGAAAATGAAAAGTTTTAACCACAGGAAATCACAAAAAGACACAGAAGGTTTTTGTCTCGAAATGTAAGTTGCCTATAGTTTATTCACCGACTGCTTTTGTGTTTTTCTGTGCTCTTTAGTGGTTCCCTAACCTGGAATATTTATAATATTTGCTGAATTTAATTGAGCGCCATTAATTCAATGGACGTCAAGAAAATAGTTTTTCTGTACATTTAAGTAGAGATGAGAAAGTACAATAAATGAAAAGTTTTAACCCCAGAAAATCACAAAAAGACACAGAAGGTTTATGTCTCGAAATGTAAGTTACCTATAGTTTATTGACTGACTATTTCTGTGTTCTTTAGTGGTTCTTTATCCTGGCATGGTTATAATATTTGCTGAATTTAATTGAGTACCATTAAATCAATGGACTACTAAAAAGTAGATCTTCTGTACACTTAATATGGAGATGAGAAAATGAAAAGTTTTAACCACAGAAAATCACAAAAAGACACAGAAGGTTTTTGTCTCGAAATGGAAAGTGAAAAAGTTCATTTATAATTTTAATCATCTCCTATTTTTGTGTTTTTCTGTGCTCTTTAGTGGTTCCTTAATCTTAAATATTTGTTATGAGGGTTTTGATGTTTAATTATAAGGGGAAAGGAGTTTAGAGTATGGAAAAGAAAACATTTTTATTCAAAGAAGAATCGTACTTGATTCAGGGAGCCATTTTTGAGGTGTATAAAGAAATGGGGCCGGGTTTTTTAGAAGCGGTCTATCAAGAATGTCTAGAAAAAGAATTGATGCGTCAAAATATTCCCTATAGTTCACAAACTAGTTTAGAAATTAGATATAAAGACCAAATTTTAATGCAAAAATACAAACCAGATTTCATCTGTTTTGGTCAGATAATTTTAGAACTAAAAGCTGTTCAAGAAATAAATTCTATTCACATAGCTCAGGTGATAAATTATTTGAAAGCAACCGGCTTGGGCTTAGGTTTTATAATCAATTTTGGGCATTATCCCAAAGTGGAAATAAAGCGACTCGTTCTCTAGGTGAGTTTAATCATTTTCTTATAAAGTTGGCTCGAGGACTAAAATAAAAAAGGGCTGAACTCAGGAGTTCAGCCCTTAGAAATACTCTGAGTTTCTTTACTTCAGTTGAGCATTCACAAGTTGCTTGGTTCCGGGGCTGAGAGATTTCTTTTCCCAGAGGTCAGTTTTGCCGAGGCCGGCTTTTACTGTGTAAGTACCTTTAGCGTAAACGGGAGCCGAGAAACTCTTACCTTGAATACGACGCGTGTAGAGGATCTCACCTGTGGCATCTTTGATGACCTGAACAACGGGGTTTTCCACATCAAAATTGATCATGGGCAAGTGACCCGCTGGTTTGCGACCGTCGTTTTCTTCCATCTGGAAAGAAATTGGCCAGCCGGGGAATTGAACTGAGTCACCTTTGCGGACATCGCAAAAACGCGGCCAGCATTCGAAAGTCACTTTGTTATTGGACTTGTTGAAGCGAACGAGTCCGTATCCATCAGCACGTGATGTACGATTTTTCATGAGTTCCGCTTTTGTCGCATACTTGGGGTTAGCATAGGCGAGCATGGTCATTTTATTGCCAAGGCCGTCGAGGTAATCACCCGTCCAAGGAAGGGGGCCATCAATCTTTTCACCACCACCAGCTTGTTCATTTTCTGGCCACCACCAGCGACCATAGACAGTATTAACAAGCGCAGGGTTAGTGAAAGCGTAGGGGCCATCGCGGAAACCTTCGATACCATGTTTAACGGATACACCTAAATGCTGGTCACCACAGAGGTGAGTGGCGACGCCGCGACGGATTTCCGTTAAAGCTTTGTTACGGCCAGTTTGTGGCCATGCATTGGAGTCTAAATCGGCGAGCAGGCGGTTGTCGAGTTTACCATGCTTATGAACCGCCCCCGTAAAGGCTGTTGCAGAAAGCACGGATTTCATTTGAGCACCCGTCCAATCCTGACTCCAGTTATGGAGGAACTTGAGTTGGCGATTACCAAGAAGTTTGAGGCCAGGAAGGTCGACGGCTTTGCGGTCGTAGCTTGGGTCGTTGATGTGATCGGCGCGTGGACCCATTGGCGGGATCGTACCTTTGGGGCCAGTTTTAAATTTACGATCTTCAATAATGGCAAAATCAATACCACCTACATTGAGGTCAGTGTACCAAACGCCAATTCCCTGTTTGATGGGAGTGGGATCGTAGGCGTCGGGAAGATTAAAAGTTTGCTGACGTTCTACCATTTTCACATAGGAGCCTGGGAAGTAATAACCACCAGAATCACCACTCATGGCATCGGCAACTCCACCAGCTTCACCCCAGAAGTTGGCTTGACCAATGTCGTGATCGTCGGGGATCATGACTGTGGGGCGATCTTTCATGATATCGGCAAATTGTACACCAAACTGCAGGAAGGCATAAGTATGTTCTTTGTGATTGTAGCTTTGGTCACCGGCAAAAAAGAGTAAGTCAGGATCGTGAATACTTAAGTTTTTGATGTATTCCGCGCGTTGATAAGGAGTTTCATCATGAGGGGAGTTGCAGGACATGGAAGCCACGACAATCTCTTCTTTATTCTTAGGGTCTTTGCGGAAAGTCCCTTCAAAAGTCGAGAGATCACCGAGTTTGACGCGGTAGTCAACCGTTTTTGAGCTATCCCAGTTTTCGACGCGGAAGTGTGAGCTCCAGCCTGGATAAAGGACATCTTGAGTATCAAGCTTTTTCCACTGACCCTTTTCTTTAATTTCTAAAGTGACGGACGTAGGTTCGTCGGGGAGGAGAGGAAAGCATTGAACTGTGAGCTTAAGTACGCCGTGATCGTGTGCGTAGAAGGCAAAACCAATGGCTTTTGAACGTTCGCGTTCAGCAATAAACTTCTGATGCATATTATTAGCTTTTCTCTCCCACCATTTTCCCGTGGTGAGTCTTTCTAAAACTTTTTCACGTGGCCCATCTCCGAAGGGGAGTGGATCGTAATCAATTTGAGAGGCTTGGAGTGACAGAGTACTCATTAGGCCTAGGCTTAGTCCTAGAAAAGAAGATTTTAAATTCATAGATTTCCCTTGTGTTTACTGTTTTATCTATTAAACGCCGGCCAATTGATGACCTTTACAGAAGATTAAGTAATTAATGCATTCGAATTATAAGGGATGATCTTGTGCGGATAAAATTTTTGATATGGGATTTTTTAAAAAGAAGGAAATGCTTAAGGGAAATGACTGAGTTTTTATTTTTTCGTCAATGAATAATGATGGACGTGAGTTTGATTCAAACTGTAAATTTTCTGGTGAAGACTCTCAAGCTCACGGAGTATTTTTTGCTTATTTTTTTGAGTTATGAGAAAGTTTGCGGCCTTCATTTTATGGTACTTATAAGACTGGGTATGTATTCGACTTTCCACGTGTTTGTCTAAAAAAGCTTTCACAGCTTCTTGATCATTGAGATCAATTGAGTTGTTTTTGTAGAGTCCACTGGTGTAAAAAGTGAAGGCGGCATCTCTCAATTGCAGTTGAAGTTGTCTTCTTTTTTCGTTTAGGCGTGAAACTTCCAAAGCTTGCTGATATTGCGGTGTGTTTTCTTCTAGAGCGAGGTTAACCCCGTCAGCTAAGTCAGAGGCTGAAAATGATGAGATGCTTCTCCCGTCGATACTTAAATTATACTCACCAGGAGTTAAATTTTTGATGATGAGAACTTCTTGATTGAGTTCTTCGGTAAAGGGCACAAGAGCTAGGGCTTTTGCGAAAGCGGGTGTTTGAGGAAAGGGCAGAGATTGAGCTTTGAGACTAAATGAGATCTTCTTTTCACTCAAAGCGAGTTTGCTCAGCGTAGCATTGATGGTGTTAAGAGCTTTGGACTTGTTTATATCCAAAGTAACTTTCGAAACATATTGTGGCAGCTTTTGTGATTTTAGAAATTCATAAGCCATAATAAAGTGCCCAAGTTCTTGTGTGGGATGTACCCTATCTTTACCCACGATAGTGTCGGTGGGATTCTGGGCTTGTACCTGGGCATTGATTTGTAGCATGGACTTATAGAAATCTACATAAGATAAGCTCATGAGTTTTACTGAGCTAAGAATGAATTGACGGCAGTCTGCTAGGGCATCGTTAACACCTATATAGTTATGTGTTGCACCCTGCATGGTTTGATCGTAAATTGATGGCGTGATGAGAATGACTTCACTCCCTAAATCTTGTAGATTCCGTATGATTTTGGGCATTTGTTGACGGTAGCGATCGAGAGCTTTTTGCTTTAACTCCATGGCTTTCGGGTCAGTTTTATTTTTTTCACCATAAAAATGTCTGCCCACATCATTCATGCCGAGCATGATGGTGGTGACTGTCGGCTGTGTAGTGGCTATATCCGTCGAAAAACGATTAAGTGTCCCACGACTCTGACCTCCACTTAAGCCCTTATTGATAACACGAATTTCTCTTTCGGGAAAACGGGTTAGGTAATACAAATAAATATAGGAATGGTAGGAGCCCGCATGAGTAATGCTATCTCCCACAAAGCACACACGGTCCTTGTGCTGAAACTGTTTAACAGCACTAGCATTTAGACCAAAAACTAGAAAAATAACGAGGCAGGAAAAAAGGCTTTCATTTTATAAGATCCATTACAATCATCGGGTTCAATTATGGCAATACAAATTTTAGTATCAGCAATAAAAGCGAAGATGATTAGAGGATGTTACAGCTGCTCGTTATTTTGTTGAAAGCTTAATAGCTCTGCTTTTTAAAGCGCTTATTTTCGTAAGCTTCCCAAGAGTGACTGGCTTTAGATTTTCCTACGTACTCGTATTCGTCGAAAATATCTGGATTCGATCCCATGCGTGGGTCATGAGTTGCTTTGAGTTGCTCGCTCAGTTGTTTCCAAAGCTTTTCTTTGATGGCGGCGTATTCCGGATTTTTTGCCAAATCCTTAATGCAGTCCGAATCTTGGTCAATGCGATAGAGTTCTTCTTGGGAGCGCTTGGCCATGGTCAAGTTATAGTACTTGTCATTGCCTTGTTCATTGAGCGCGAGGATGTTGTCTTTAGTCGGTGAGCTATCGATATTTGTGTAGCCCGTTTCAGGATTGCCTGAGGGGTAACGATCGGGAGCAAAGTTACGAATGTAAAGAAACTTTTCTGTACGAATGGCGCGGACGGGGTAGCCTTTGTCGCCTTCGCGACCGAGGTCGTGGTTTTCGCGACCGACGCAAACGAAGTTGCGTTCGGGGTTAATGTAGCCACTCTTATTGGCATGGAAGATGTCGAGGAAACTTTTGCCACTCATTTCTGCGGGGATCGCAATGCCTGCAGCATCGAGAAAAGTGGGGCCTAAGTCAATATTGCTGACAAAATCTTTTACTACTGCGCCGCCCTTGTGAATTTTGCCCCAGCGAGCAATCATTGGCAGGTTGATATCGTCATCATAGAGTTGTCCCTTGATGCGAGGGAAGGGGGCACCATTATCTGAAAAAGCGACAATTATCGTGTTATCCAATTCACCGATTTCTTCGAGGTGTTGAACAATGAGGCCAAGGTGATGATCGTACCAATTAATTTCCAAGGCATAGTCCAAGAGGTCGTTACGAACGATAGCATTATCAGGGTAGTACTTTGGGACTTTTACTGATTCAGGCTTAAGACCAGATTCGATACCTGAATTTTTGGTATATTTGCGATGGGGCTCTTTCGCACCATACCAGAAACAAAAGGGCTGGCCATCTTTTTTGGCTTTGATGAAATCTTTGAAGTTAGCCGCGTAGTCGGTGTTAGACATGGCTTTGGTAGGAGATTGACTGGTGATTTTATCCCAGGCTTGACCAGCGGGGTTGTGTTCACGAACATTATTGTAGCGTCCTGGTCCCCAGCCCTTGCCAGTATAGCCCACGTGATAACCATTCTCTGCGAGGATATCGGTATAAATTTTTATTTTGGCCGGCCATTGACTCCAGTGAATGGCGGCTTCCTGCATTTGCCAGAAATGACGGCCGCCCAGTGTTGATGCTCGTGAGGGTCCGCATTTGGGGTTGCTCACAAAAGCATTTTCAAAGAGGATGCCTTCCTTGGCCAAGCGATCGAGGTTGGGAGTCTTGACCCAAGTATCGCCAAAGCAGCCCGCATGGGACATATCATCGGCAATGGCAAATAAGATATTGGGGCGTTCTTTTGCTGAGCTCGAAAAAATGAATAAAGCAGTGATTAAAATAAATTTGTACATGGGCCAGTTACCTTTATTAAATATTAGATCTGGGTATGAGATACGTTTATAACCGTTCGTTATTACTCATCCTATACACTCTCTGTACAAAGTTTTCGCAAAAAAGCTAAAATCTTGCGCTGTAGTTGCGAGGGATTTTTTCTCAATTAGAGCAATAAATTATTGCTTCACTTATCCAAAAGATAATAAACCCATGAGAAAAATCATGCACTCTAATGTGTGTATTTTTTAAATGAACACGAAGAATGAATTTTATGTTTTGCTACGAAGATTTTTTCTTTTTGAGGAGTCGAGCTTTATCTGCGCCTTGGAGGCTCCAAGGTGCGATGTAGTCTTCGATGACCTGCTGTTCAGTTTGTGGCAAGTGTTTCTTGAGCTCAAGTTTTTGATTTTTGTACTCTGGATTTTGGGCGAGGTTTTTCCATTCATTTGGGTCGGTTTTGTGAAAGTAGAGTTCTTCGGTGCCATCATGGTAACGAGTGTAGCGCCAATCATCGGAGCGAACGCTATAGTTGCCCCTGCCCCAAGAACTAATCGTGGGGTAAAGTATTTTTTCTTCGACATTTTGTAATTGTGGAATGAGGCTGACGCCATCGACATATTTTGGCGTCTTGATATTTGCGAAGTCCGCAATTGTTTTGTAAATATTGATGAGTGAAACGGCCTGAGTACAATTGGCACTCATTAAATTTGAATTGGGACGGAGATCCTTGATGATAAAAGGAACTCGAGTGGATTCTTCCCATAGAGTGAATTTGCGGAAAGTATTTTTTTCTCCCATGTGGTAGCCATGATCTGACCAGAGGACAATGATGGTGTTATTGGCATACTCACTGTCTTCAAGAGCTTTGATTAGGCGGCCCACATTATAATCTGCCCAAGAAATGCAGGCTAAGTAGGCGCGACGCACATCTTCCCAGGCTTTGTCCTTTTTGAATTGGCGGTCATCGCGAGTTTTTAGAAAATCTTTGGCTTCTTTAGGAACATCTTTGAGGTCGTCATTAAGGATTTCTGGAGCAATGATCACTTCTGGCAGCGCATCAAAAAATGTCTTTGGCGCATTAAAGGGGAGGTGGGGTTTGACGATGCCCACAGCCAAGAAAAAAGGTTTGTCGTGCTTTTGGGATAAAATGTCTATGCCGTAATCGACGAACTGATGATCAAGGTGTTGCTCATAGGGTGATATGGTGGGTCGGAAGGATGACTTATGAGATTTGCCGACTTGGTAGCCAGATCCTTTTGCATAGAGTCTTTTAAAGTTTTTTGGCTCATAATAATCCGTCCATTCTCTAGAATCGTCCTTGGGGCCATGATGAATTTTTCCAGAGCCATAGGTCTTGTAGGAGTTTTCTTTAAGCAAGCGCGGGAGACTGGTGTATTTCTGATGTAAATCTTGGTGTATTTCGTGTTCGTAAAAGGGGTATAATCCCGAGTTAAAGGGTTCAATACCGTACAAGAGCGCATTTCTACTTGGGGAACAGCCAGGGGCGGAACAATGGGCATTGGTAAAGTTGACACCTTCTTTAGCCAAGCTATCCATATTAGGTGTTTGTGCCTGAGGGTGACCACCTAAAAAACCAGTCCAATCATTCATGTCGTCTATGGCAATAAAAAGAATATTAGGTGCTGATTGTGCACTAAGTGAACTAAGAAAGAAAGTACTAAAAAAAATGAGTGTTCTAAATTTCATAAATCGACCTTGGTTTATTTGGCTTCGCTGATTAATAAATTTTTAGCCATGCGTAATGAATACATTTCTGCGGCAAGTTCGCGAGCGGCCTTAATCATTGATGGGTAGGGGGTATCAGTAATACTCAAGAAGCCAATACGGTAATTTTCTCCATCTTTTCTCCCCGTGAGGGCCTGGTCGTATAATTGAAAGTAATGAGCACCCACAAAACGTGGGTCTAATAATGCATGTTTGAGGTAGACTTTAAATTGCTTGGCAGCCTGCTCCAAATTGGGAGATGTGCATAAACCTCCACCCCAGACACCTCTTTCATTGAGTGTTCCAAAGTGAAATTCACCAATGATTATCGGCTTATCCAGGTGTTTTGGTGATTTGATGATGAGAGGAGTGAAGTCGTAACAATTTATACTGATGACATCGGCAAATTTCCCAGAACTTTCAATAGCTAAATGGTTCTCTTTACGATGAATTCTGCTACCTAAATAGAGTTTTTTCGGCGCATGAATTTTCATGAGTTCCGCACAAGTAGAAAAGTATTTTTCCAGGTACCGTCGTCCTAAGTTCAATAAATCTTTTTGGAGATTTTTATTCGGTTTTACTTTGTCGACTTCCAGCTGATCCCAGTTGGTATATTGGCTATTCCAACTTTTGTTTAAATGATCAATAGATTGATATTTTTTTTGCAGTTGAGAGATGGCATCTAGATAAGTTTTTGTAGCTTTATTCGCCCCTAAAACTTTTGAACCAGTACTCAATGATTTAGAACCAAAATCCAATTCATTATCGATAAAAAACCCTAGACACCAAGGGTCGTTAGCTTCCTCTTTAAGCGTGATTAATTTTTCGGAAAGACTTTCGGGAAAGCTCGAGTGAAAGACATCTGGCAAGGCTTTGGGATCTTGGGAAAGTTTTTGACAGCGGTAGTGGACGGCCACAGTATAGGGCGTCTTTTTTAGGCCATAATAATCTTTTGTTGACCAGTTTCCAAAGGTGTTGAGGCCCCATGATTTAAAGCGTTTGTGAAGAATATGGCCATAGTCTTGCTGCCAGTTTTGTCCATATTTTTTCTCGATATTTAATAATCTTGGATTCCACTGATTGCGTTTTAAGCCTTGTTGGCGGTTTAAGTTTTGGGCATTTTTAAAAATTTTATTGAGTTTGGGTTCTTCAGTCACGGAAGAATTGTTGACTCCGGTTATACCAAAGGACCAAAATATGTAGCCCTCTGGATCGATGAACCACCATTTACCTTCATGCTTTTTTACATAAAAATGCCCTCTTGCTTTAAACTGAGGACCACTTAATAAGCCACCAAAGCGACTTAGGTTTTTATTGCCTGTGTGGAGTTTTAAATCCTCAGTTTCAGCTTGTTTCTGAATGCTTAAATGACTTTCTTTTAAGATTTTTTCAGGCCATTGACTTAAGGTGCTTTGACCAAAAATATCTGTGTAAGGACGGTTTTTTACAGCTAGCTCAGAATTCTCTAAGGGCACAAGATCAGTAGCTCCTCGGAATCCAGAGATTTCTAAGTTATGTTGACCAGAATTTGAGTAGGAATAGAGTGTGAGTTTGTCTATTTTGGATGAATCAATTTCACGCCATTTTAAACTGATACTACCATTGGGCAATGATTTTACAGCGCCATATAGCTCAGTGTAATTCGCGGGCCTAGAATCTGATTGAGGCATAAAAATGGCTAAAGTTTGTTTTTGTTGTGGCTCAATGAGCACACCGCCTAAAACTTTTTTCCGCCCTGCGGAGATCTCTCCTCTTATGAGGACGGGATCTAAACCGTGATTGTGAATATCAATGCAAAACCAAAGTTTTTGAGCCAAATCCCAAGTCTGATTTTTAGCGGGAAAAAAGTTGATAGGTAGTTGTTTTTGAGCTGATTTTTTGATCTGCCATAAAGCTTGCTTGTTCCTTGAGATTAGCTCAGTTTCTCCAGAGTGGACAATAGTTTTGTCCTCAAGATAAAGAGGGTTTTTATCTGTAAAAGGGCTGAGAGGGTTAGCGAATAAAAGCCCTGGGATGAGCCAGACTAGGATGAGCATAGTTTTTTTCATATGGGCTTACTTTTTTTGAGTACTGCTTTTCTTTCGAGCAGCCTTTTTTTGCCAAGCCTCCGTATGCAGGAGTCCCAAGAAAATAGGGTCCATTAATTCACTGTCCCATTGTTTACGAACTTTCTCAAGTTCTTTGACTCTTTCAGGGTGCACTGCGGCGATGTTATTTTCTTCACCAATATCTTTTGATAAATTATAGAGCTGTGGTGGGGCATCTTTATAGGGAATGACGAGCTTGAAATCACCTTGGCGAACGACGTAACGAGATTGATCGAATTTGCGAATGAAAATTTGTGCGTGAGGAGCCTGAGTTTTTTCTCCCGTAATAAAGGGGATTAAGTTGACGCCATCTAAAGGTTTGTCCGCATGAGTAGGAGATTGAGCTAAACTTGCGATGGTCGCAAAAATATCTAACGAACTTACGGGGTGATCATAAACTTGTTTGGCTTGTATGGCGGCAGGGTATTGCATGGCAAATGGAACTCGGAAGCCACCTTCCCAAACATCAGATTTTTGTCCTTTTAGGGGGAAGTTATCGGACTTATTTTTGTGTGATGGGCCACCATTATCAGAAAGAAAGAAAACGATGGTATTATCTGCGATATTCGTCTCTTTTAGGCTTTGCATCACTTGACTTACGCCATCATCAACAGCACTCACCATGGCGGCGTAAGTCTTGCGTTTTGGATCCTTGATATGAGGGAATCTGGCGAGATACTTTTCAGTAGCCTGGAGGGGTAAGTGGGGGGCGTTATAAGAAAGAAAAAGAAAAAAGGGTTTTTGGTGATTTCTTTTGATAAAGCTCACGGCTTCATCACTAAATTCTTCGGTGAGGTATTTCGTCGTTTTCACTGGAGTATCATTACGCGTAATCCAGCTTCTGTAGGAATCTAATTCATTTTTCACTTCTTCAGTATGTTGAATAACTAAATCTTCTGGCATGAAGCGATGACCACCCCCTAGATGGCCAAAAAATTCATCAAAGCCACGCTTGTTAGGGCGTAAACTAGGCTCTGCTCCTAAATGCCATTTCCCAATAATGCCACAGTGATAACCTACTTGAGTGAGTGATTCAGCTATGGTCATTTCACTTTTTGGTAGAGCAGAATTTGGGTCTGTGAGATTCCATTGGGGGTTTCGTTCAAAGCCAAAGCGCTGTTGATATCGCCCAGTGATAAAACCGGCGCGGCTTGGGCCACATACGGAATAAGAGGTGTAGCCATTAGTAAACTTGACGCCATTTTGTGCTATGGAATCTATACCTGGAGTCGGTATTTCGGTGCAACCATTAAAGCCGACGTCATTGTAGCCTAAGTCATCGGCCATAATGACGATGAGGTTGGGACGGCTAGCGCAGATGGCGTTGAGTGATATGAGAATAAATATTATGTAGGTGGCTTTCATCTTGTCTCCGAATTGATTTTATAAAAAGAATTCGGCGTTTTGGAATTAATGACAAGAAATGCTGAAATTATTTAATGGAACTTTAAATTATGGCAAAGAGGTGGTTTTGTAGAAGATCATTTTATAATTATAACTAGGAGCGATACTTTTGAATCAAAGTTCAAGCAATAAGCAAGCATTGCCAGAAGCTTGTTTTGATTCAAGTGACCGGATTTTATCACTCTTGGATATGGAAGAAAGTGACGAAGCCATTAGTGAAGAATTATCTGATCAGCCATACATAATTAAAGAAAAAATCGCTTCTGGGGGGCTCAAAAATATCTACCGAGCCTTTAATCAGCAGAGTGCTCGTGACGTGGCCTATGCCGTTTTGCTTGAGGATAAAGAATCGACAGAAAACTTTAGACGATTTAAGCGAGAAGCCAAAATGAGTGCCTTATTGGAGCACGCGAACATCATACCCGTTTATGATGTGCGTGTCGGTGATAAGCCTTATTTTACCATGAAGCTGGTCTTAGGGAAAAATTTGAGTGAATTGATTTTCACGGATCAGGTCGAACTCAGTTTAAATGAATCGCTGCGAATTTTTATTAAGATATGTGATGCGGTTTCATACGCGCATTCTCGGGGAATCATTCATTTGGATTTAAAACCTGATAATATAAAGATCGATGCCCATAAAGAAGTTCTGCTCCATGATTGGGGCTTAGCGAAACGCGTATTTATTCCAGATGGTGACCACAATGATTTGGCCATAGATGAAGTGGATTCAACAGATCAAATTTTAGGTACGCCATCGTACATGGCTCCAGAACAGTTTCGTCCTCATGATAAGCTCACTGACGAAAGAACCGATATTTATTCACTAGGGGGTATTCTCTACAGTTTATTAAGTCGTAAAACCCCCTTCCCACGCAATGACATCAACTTTGAGCGCAGAGCTTCCGCACCCTCAGAAGTCAGTTCGACAAATGCCATTCCAGCTAGTCTAGATGCCGTTTGTTTGAAAGCGATGGAACACGACCCAGAAAAGCGTTATCAATCAGCTGCGGAACTGGCAGATGAAGTCCAACGTTACCTAGATGGTTTTGCGACTAACGCAGAAAACGCAGGATTGGGAACCTTAATAAAACTCATTTTTAGGCGCCATAAGAAAGCCTGTGTGGCGATATCTTTCACAGTTACTTTGGTCGTGCTCATAGTTGCGGGTTTTATTAATAAATTACAAGAATCAAAAGCGGCGACTCTAGTGGCTTTCCAGGAGGCGCAAAAATCTCAGAAAGAAGCTGTAGAGGCGCTTATAAAAGCCGAGCAAAATTTCAAACTCTATGAGACAGAACGAGAAGAGCGCTTAACAATTTCTGAGTTGGCATCGAAGAATATTATTAATACGCCACTGACTTTTGATAAATGGCAATCTAAACGCTACAAGGAAAAATTAGATTTTGCCTTAAAAGCCACTCCGATGAATTTGAATGTGCATAAAAAACTTTTGGTGCTGCACATTTATAACGAAGAATTATTCAAGGCAATCGAGATCTATGATAAGCATGTTTCGAATACCAACTTCATAAAAACTGCGGCACCAATTTTAAAAAAATACGCAAAAGTGAAGGCACCCAAATCAGCGCTGCCCATTGCGGAATTCACAAGTATGCTTCACGAATTAAATAAAGTAGGACACCGGTGGCTGGCAAACGGCATGATGAGAACGAGAATGAGCTATTCCAAGTCATCGGAAGGACGAATTTACTTAATTAATGACGTTTTGAAGTCTTGTAATCCGATGCAAACAAATTGGGACTTTCAGTATAAGACTAACGATGGGCAGATTTTCACTTCGATAGATTTAAGTGATCATCATAATGTGGGAGCATTAACAGCATTTTCGGGCTCATTTATCGGTGAATTAAATCTTAGTGGTACAGGTACTTTTCATGCAAGTACACTTGGTTCGACTTATGTTAAAGAACTTATTATTACCGGGAAGAAAATCCAAAATCCGAAAGAACTTCAAAAAGTTCCTGGCCTCGAAATCGTGATCTTAAGGCAAGGGCAAATAACGCCTGCAGTCATGGAGCAGATACCGAGAATTCAATTTAGTTTTGTCGATTAGGACTCTAAGAAAATTTCTTTTCTAATCGTTTAATTTCTTTTTTCAGTGTATTGAGCACGCGGCGCTTGTAGACCGACACAGTGTTTTTCGGTAAGTCTAAAGTTTCGGCAATTTGCGAGAGCGGGAGGCCCTCTAATGACATATTAAAAACCTCTTGCAGATTAGTATTTAAATCATCTTTAATATTATGCCAAGCAGTGTTGGATAGGTAGAGCTCCCACTCTTTGTCGGCTAGAGCTTCGATTTCTGGCTGAGTATAAGCCTCGAGATCAACTTCTTGTTTTGTGATTTTAAAGAGGTTTTGTTTTGTGGACTCACTTTTTTGTTTTTGGATAAAACGCAATGCGGTATTGCGAGCAATTGTAGCGAGCCATCTTCTAAATTGGCCATTGTAACCACCATGCTCAAACTTTTCGACATTTTTCCAGACCTTTAGAAAAGTCGTTTGCATAATGTCGTGGCAATCTTCTTCACTAAAGTTCATTCGCTTAATAATGACAAAAACATAGCCACGATATAAATTTATAAACTCATCCCATGAATCTTCGTTATAGTCGGTCTGTAATTTTTGAATGAGAGTAATTCTCGTCAGATCTTCTTTCATGGCAGCCTTGGGATTGTTAGATAATGATCACACTAACTCTCGTACTTTATTTTCCATAATTCAATTGACTGAGAAGATGAATTTTTCATTATATTTATATTGTGCCTAAACCCTTGAGCTAGCTTGAGATTTGATTCAATCCCTATCTATAATTTTGCAGAAAATTCATTAATTTTGTCACAAATAACTTTCTCCTTGATTTCTTGTGTAAGATCAGAACCCCTAGCCTGATGCACTCCGACATTCTACGCAGCAACTTGAAGTTCGATTTGAGATAATAACTGGTAGAGTCTCTCCAAGTTGAACCCTATAGTGCTTATGAGCGTTTCCTGTCGAACTCTCTTTAAGCCACAAACGGTAAACCTCTCAAGATTGTGATAGTTCTTCATCTTTGAAATCCCCGCTTCAGAGATTGAGCGGATGTTTCTCGCCAGCTGATAGTTTTCACTTTCATAAATTTCTTCTCCCAGAAGCTTCTTGCCCTTTGAACCGCTGATACTGACTAATTCCACTCCCTGTTCTATGGCGTAATCCAAATTCGTTGCAGAGCTATATCCATCATCAACACTGACCATCATAGCGGATTCTCCAGTCATTTTTTTATTTTCCACAAGGCAATCTGCAAAGACTTTACTGTCACTGGTATTTCCAGATTCCAAAATGAAAGAAGTCAGAAAACCATTGGCACTAAAAGCAAAGTTTGGACGATAACCAAAAACTGTTTCACGACCGCCTTTTTTGATAAAGGCAGCGTCGTCATCACTCATACTGTAAATTTTTCTTGCCGTCTTGGCATCGTAGTCCTCAGGAGCCATCTTAAAGCGGTGCTCAACCATCAAAACTTTATCAATAAAGCGAGAAAAATCTTCATCAAGCATCGAGGACTTTATACTGCTACAGTGCTGTTTGATTTTAGGTAGAACCTTTTTCAGGCGTGTTATAAATTTTCGACACCTCGGCAAAAGTTCTTGTGTATAAGACTTATACCTCATTTTCTTGGCTCCTTTCTTCCCTTTAAACATCGAAATCACAAAATCCAATTTACTCATATCATCACAGTAATTCTGTAGACGTTTGAGAGGGATTCCTCTACGTTCAAGGCAAGGGAGCTTATCATGTACTTTCTGAATATTTTTCATAACTTTACAACTAAGGTTCTTCAGTAATGCACTATCAACCGGCCAGGACGAATCGGCTTTGATGGCTGTGGAATCAATGATTACTGCTGAGAAATCATCTAAGTCACATGCTTTGACACAGTTCAAAATAGCTTGATGAAAAAGTGTAAGGGTATGTTCAGAAAGTGCAGAAATCTGTTCATGAATCGTATTGCGTGAAGGGAACTTCCCGATGCCTAGGCGCCCGATAAATTGATGTAATGAACTGTTCTCACATAACATGCTATAGCCGCGTTCCCCGTAACAATTATTATAAAAGTGACGGGCTATGAACAAGGCAACCACTAATTCCGCTGGTGGATGCTTTTTGGTATTGCCATTTTTAAATTCGCGATTTTTAGTAGCGGCCCTATCCATACTCAACTGGAATTGATCACTCTCAATCGCTTTTCGGATCCCTTCAAATTCAGGAAGAAGTATGATTTCCCCCGCAATCTTCAGCGGACCGCTTAAAATTCCTGCCGTTTGTTGTAGTTCCCCGATGAAATATTCGGAAAAAAGAGTATCGTTCATGATGAATTCCGCCTGCTATTTGTTTTTGTAAAGAACTACAATATAGCATTTTAGGCGGAATTTTTTACAAATAAATACATTTTAAAGCTATTATTTATGAGCCTCTTGAATGAACTGTCGGAGTGCATCTAGCCTTTAAATCTCAAAGCTTTTTACAGGAGCTTTTTACAGGATTTATCATTTTTCTGTAAGTCATGAAATTGCAAAGTTAAAGTTTTTGTCTTGCGAAAATTTAGTGATTAAGGACAAACTTTGATCAAATATATAAGGCTAATAAGCTAAAGAAATCATTAACAAAATGAGTCAAGAATTACGACCAGGAGAATGCAGTGAAAATTCCAATCTTACTATTAATAGTATTTACTTCAAACTTAATAAAAGCCGAAGAAACTTGGCGTTTTCTACTTCTTGCAGATTGGCATAACGCAGAAAAATATACTCAATCAGCTAAAAATCCGTCTTGGTTGAAGCAAGCTATAGAAGAGGATGTGGCCGATATAAAAATGTTGAAAGATAATTATGGTGGAGAACTAATTCTTATGCCGGGAGATAGCAATGGTGGTCATTGGGATACTCCCAAATTCATCAAATCATTTAATCCACAGCTCTCGCCTAGTGAAGCGATTCTAGCAGCGGGTAAACTATGTTATGATGGCATGATAAGCTCATTTAAAAAAGGTGGATATTCTAAGTTAATTATGGCAGTAGGCGATCATGAAATGGGCGATAACCCATGGCCGGAAAATTCAGTTCTTTCACATTGTCAGCCGCAGTTTAGAGAAGCTTTTGCAAAATCATTTAACTATAAAGCTAATGGTGGGGACTTTCTATATAATAAACCAATAGGCAAAGTGCCTTCTCAGCCTTTAGGAACGCCATTCGAGGACACAGCATACGCATATCAGCATAAAAATGTCCTGTTTATAACACTTGATGCCTTTTACCAAGAAAGCCCCGACAAGCGTATATCAGATGAAGGTAGCGTAACAGGAACGATCACGGGGAAACAGTTGGAATGGATGGAAAAAGTATTGATTGAGGCGCGCAATGATTCATCAATTAAGCATATTTTTGTACAATCTCATCTTCCCGTAATTTATCCTGTTCGCAAAGTAAATAGTAGTGGGATGATGATGGACGATGGAATGGAAAGCATATTTTGGAAATTGCTTCGTACGTATGAAGTGGATATATATTTTGCGGGAGAAGTCCATGCAAATACAGTAAGTAAAGATCCTCATTCAAATGTGATTCAAGTAGTAAGCCGGGGGAATTTTTTTAATAATTTTCAGACTGTAGACATAAGTGATGATCAAATTAAAATCATTTGCTACAAGCAAAATGGCCCATCAGTTTCAGATAATAATTTTGAACAATCAGGTATATTGATGATCGATAAGACATCTAAAAAGCCCCAATTTACTCATTCAGGAGAACTCGCTTTTTTAGAACTCGATAAGCCCGTCTTTAGCTTTTCTTTTGAGAAGGACTTTCTCTACTCAGAGCGGCCTATTACAGGTTTAGAATTCAAAAAAAACCAAAAGCAATCACAGCGGGTACGTGGGGTGTATTGTGATCGTATAATCCCAAATAATGGTTCCTTTGCCAATAGCTATGACGCACTACATCACAAAGTTGAATTAGTTCCTGGTAAACATGGAACAGCGGGAAAATTTACTAAGAATACTATCATGACTAGCTATGGTATGGGGCCACTTGATAATGGTAAGCCCATCTCATATTCTGTTTGGATAAAGACTAGTTCTGAAGAAAATCAGCTCATTATAAATACTGGATCAATTTGGTCTAAGGCGCTTAAAGGTTTCATGAACCTGCATATCAATAATGGACTTCCCGAAGTCGTGATTTCTAAAGATCATTATTTAATGGCGCTTACAGAAAAAATTAACGATGGGAATTGGCATCATTTAGCAATAACTATGCCTAAAGAATCGTGTAGGCTATCAGAAGTTTTGATCTATGTCGATGGTGAAAAAGCTGTCACAAGAATCAAGAAAGGTAGTGATGTCAATTTAAGTTTTACTAAGTCAATGCGCCTTTCAATTGGTGGTCTTGGCTATACCAACAAGGCTTTCAATAAATTAAATGTCAAAGCATTCAAAGGCCTAGTTGACGAGGTGACTATATGGACGCGCTCAATTAGTGTCGAGGAAATTTCTCAATTGGCGAATTAATTTTTTTTTAACAATTTTTGTCACTAATAAATTTAGCTTGAATTCTTTGGGTATAAACAATTTATTTAATTAATTATAAGGTAGGTCAGATGATGAAATATAAAAAGTTTTCACTAATCGAATTATTGGTGGTCATAGCCATTATTGGCATTCTCACCAGTATACTTTTACCGGTCTTATCCAAAGGGCGGCAGAAAGCTTTTCAAGTAAGCTGTGCGAATAATATTCGTCAAATTGGCACTGCTGCCTTTATGTATAGTGAAGATTGGGAAGGCTTATTCCCTTTTGACTACAGTGGGGATTCATCGATAAAAGCCTTAACGAAAAATGGTTTCATGGAACCGTCTCTAGGAAATTGGGTGCCAGCAGCGGCGCAGTGTCCAATGGGGCTAGATGTGAGTGCAGATGGTTGGAAAAGCAATGTGGCCATGAATTGGAAATTTGACCCAAAGTCATCATTTAACACTGGATCAGACTTTTTTTTAAGTTCAGGGACAGGCTCGTCTGAACGCATGGTCTATATGGATAGTTACAATGCTTGGGATAATATTTATAAAGGATATTTTACTACAGATAAAATATTTCATTCGGATAAAAAAACTCGTATCGCACGACACCAAAATAAGGCGAATGTGTACTTCCAAGATGGACATTTAGCAGCGCTAAGCGGCGTCACATTACTAACTTTTGCATCGACTTACGATCAGAAGTTTTGGCGCAATGATTGGTAATAAGTTTTTGATTAAAACTTAAGAAAGAAATACTCAATTTTAAATACAAATAAAAAGATAAAGATATGATTTTTAAAAAAGATTTCAGAAAATTGCTCTACTTTGCTACGCTTGCTTTTAGCCTAAGTATTCAAAGTGCCACGGATAAGCCTTACAACGTACTGTTCATTATTGCAGATGACCTTAACGATTATGTCAATGGACTTGGTGGTCACCCACAATCAAAAACTCCTAATCTCGATAAATTTGCGAAGACTGGGGTGAGTTTCACAAATGCTTTTGCCAATGCGGGCTGGTGTGCTCCAAGTCGTGCTAGCCTACATACGGGTATAGCGCCATGGCACTCAGGCCTAGCCATGAAACGTGTTAGCAAGCACAAAGGGTTGAAAAATAATTTTACCCTTTCGGATTACTTTAAGAAAAACAACTATTATTCCATCGGCACGGGGAAGACAGAACATGGAGTTGAACACAAAAACTGGACGAAACACTATTACGGCCCCTTGTATGGACCTTTTTGGAAAAATGAAGATGATTCAGTAGGTGCTCACCCCAATGTGAAATCTCCCTTTGCTGATCGTGGTCGAGTGGATGGTTCTTTTGGGATTCTAGAAGCAGCTCCTGAAAAAGGTCTAGGTGAAAAAGCTCATTGGGTATCAGGTCCTGCAGAGGGATCCAAAATGGGCACAGTCTGGAGTAAAAATATTAATGCCAAAACAGAGTATGACCCCAAGAGGGGTTACATGACTCCCGATAAAGTTAATGCTGATTTAGTAAAGGGGTGGCTTGAAGGAAAAGGCGATGAATTAAAAGCTCCATTTTATCTTAATTTGGGTTTTGTACGCCCACATACACCCATGCATGCTGAGCAAAAACACTTTGACCATTTCCCAATTGAAGATGTTCAGTTGACGGTGGGACAATTGGAAACCATCAAACATTTTAAGCCATTGGACGACTACTCTAAGTTGGAGAAGCCTTATAAAAAAGTGCATGAACTCTATGCGAGCTACGGCGACCTGACGACCGCATTTAAATTATATAATCAAGCCTATTTAGCCAGTGTTCATGCAGCCGATGAAAATATAGGTCGTGTATTGGATGCATTAGAAAAAAGTAAATATAAAGACAATACAATTGTCATCATTACTTCAGATCACGGGTGGCACAATGGGGAGCACTTTCAGATCGGTAAAAACTCAACTTGGGAAGAGTCCTGCCGCATTCCTTTGCTCATTCGAGTGCCTGATCTCGCGAAAGCAGGAGCCAAATGTGAGGTTCCCGTATCATTAATTGATATCTATCCGACCTTGGTCGATTTATGTAAGTTAAAAGGGAAAACAGCCAAAAAGGGCGGACCATCTTTGTCGGGCCATAGTTTGAAACCCTTGCTAGTAAATCCAGAAAAAGCTGAGTGGACTGGTGATGATATTGCTGTCACCGCAATTATGAAACAGTGGTTTAGCGATAAACAACAACAGACGATGAGTGTTGAAGATATTGTTGAAAAATCACTGAAATACTCCATGAGATCAAAGCAATACCGTTTTGTCTATGTATCTCCGGAAGAGATGTATTTATACGACCTAATTAAAGATCCAATTGAAAAATATGATTTGGCACAAAAGCCGGAATATCAAGAAGTGATATCAAAGTTTAAATCCAAGCTAAAGAAAATGAAGGGTGGTAAATCCAACTTTGTTTCTATTTAGTTTTTGATTTATAAATAAGAATTTTACCTGTAGGAGATTGAGATGAATAGAAGAGATTTTTTAAAGATAAATGTGGGTTCAGCGGCGGCCTGTTTAGTTTCTAGCCCAAAGTTGTACGCAGCAGCCACGAAAGAGAACCCAAACCTTCTCATTATTATGACGGACGAGCACAATTTTAGAACTTTGGGTTGTTACAGAAAACTGCTTTCCAAAGATCAGGCAATGATCTGGGGCGACGGAAATATTGTCGAGACTCCACATATTGATAAATTGGCAGAAGAAGGCGTTCTTTGTAATAACTTCTATGCATCTTCTCCAGTCTGCTCACCGGCGCGTGGTTCATTTATCAGTGGACAGTACCCACAAAACACCCCGGTTATAGATAATAATACTCACATGAGCGACGACGTGGTATCTTTTGGCTCAATCCTTCAGTCTCATGGCTACACGACGGGGTATTCAGGAAAGTGGCATTTAGATGGTGATGGTAAACCACAATGGGGGCCAGAGCGTCAATTTGGATTCGAAGATAATCGTTACATGTTTAATCGTGGGCATTGGAAAAAGATATTGGATACGGCATCGGGGCCTAAAATCGGAGCTGAAAAAAGAGGGACACCAACTTACGACGTAAATGGTGCTGACGAGAATACTTATACAACAGATTGGCTCACTAATAAAACAATTGATTTCATCACCCAACACAAAGCGAGTCCGTTTTGTTATATGGTCAGTTACCCAGATCCCCACGGGCCAGACACGGTGCGGGCTCCTTACGACACAATGTATACTCATATGAACTTTCAGAAGCCAAAGACAGCATCTAAAAAACAAGATGATCTACCTTCCTGGGCAACGACAAAAAGGGGAGCGGCCAATCAAAGTCAGTATTACGGCATGATTAAATGTATCGATGATAACATTGCTCGCATAATGACTTGTTTAGATGAACAAGGGATCTTAGAAAATACTATTGTGGTGTTCACTTCTGATCATGGGGATATGAGAGGTGAGCACGGTCGTCAAAATAAAGGGATTCCACTGGAAGCTTCAGCTAAGGTGCCCTTCATTGTGCGTTACCCGAAAAAGATCAGCTCAGGAAAAATAGTTAATGAAGCACTGAGTGGAGTCGATTTCTTACCGACAATTCTTGGGCTCATGGATAAAGAAACTGCGGGCAAAGAAGAGGGTCGCGACGGATCACAATTACTGCATGGTAAAGTACCTACTGGTTGGAGTGATGTAACTTTTATTCGTGGGACAAAAGAAAAATGGGTCGCAGCTATTACAGATCAGTATAAGTTGGTAATGGCGCCGTGGGACGAGCCATGGTTAATTGACAAAAAGAACAACCCTGATGAAACAATTAATTACATTAATGATCCACAATATCGATCTGTGATTCGAAGCCTAGCTAAAGAAATGCAACGTTATGGGACAAAATATAATGATCCTAGTTTCACCAAAGCAACGATGAAACAAGATATCGAATGGGCATTGAGCGACAGTCCTATTTATGTGAATCCAAGACCTAAAAAAATAGATCCTCCACTTAAGAAAAAAAAGAAGAAAGCCTAATTAGATGATATTAAATATAACACTTAGCAAAATTTGTCTCGCCATTTATTTATGCTTTAATTTTGCGATAATCGCAAATGAACGTCCCAATATTGTTTTGGTTTTAGCGGATGATTTAGGGCCGGGAGATATTTCATATTTTCATCAGCAAAGAACTTCGAATCAAGCCATTATTCAGACTCCAGCACTGGATAAATTACGAGCGGATGGGATGCATTTCACTAATGCGCATTCGCCGGCATCTCTTTGTGCTCCGACTCGATTTAGCATGTTAACCGGGAATTATTCATTCAGGAATTATTCGGCTTTTGGTGTATGGATGAGTCATCGAGATACGGGGATTGACCCGAAGTTTACGACTTCGGCTCGCATTGCAAAACAGGCATCGTATCGCACGGCATTCTTTGGAAAATGGGGACTTGGAGGTCAAATGTACCAAAAGGGTTCTGATAAAATACACACTGGATGGAAGACGGATGCAATTGATTACTCCCGCAGAGCCAAGGGACCTAATGACTACGGGTTTGATTATTCTTGTGAGTTACCTCAAGGGATTCAGGGTGAACCCTTTGCTTTTTATGAGAATCAAAAATGGATGCCTCTTCATAAGGATTCGATTCTAAAAAAGCTTTCATCCAAGCAACTCATGTATGATAAAGCTAGAAAACACAATGATTTGGAAGGTGTAGGAGATAGCTTTTGGGATCCACGTGAAGCAGGTGGAGTCCTCGTTAATAAAGCGATTAATTTCATCAAAGATCACAAAAAAAGTCATTCTGATCAAGCCTTCTTCATGTATTATTGTTCACAAGCCGTTCATATTCCCCATACGGCACCCGAAGAATTAAATGGAGTGAAAATTGCTGGTAGTACCCCAGGTAAACACGGGGATATGATTGTGGAACTTGATGTGCAGATTGCGATGTTGAGGAAGGCTTTAGAAAATAATGGCTTTGCTGAAAATACATTATTTATTTTTACTTCCGACAATGGTGGCCTCAAACCGGATCAAGCCATGAGTGATTTGGGGCATGATTCTTCAAATGGCTGGCGCGGGATCAAAAGTAGTGTTTTTGAAGGAGGACACCTCGTGCCATTCATTGCCGTTTGGCCTGGAAAAATCAAGAAGGCTAGCCAATCCAATGCATTTGTTGTGGCTCATGATGCGGTAGCAACTGTATCTGCAGTTGTTGGTGAAAAACTGGATAGATCAGTTGTTATGGATTCAAAAAATCTTTTGCCAATTTTTTTGAATAAAGAGGGAGCCTCTGGCCATAAATACTTGTTTCATCAAAGCCAATTAGCTAAAAAGAAAGCAGCCTATGCAATTCGAGAGGGAGATTGGAAATTGATTATGCATTCATCTAATCAAAAAAACTTAAACGATCTGAAAGCAAAATCATTATTTAATTTAGCCACCAACCCTCAAGAAGAAGATAAGAAAAATCTCATTACTAATCCTGAGTATTCACAGATTAAAAAGCAGCTATTAAAGAAATTTATAGAAGTCCGCAAATTAGGTCAATCGCTCCTCACTGATTAAGGATTAGCGAGGAACTCTTAAAGAAAAAAAGCCCGTGCTGTGAGCCACGGGCTTTTTGATGTGCGAGTTTTATTGTTCTTGGAAGTCGTAGACAATGACTTTAGCGAGGGCGGGTTTGAGTACGCTGGTGACGGCTTCGACGTGCTTAGGGTGATCGAGGTAGACTTTTAGATCATCGTTATTTTTAAAAGTGATGATGAATGAGATGTCGAAGCTATTGTCGGCGACGGGCTCGACGCTTTCTAACTTAGTGCCAACAGAAACACTTTGAACTTCATCAATCTGTTTCAGGTCTTTGACGGCTTGGATAAATTCAGCTTGGGAAGCATCGGGTTTTAACCAACACATGACGATATGTTGAACTTGGGGAGTGGAATTGTTGACAGAAGTACATGAGCTCATGATTAGGACCATTAATAGGATGATAAATTTATACATGGATAGATCTCCGATGAATTGTTGATGTGCTAATAGAGCTCAGAGTCGACCGTTTAAATAGGAAGATTTATCCAAAAAATGGGTAAAAAGCGCTCTATTTGATCCAAGTCTTCAACACAATTTGAGCCTCTTGGCATAATTTTTTGAAGTTTTATCGCCTTTCTTGTTATCAATTGAGTTTGAGAACCGTTTTATGAGTAGATACCGATTCTCTAGCTCTTTTCAATAAATCTCTGACACCACACATTTATTGATCAATGATAAAACCCCCCATCTGGCTAGAGAGTCGGTTTCTGTTTTATATTCCCAAAATAAATTAAGCATGATCAAGGGGGCCCAAGTTTTTATTGAGGAATTAAAAAATGAATTTCAAAAGCTGTCGGAATTTTGCTTAACTCATTGATCAATGCGGACAATAATTATACTTTTTTGCCCTTGTTTGAAACAATAAGTTAAAATTTATGTTAAATAATGTCACAAAACTATATCATGTGGAGTATTAATACTTAGCAAGACATATAGATTTATTGACTATTTAAAATAATTAGGAGAGCCCATGAAATTGAAAAACTTTATTTTTTCAGCCTTAGCGCTAGCAAGTATGACAACTTTCGCAAATGAAGATAAAAACGCTAAACTTAAACAGATCAATCAAGAGATCCAAACCTTACAAGCAAGTTCAAAGGATAAGAAAAAACTCCCCAAGTCGACCAAGCAGAAAATCAGTTTACTAAAAGCCAATAAAACGCTCATTGAAAAAGAAGCTGAGATAAAGAAAATGTTTTCGAGTTTTGACGTGGTAAAAGCAAAGTCTCCGCGCAAAGTTTTGGTCTACTCGAGAACAACGGGTTTCCGTCATGGTTCAATTGAAACGGGAGCAGTGATGATCAAAGCTATGGGTGAAGAAACAGGTGCGTTTACGGCCGTTCATACTGAAGATGAAGCTGTGTTCAATGATGCGGAACTCGCAAAATACGATGTAATCCTGATGTTGAGTACGACTAGAGATCCAATTTCTAAACCTGAGGCACGTGCGGCTTTTGAGAAATTTTTAGCGGAGAAAAAAGGCTTAGTGGGAATTCACGCCGCAACTGATTGCCATAAAAACTGGCCTAATTATCTCGAAGCGATGGGCGGCATTTTTGATGGTCACCCTTGGAATGCCCGTGATGAAGTAACAATTTATAATGAATGTCCTGATCATGCCTGTGCGAAAATGGTTCCTCAGGGTTTTAAGATCAAGGACGAGATCTATCAGTATAAAGATGATAAGCATTTCACACGCGATAAAATGCGAGTGCTTTTAAGCTTAGACCTCTCTGGACCTAATATGATGAAAAAGAATATGAAACGCAAAGATAATGATTACCCCGTTTCTTGGTTGCGTTCTTTCACGGGCTCAAGAGTTTTCTACACGAATCTTGGTCACAATGATGCCACTTTTATGAATCCAGTTGCCATGCAACATATCCTCACCGGGATTCAATATGCCGCGGGTGATGTTGAAGCTGATGCCACTCCCAGTGCTAAGATTGGAAAATTTCCAAAAGTTGTAAAATAAGCTCAGTTCACAAATGATTTTAAAAGCGCTTCTCAATTGGGAAGCGCTTTTTTTTGGATCCTCAAGGAATTGAGTGAAGCACTTTTTTAGTTTAAAGTCTTGGCTTTTTGGCCAATTTTGCGATGAAGTAGTGGGACTTTTATAGGGAGTGCTTTATCGTGACCAAAGTAAGCAGGTACATTCTTCTTATCCCAATTCAACCAAAGCCGATTCATTTTATTGGCAATGTCGGGGTGTTGATCGATAATATTGCGGGATTCGCTGATATCCTGTTTTAGATTAAAGAGCTCGCTAGGACCTCCCGCATTGGAGAGTTTCCAATCACCCATGCGCACAGCCATTTTACCGGCGCGTTTCCAGAACATAGCGGGGTGGGGAGTCTGGTTAGTTTTTCCTTGCATCAAAGGGAGAATGGTTTTGGCCTCAATGTCTTTGGGAACAGTGATTTGGGCAGCTTCTAAAGCGCTTGGAAAGATGTCCATAAGGAAAACTGGCTGATCGAGGGTTTTGCCTGCAGGGATTTGGCCCTTGGGCCAACGAACACAGGCGGGGACTCGAATGCCTCCCTCATAGAATTGAGTTTTTTGCCCTTTTAACGGGTGGTTAAGGCTGTAATTGTTATCGGGCTTTCCACCATTATCAGACCAAAAAACGATGAGCGTATTATCGAGGATACCTTGATGTTCGAGGGCGTCAAAAACGCGTCCAATATTATCGTCCATGGCACTGAGCATGGCTGCGAAAACACGACGATTAGGATCTGCGATATGCGCAAAACGCTGCATATATTTTTCACTGGCCTGCATGGGTGCGTGAACGGCTGTGAAAGGCAGGTAGAGAAAGAAAGGTTTGTCGCCTTTACGAGTGATAAAACTTACCGCCTCACGTCCAATAGCATCGGTAAAATATTCCCCTTCGTAATCAATAACGGTATCTTGGCGAATGTATTTGCGTTCGCGATTAACCGTGTCGTCGTAGAGTGAAGCCCCCTCTAAAATGCCAAAGAATTCATCAAAGCCACGGGAAGTGGGCATAAGGGTTTTATCGAAGAGGCGTTCACCACCGAGGTGCCATTTGCCGAACAAGCCAGTGGCATAACCCGCTTCTTGGAAGTACTGAGCTAAAGTTTTAACTTCTCGTGGCATGCCTACGACGACATGTTCGTTAAGTTTGCGACCGCCGCAAATACCTTCACAGCCAATGCGTTGTTGATAAACTCCACTCATGAGAGCGGCGCGCGTGGGGCCACAGATACTGCCATTGGAGTAACCAGCACTAAATTGTACACCCTCATTAGCAATGCGATCGATATTGGGAGTGGGAATTTCTTCGAGTCCATGGTAACCCACGTCGGCATAGCCGAGATCATCGGCTAAGATAATGAGGATGTTTGGTTTATCGGTGGCCCACAAGAGGGAGCAAGAAAAGAGGAGGGTGATAAATATTTTCATAATTGGATCCTTTTGTTACAAAATATACGGATGAGCCAAGCTTTATTTGACAAAAATCCGAGTGATTTTTTGTTTATTTTTTGTCAAAGCCTTAGTTTTCTAAACGTACTTAAAAGAAAAAGGATCTTATGAGAAAGTGCATCATTTTAATCATGTTTATAAATCTCGGGCTATTTGCTGAACTTCAGCGGGTTGTAGAATTCCCGGAGTCGCTCTCTTCTCAGACGACTTACCTCAACTCTAAATTTTTACTTCATCTTCCTGTGACAAAAAAGAGCAATCAAAAATGGCCTTTGATTGTTTTTTTACATGGGAGAGGTGAACGTGGTGACAATATTGAAAAGGTGAAATCCCACGGGCCACCCAAAGTAGTTGAAAAAGATAAAAATTTTCCCTTTATGGTTTTATCGCCTCAATGTTTAAAAGGGAAAGATGGTAAGGGTTGGTGGAAAACTAAAGACCTCGATTTATTGCTGGATTATGTCAAAAAAACTTATCCTGTGGATGAGCAACGTATTTATCTAACGGGTTTGAGTATGGGTGGCTTTGGCACTTGGGCTTGGGCGGCGGAGCGCCCCACTGAGTTCGCGGCGATTGCTCCAATTTGTGGTGGTGGAAATCCTTTAAATGCCAAGCGCCTTTCCAAGCTTCCTATTTGGGTTTTTCATGGTGATAAAGATAAAGTAGTTCCCATTACTTTATCTCAGCTCATGGTGACAGCGCTCAAAGCGGAGGGAGCCAAGGTTGACTTTACTATTTACCCCAACGTGGGTCATAATTCTTGGTCAAAGACCTATGCCAACCCCAAATTGTATGAATGGTTTATGGAGCATAAAAAGGAATGAAAAAAGTTATTTTATCGAGTTTATGTTTTGCGGCGAGTTTATGCGCAAATGATACGGGCTTAGCACCGGAAGTTATTGATCTTAACGCCAAAGATGCGAGTATTGAACTTGAGCGACGTACTCCCTATTTATCGAAAGCCTTTATAAGCCTTGCACCTCAAGACATGAACGATGGCCTCAAAGTAGGAGCTTTAAATAAGACCGGTATTGATGAAAGTAAAGTGCTTGGTTTTATCGATAGATTAGCCGAAGAAAACCCCAATAAGACCGATAGCCTACTCATTAGTCACAAAGGAAGTTTAATGACTGAATGTTACTTTCGAAGAGGGCGCCAGAACTTACCCCATTACCAGATGTCGATCACCAAGTCGTATACGGCTTTTGCCATTGGTCGTGCCATTCAGTTGGGGTATTTGACGATGGAGGATATGCATAAGCCGGTGATAGGTTTTCTCAAAGAGCTCGATAGATCGCGTTTAGCTCCAGGTGCCGAGAAAATAACTTTATATCAGGCGATGATCATGGGCTCGGGGATTCGTCTCAGTCATGAAAAAATTAATAGGCTACGGAAAAACCCGGAAGCTCTCAAGGGGCAGGGACAAATCCAAGCCTACCTGCAGCATAGTGACCCCATTGGCGATGCACCGCGTAAATTTAAATATCAGCCCGCAGATACAGCAATTACTATGCAGGTCTTAGAGTCAGTAGTTCCCGGCTCCGCTAAAGATTTTATTGCCAAAGAATTATTTGCCCCCATAGGTATCAGTGATTATGCCTGGCAAAAAGACCTTAGTGATTTACCTAAATCGGCAGCAGGGTCGAGTTTCTGTTCCCGAGATATGATGAAAGTGGGAGAACTCATTCTCAAGGAAGGAAAATGGAATGGTCAGCAACACTTACCGAAAGCGTTTATTAATACCGCAACTTCGGCTTTGGTACATAGTTACGCCACCAGTTATTACGGGTACTTTTGTTGGAATCAGACTTATGAAATTGAGGGGAAGAAATACCTTTGTAAACAACTTCGCGGAGCGGGTGGGCAGTTTATTTTTGTTTTGCCTGAGATAGAATTAGTGATTGTCATGACCTCTCACGCCAAGGGGATGGGAACCATGTTGCAGGACCTGGTGCCAAGCCTCGTTCCCTTATTTGAGAATAAATAACGGGCATTAGTTTATTAATCCTTGTGAGTTGCCTCATCGCTTAGCATATATTGTGGATTAGTGTGTTTTTTATTTAAATTCACAATCATCCCATAAACTTCTAAATTAGCTCATTTTACTTAATCTTTGAGTGTAATAATTCCTATTTTCTTAAAAGGGGTTTGACGGTTTTAGGTAAAATGAGCTCAATCAAACACATGCTGTCCCATAGAATGCCTTATCAAAGTTAGGTAAATACGCTTGATCTGGAACTGCTTTGATCTTTGGTGGATCACTGGCTGTCCCACAAGTTTTCAAAAGAGATGATAAATCGAAATAGCTCCACAAAACACCCCGAATTAGAGTCGTAATTCTTGAGAAGGAATGTGGCCATTGAGATCTGAAAGCTAAAAATCTTAGTAAAACATACGTAAGTAGAGCAGTCCAAACTTGCCATTGAATTGCATTTTTGTTATGCCCTAAAAAATCAGCTAACTTCAAGTTTTGTTTTAGTTGTTTAAAGAAGACTTCAATACCCCATCGAGATTGATAAATAGATGCGATAGAACTTGGTGCCCACTGTAAATTATTGGTCAGAAACATCAATACTTTCATTTTTCCATCAACCTCAATGTTAGCGGTAACCAAACGGAGGTTTTGGGAGTAATGCTTTTCTGTATTGATCCCATTCAGTTTAATGATTTGGTCGGAAATAATATTGCCTTTAGTGGGTCTCTCCTCAATTATATCATAAACCATATTGTCTTTAGAGCGAGTCACCCAGTTGACGCCTCGCGAATCAAGGTGATAGAGGTGCCTAAAATCAACATAAGCCTTATCGAAGACCACTATTTCACCATCCTTAATATTAGCGCACATTTCTTTCGCTTCAGTTGAATCATGGGTATTAGCTTCTTTTACAATTGCATATGAAGGCAAGAAGGTCTGAAGATTTAATTGCATATGACATTTAGCAGCAGCTTTACGTCGACGGTGTTTTGCCCAGTCCAAACAATGAGCGACTAATTGTATTGTCGTA
Organism: Lentisphaera araneosa HTCC2155; assembly: GCF_000170755.1. NCBI lineage: Bacteria > Pseudomonadati > Lentisphaerota > Lentisphaeria > Lentisphaerales > Lentisphaeraceae > Lentisphaera > Lentisphaera araneosa. The sequence continues at coordinate 118,970 of NZ_ABCK01000007.1, forward strand.
GAATCAACTGCGTATACTGCTCTTTTAAAACGTTGAGGAAAGTTTGAGTTTTGTTTATCTAAACCAAAGCTAGGAAGTTGGGATTGAAGTGATTTTAAAACTTCCCAGAATAAGTCCTCTGCCATTGCGGCATTTCGTGTTCGATTGGCATTTGAGAAAGTATTTCTTTTTGGTGCTGTCGCACCTCTAATCTGAAATAATGAACTGGAGTGATAATGCAAGCCATCGCATACATCATTTAAACTCAAAGCATGAGAGAGTTGAGTATACAATAAACTTACGACATGGCTCCAGGAACTTAATTTACGTGTCTTTATTCCATGTTTCTTAGCAAGTTTATTGACTATGTGAGGTGGGATTAATTGGCAGATCTGTTTCAGGGTCGATAGATTACTCTTGTTTGGCTTCATTGTAGGTCCTTTATTTGTGGTAATCTAAAGTACTCAATGAAGCCAGACTTACTTTCAGTTAGTCCAGTTTATCATTTCTTATGGGATGACTGTGATTTAAATTAAAAAATATTTATTTTTTGTCAAAAATTGTGCAATGATCTGCGTACCATTATTGTAAGAATAAATCTGGGCTGAAAAATATGGATAAAAAACATTTTACACTTATTGAACTTCTCGTAGTTGTCGCAATTATTGCGGTGTTAGCTTCATTATTATTACCGACTTTGAGTAAAGCTAGGAGAACAGCGCGTATAGTAACTTGTGCATCTCAAATTGGTCAATTCACCAAAGCAACTTTGATGTTTGCGGATGATTATGATAATCAAACCCCACCGGGATATCGTCATAGTGGGACTTGGGCGAACCCTGATTCTAATGTAGAAAATTCCTTATTAGTGGACAATAACCCCATCGGTTATGTTGAAAATACAGCTCAATATCTTGGTGTGACTTTGGATTATTCAAGTAAGGCCGCTCTTGAAACAAGTGCCGCAGATGCCAGTACAATGAGACCTTTTATCTGCACTGAGGAAGATAATCCTCAGCCAAGTAAGACTGCGTTTTGGGATTCAGGTCTTGTCTATAATGCGACAAACTCTTATGGTTGTAATGGTGGACTATTCTCTCGTGAAGGAGCTACATCGGCTATTTTAAATAATATCTCAGCTATAAATGATACTAGCAGGACATATGTTTATAATGATGCGAAGGCAATGTGGGCGGGACGTTATATAAGTAATTATGGGAGATCCAACCTACTTGAATTCCTTAACTTGGGAGCAGGTAATGTGTGGTATGATATGCTGGCTAGTGAACGACATCAAACAAAAGTGCCCATTAGTTTTTTAGATGGTCATGTAAAAGTTTATGATTGGACTCGAAAGACATCTTGGTCAGAAATTTATGGAACTCAAGGTGTGCAGTAAGCGTGATATTTAATAAAACCCAAGCTAAGCAATCATTATGCGATGAAGTCCAGTAATTTAACCCTCAAATAACACGGCTGGATTTTATCGAATTAAGCTCGTGAACATGAGTTTAGGGGACTCAATTTATTGCGATTTCTTCGAAGCCAAAACCTTAATCGTTTAATTTGATGTGACGATAGACAGTTTGCGCAATTTGCGTCGCCCCAAGTTTGTTGGGGTGAACCCCGTCTGGAGAGAAGTATTTCTCATTCGCTAGAGGGCTAAAAGTATCAATCAATTCGCAGTCTTGCTCTTTGGCCAATTGCTTTAATAAAATGCGTGCCATAGATAAGTTACCTTCGTTGCAATCCCAAGGCCCAAGTAGTTGAGTAAAACTACTCACAGGTAAACAAAGATAAATTTTTGCCTTTGAATTGACTTTCCGATAATCTTTGATGAGTTTGCTATAATCAGCCAAGTAGGCGGTCTTATCCCAGTGAAAGGGTTTGGAGTCATTAGCGCCAAGCATAATGACTACAATATCTGCCGAAGCTTTCAGGCTAGCGTCGTAAACAGGGCGTTTTATATATCTTGTATTCTCTGGTGTACTCCTTATGCAGGTGGCGCCATTTGATCCGTAATTTCGAATATGATAGGATTCACCGAGCAAAAGCCCCAGTTGCTTGGGATAGCTATTTTCTGAACGGTTTTTAATCGTCATCCCCCAAGTGATACTATCACCAACACAGGCTACGATTGTCTGTATTTTTTCTGCAGAAATTGTGCTTAAAGTGAAAGAGCACAAGAAAATGAGTATTAACTTGTTCATATACATAGTTTAACTGTCCTTTGATTAAGGGAGGATTAGAGGCCATTGTGCAGAGGCCGTACTTAATTATGATTACTTAAGGATATTAATGCTCTTAATATTTAAGCTTATTGAATCGCTATTAATTTTACAGTTTTGATAGTACCAAGGCTTTTTCCAGAACACTAATTCTAATGACTTTATATTGTTTTCGTCGATGTGAATTCCTAAAAGATCGTCTGCCTCAATACGGTAGACGGAGCGATGTTTTTGGAGCTCTATATGTGTGTATCTAAGTTGATTATAACGATCGAGAATGAGTAAGCGCACCCAATCGGGGCCTTGTTCGCTAGACTTGATCATATCCATTTCTATTTCGAGAGCCTTAAGGTTACTCATATCGGTGGTGGGTATTTTTAGCTTAAAATGATGAGGTTCAGAATCCTCTTTACTTTCAAAGTTGAGCTGTATAGATTTATCCTTGTTTTTAGATGCGCTAAGGCAAGGACTATTCAAAGGTTTAGCTAAGTCAGGAATAATCTTTGTTGTCTGAGTCGAATGACTGATGGGCTTGATGCTTCGATCGACTTGTGCATCGCGCTGAGCCCAAAGCTTTAAGAATTCTTGATTTGGTTTGAGGTAAGGAGCAATTAACTTAAGTCCCTTCTGAACGAGTGGATCGGCATGATAAATTTTTCTGACGATACCATCCTGTAGATAATTGGAGAGAGCGAGAAAGAGCATGCCTTGATCGAGTGAGAGGTAGCGATGGTCCCATTGTTTGCTTTTCATGTCGTAGGCATCGCGAAAGCCCCACTGAACGTTTTCGAAACCTTGTGGCCCTTGCATTCCTCCTGTCTTGGCTAAGCCACGTAGAGCTTGTGTAACGTGTTTTGGATAGTATTCGATCATTAAGGCAAGAGCATGAGGAGTGACAACTTGTTCTGAGAGGTGCCCGCCTTCGGTATAGCCCTTGCCGGGCATGTAGCAGTTTGACCAGCCCCAAAAGGGGTAGCCTCGTTGCTTCGAGAATTGAATTTGCTGCCAAGCAAAGTTGCCAGAAGATTCACCCATTTCGGAACTGATTTCGGGTAGAAAAAGGCTATCCATGGCCATCATAAATAAGCCTCCCATGCCGTAGCCACGGAGGATTTTTCCGTAGGGAGTATAGAGAGGCGTACGGTCCATTTCTGCCCACATTTCTGCTGGTGCAGCGCCAGTGGCAATCATTAAAAAGGCGGCAGAGCGAGTATCTGCGGGTAACCATAGATGACCCTCACCTAAAGTGCGATCAGAATCAAAGTCATAACCCCAACTGACGTTTCCAGTTTCTTTGTGATAGAGTTTTTCCCATTCGACTGCCTGAGTAAAGTGGTCGATCCGCTCGCAAAGTTCGGGCCAAACTTGTTTGACCATAATGAGGCCCACAATTAGCTTGTTGAAATCGGAGATTGCCACATAGCCCGTAGCCGTTTTTGTTCTGAGTTGGACGTCTAAAATATGAGGGGTGAAACCATGCACGCGTTCAAAACTCTCGAGAGATGAGAGGATTTTTTCAGCTCGTTGAAAGCCATGCTGATGCGTGGTGAGACCTTTTTCAACGGCGACACAGAGTGAGGCAAGATAGAGACCAATATTTGTGGTATTGGTATGGCCACCCGGAAATTGTGTGTCCTGAGGGAAACCCGTTGTGGGGTCAATCATTGCGTCGAGGCAATTCCACGTATCGGCATGGACTTGACGTAAAAAATCTCTGTCAGTGCTGTTTTGTGCTTTGACTTGAAGGATTAAAAAAATACAGCTAAGCAAGAATAAAATATTTTTCATAAAGTACTTATAAATTGTTTTTGAATTACCTTTAGGTACGCTACTGCGGCTTAGTTTTTTGACAGCTTAATGACTGATTTGAGGTTTTTTTATTTAGTTGACAAAAGCCTTTACAAGACTTAAGCTTATAGAAATTAGCAAGGAAAATATGAGTCAAGAATCACTTCATACACGTCATACATTGCTCCAAAAAATTTGTAATCAACACGATGACAAAGCCTGGGAAGATTTTGTTTATTATTACGAGAAATATATCTATTTAATTTGCCGCAGGACTAATTTAGATCATCATGAAGCTCAAGAGCTTGTGCAGCAAGTCATGATCAAGCTATGGAAGAAACTTCCCGAGTTTAAGGTGAACAAAAACAAACGTTTTCGCAGCTGGTTGTGCACGGTGACGCGCAACACAATTATGGATTATTTTCGAGGAAAACAACGCCGTGATACGAGGCTTGAAAAAGCTTATGATAATGATGCCTGGGCTTATTATCGTGAAGATAGTTTACCTGAATTCGAGGCACTTACGGAAAGGGAATGGGAGAATTATTTGGTCAATATGGCTTTGCAGAACTTAAAGGGCAAAGTATCGGAAAAAATGTATAATGTTTTTTTAGAGCTCCAAAAGGGAAAACTGCACAAACAAATTAGTGAAGAAATGGAGATGCAGCTCAACTCAGTCTACGTTTACCAAAAGCGCATGACGGCCAAACTTAAAGAAGAAGTGAAACGCTTGAGTCAAGAGTTAAGTTAATGGCGACTTTAGCAAAAGTGATTAAAACTCTTACCGACTTTATTTGAATTCAATGGTTAAATGAGGGAATCCGGAAAAATTTAGATAGTTGTAAGCCCCTTTCGTAAGAGTGACTTTTTTCAATTTGGGCAGGTACAAGATTTCGTGAAACAAATCAATATTGGTGTTTTCTAAATTGAGTTCTCGGGCTCGTATATATTTAAATTCACTCGAATGCAGGATGTCAGTTCCTTTTAAGTTGAGCTGTTCAATTTCGAGGCCGTTTAAAGCGATGAGGTAGCGTGCTTTATTGGTTTTTGAGAGGTCGATATTGAGTTTTTTATCGTCATACTGAATAGAGATTTTACTGGCATCAATCAGTCTATTGGAGCGCTTGATAAGCGTTTTTAAAATAGTTTTTTTTATTTCATTTGAGTCTGAATTTTGAATGAAATAGAGACAGGCCATTTGCTCAAGCTGGATATAATTGAGATCCTCGATGAGCTTAAAAAGATTTTTTTCATCAAGAGATTGAATGCCTTTAAATTTTTCTAAAGTTTTGAGGAAATGACTAGTGTAAACTTCCAGCCTTTCAGCTTTTATGTAGTCATAGGCTTGAGCGTATTTTTGACTGATGAAATGAAGCTCAGCAATTAAGACTTTAGCGGGGGTATAATTCCGATCTCTTTTGAGGGTGAGTTGACTTTGTTCATAGGCTTTTTTAAAGGCCCCGAGTCGCATCGAATTGAGCGATTTTTCGTAAAGTGCTGGGGCAGCTTCAACACTCACTGCAGAGACGACTTTTTGCTCTTGTTTATAGAGCTCGAGTGCTTGAACGGCTTTGGCTTCATTTTGAATAGCCAGCAAAGCATTTGATTCAGCAAGTCCTTTTTGTTTAAGGGCATGGCGTTCACTCACTTTGATTTGGTAGACAAATAAGCACGAAGCGATAATGAAAATCATACAGGCTAGGCTTAAAATTTTATGGCGCTTGATCAGTAGATGAGCAAGTTGTACAAAGCTGGCGTCTTCTGCATCAGTGGCAAAGCCCTCACGCCATTTAATAATATCTGTACGCAGATCAGCGACCTTGTTATAGCGTTGGCCTTTTTCTTTACTCAGCGCTTTCATTGCAACAGCCGCCAAACTTGCAGGAATCTTGAATTGGGAATTGCGAACTTCGCCAAGGTCGCGTATCTGACCATTAAGGGTGAGTTGCAAACATTCATTTACATCATCGTGAGAGCAAGGTGGGCCAAAGGAAAGTAAAAAATAGAGGATGCCACCTAAGGCGTAAATATCGCTCTGATAGTCTTTATTACCAAACGCAGAATCAATTTGTTCGGGAGCTAAGTAACCAGGTGAGCCTTTAATGAAACCGTCTAAGGTAATATCGTTAATTATATTGGGATCCAGTAACAAATCGTCCTGTGTTTCATCTTCGTCATCATCTTCAGTTACAATTTTGGCGATGCCCCAATCACAGACCAAAACTTCACCATATTTTCCCATGCGGATATTGGCAGGTTTGAGGTCAAGATGGATGATGTTTTTGGAATGAGCGTACTCAATAGCATCACAGATCTTAAGAAAAATATCGATGGCTTGCTGCAGTGAAAAATCACCGGGGCAATTTTTAATCATTTGTTCGAGGTTTTCGCCTTCCACAAGTTTCATGGTGAAGTAAGCCTGACCATCATCATTAATACCAGCATCATATACGGGAATAATATTGGGGTGTTCTAATGAAGCGGTGAGAAAGACTTCACTAAAAAAGCGTTCTGAGCGTTCGGCTTCATCCTGATCAATGAGTTCAGCTAGAGCAATTTCACGCGAAGTCATGGCATCGTGAACTTTAATAATTTTTTTTGATCCGCCACGATCAATACTTTCTTGTTGGCTATAGCGTTCGGTACAATTTTGGATGCCATCTAAAATCGGATGTACTTGGTCGACACTTAACTTCTTATCGAGTAAGCCATCGACTTCGAGAAAGTCTTGATAAAATTCTTCGTTACTAATCTTTTTTGGCATGAAATAGAGCGGACTTAAAATTTAAATGAATGACGCTTGCTATTATTTTAAGTTCTTAAAGTCATCAAGAGAAGGGGTATACAACAAATACTGAGTCTTTTGATAATTTTAGAGTAAATCAACGATTTCGGTTAGAGGGACCACCCCACCACTTGTTATCGGGGAGTTTGCTATCCCATTGGTCGAATTTGGCTTGTAACTTTTGAGCGATTTCAGGATGTTTATGAATGAGGTTGTTTTTTTCATTGGGATCATCTTTTAAATTGAATAGCATGGGGGTACGAGGGCCATTGTAATCATTCCAGGTCAATTTCCAATCCTTGTCACGAATGGCGTAATCATCATCGCGTCGCCAGTACAAAGTTTTGTGAGGCCTGCTAGTTTTTTCTCCTGTAATATAGGGCATTAAGTTGACGCCGCTTAGCTCTTTTTTTGCAGGGGCTGCTTGGCTTATGTGAATCAGCGTGGGAACAATATCTAAGCCACTGACGGGGTGTTGATAAGTCGATTGTTTGGGAATGACTTGAGGCCAGCTCATGATATATGGCACTCGAATGCCTCCTTCGTAAGTGTCGCCTTTACGGCCTCTAAGGCTGCCGTTACTTGCTAAGTAATCACCGGCTCGTTCAGCTTCATGTAAATTATTGGGTGCACCATTATCGCTCATGAATATGACGAGAGTATTTTCGTAGATACCTTCATCTTTAAGAGTTTGGATAAGACGGCCCACGCCATCGTCCATAGAAATCAACATGGCGCTATAAATACGGCGCCATTTCTTTTTGATGTGATCTGAGCGCTGGAGATCTTTGGGCTGAGCTTCCCAAGGGCCATGGACAGAATTGTATGACATGTAGAGGAAGAAAGGCTTATCTTTGTTGCGTTTGATAAAATTAACGCCTTCGTCATTGAAGACCTCTGTGGTATAGCCAGAAAAGGGGACGGGCTCATTATTACGAAAAATTGGCCAGGTCATTGGAGCGCCTTTCATATCCATTTTAGCTTCACGGTAGGAGTGGGCACCATTGAGAAAACCATAATAATAATCGACCGAGCGTTGAGTCGGGCGTTGTTCGTGACTTAAGCCCATGTGCCATTTACCGATAACTCCGGTGGTGTAAGCAGCGGGTTTGAGTAAATCAAAAATCATTTGCTCGTCTAGGGGAATGCCTGCATCTGGAAAGCGTTTACTGAGTTCGCCGGTTTCGGGAGGGTTTTCACCCGAACCGAAAAGCTGTTGATAACGCCCCGTTAAAAGTCCGGCACGGGAGGGACCACAGACAGAAGCCGATTGATAGCCTTGGGTGAAATTCATTCCCGAGCGAGCCAAAGCATCTATGTGAGGTGTTTTTATATCCGGTGCACCCAAGAAGCCTAAGTCTTCATAACCTAAATCATCGGCGAGAATGAGAATGATATTTGGTTTTTGCGCAGCAAGAGCCAGAGTTGAGTAAGTAAAGAATATAAGTGAAAAAATAAGTTTCATAATGTCTTAAAATAGTGTGTGTTTAAAATTAATTAAGCTTAGATATTATCTTGTTTTTCAGATGCGCCCAAGTAATTAAGGAATTCGACGTGACCATCAACAAAAGAGAAGTTATAACTAAAACTATTATGGTGAAAGGCTTCGGCTCGTGTTCCATGCATTGTTAAGTTTCCAGGGACAGAATACGAAGGTGAACCCATAGCGTTTCCTGCAATGGGTTGCTCAGTTTTAAAAATCATATTTGCGGGCGAAGAAATGTCATTAATTCTTGAAGAGTCACCGTGTTCACTACCGACACCCCCCCAAAGAGCGTTACTGGTGTTCACCCACCAATTTGAGCCTGAATTGAGTGAGTAGCTTCTTGGAAGGGCATTATTCCATCTAGTAATATCATCATCGGGGCATTGGTAGATGGCAAAGTTATTGCCCGTAAGGTCCGCCTCTTCTAAGTAAGCTTTTGACATGAGGGGGGCGCTTAAATAACTCTCGTTGAGCTTGTCATCCCAAGTGACATTGGCCCCATTGTGAGCATAGGTGAAATAGCTATTGTTATCATCCGTATACATATACCCCATCACGCTGATTTGCTTAAGGTTATTCATACATACCGCTTTACGTGATGTTTTTCTAGCTTTACCAAGCACGGGTAAAAGTAAACTCGCGAGTATGCCAATAATCGCAATGACTACAAGAAGCTCGATAAGTGTGAAACGCTGCTTTTTCATAAAAGTCATCCTCAGTTAAGTTGCTAATTATGGAGGGTACGTCAGTGAGAAAACAATTTTTGACAAATGTCAGATAAAAAGTTTTCTCACGGGCCATATCTAGTTCAATTTCACAATTGAATTTTCACTGAGTAGACTTTTTCACTAGCTAAATCAATAGAAAAGCTCTTTCCAGAGGGCTTTTGTTTTTTGCCATTAATTTCAAGAGATTTAATATTTTTCGGCAAAACGACAGTGAGCTTCTGAGCGTGCTTAGTTTGTAAGTCGGCGCTGACAATTGTGCCATTTTTAGACCAGCTCATTTTCCGGATGTTAACCGCTCCGCGTCCTTGCATACCGAGGATTTCTCCCTCAGGCCATTCCCTTGGTAAGGCGGGGAGAAGTTTGAGAACTCCAGGGCGTGAAGTGAAAATCATTTCCTGAACTGCCGAGACCCAGCCCATGTTAGATTCGATTTGAAAAATAGGCGCCTGATTCATGGTGAAACCACTTTCTCGCCAGTCATTATGCGTTGTTAGCAAGTTTTCTAAGACTGAACTCGCGGCTAACCATTTGAGTGTTTGGTAAGCTTTTTGAGCTTCGCCACCTCGCGCTAAAATATTGGTATTGTGAAGTAATGACCAAGCCGATTGGAACTCAAGACCAGCATTTAAACGATTGTGAGATGTTTGCACAAAGGCATTAAAGAGTTTGGGGTCAGATTCTTCCATATTAATCTCATAGCCAGGCATAATAGGGTACATGTGAGTTAAGTGACGGTGGGCAGGGTTATCGTAAAAGCCATCGACTAACCATTCGCGGACACCACCCTCGGCATTAATTTCATAGGGACGTAATTTTGCAATAACTTCCTTCCAATCGGCAATTTTCGATTGATTGATAGCAAGGGTATTGGAAGCTTCAATTAAGTTGGTGAACATTTCGCGAATAGCCGCGTATTCCCATGTGGCATTTATGTGAGTATCGATGTGACGATTGGGTATGAGGCGATGACCTTCGGCGTTTAGCGGGGAGTTTTCTGGTGAGTTAGAAGGCGTGATATCGTAGAAGCCATCTTCGTTTTCGATGAGAAAGCCTTCGTAAAAAGTCGCGGCTTCTTCCATGAGTGGGACAGCGCGTTCAGCTAAGAATTTTTTGTCTAAAGTAAAGGTGTAGTAATCCCAGTAATGCTGAGCAACCCAAGCATTATTACCCATCATGTGGATGAGGTGCGGAGAAATGACTTTTAAGAGGCCATCTTCATTATTTCCCAATAGAGGATTGATGTAAATGCCATCAAGGCCGTAGAGTTTACGGGCATTCTCTCGTGAAGCGGGAAGTTGACGATCGAACATATCAAAGAAAGGCAGCATGAGTTCCGACAGGTTGCCATCCATGAGGTGCCAGTGAATCATTGGCATATTGATATTCATGAGGTGAATCGCCCAGGTAGGATTGTAATCACCATTCCAAAGGCCCGTCAAATGAACGGGGTGTCCACCTTTTCTTGAGCCCACAATCGACAAGTAGCGACCCATAGCCCAGAGACGTTCGACGAAGGCGTTTTCAAGATCGAGCTTTCTTGCTTTCGCAATGAGTTCTTCATTACTGAGGGCACGATCATCTTTTGAAGCTTTAAGATCAACGGAAGCAGCGTTGAAGAGTCCCTGATGGGCTTTTACATGTGGATTTAAGTAAGTCTGATAAGTGCCTTTTAACTTATACAATTCTCTCGTTATGCGATCAATGGCTTCATCGGCATCGGCAGAGTTAAAGGTTTTGACCGCAATTAAAATTTGGCTTGCGCCTTTAATTTTGACGTGATCGATTTCTTCCTTTAACTCGCCATCATGAGAAATGACGCGAGCCACTGCGCCAAAATCTTTGAGTGCCGATGTGGTATTAGGGTTAAGAGCTTTATACTGGATGTGGCCGGCAAAGTCGACATTTACCGATGGACGAAAGGCTTTTGGTCGACTACCGCGAGCTTTGTCGGGATTGTGTAAGCCAAGGTGCACGGAGATATCTAAGGCTTTTGCTTGCTTAGCATTTAGCTGAACAAATAAGACATCTTTACTATCACCAATGCGTGAGATGAAGGCCTTGCGTGTGTAGTCAACACCCTCATTTGACCAAGCCGTATGAGTTTCTGATTTTTTCAAATCGAGTGTGCGCTGATATTGGCTAATGTTTTTAGCGTTGGAGCGAATGACTAAATCGCCAATCGAGAGCGGTGAGCCGATGTTAGCCCGATAGTTTTTACCCTTGAATGCGTTACGATAGAGCACATTTGCATCGGCATATTTCCCCTGTTTCTGAAGGTCGCGGACTTGCTGTAGCAAACCAGATAGGTCGGGCATAGTGCTTGAGCTAGCATGGTTGAACCAATGGCGCGCATCCTGAAGCATGAATCGTGCTTCATTGACATCGCCATAAACCATCCCGCCTAAACGGCCACTACCAATGGGGTAGGCATCCCGCCAATGATCTTTTAATTCCTCTTTCTTAAAAGGGCCCCAAGTCCAGTTTGCCGGCTTTGAACTTCTTAAAATATAATCGGGACTGTGATTCGAAGAAATTGTTTCTCTTGACGTTTCAATAGGGAGATTAGCAATTTTTTTCACTTGGAGCGCACGAATATTCAAGGCTTGCCATTGATCCCTATGAGGATTCAAGGTGAGTGAATTGCGCCCCTTTTTGAGTGCGATCGTTGCAAATTTTTTATTTATATACTTGTCGTAGGAGCCCGTTCCTTTTACATCAACTTTAACTTTTTCATCGTTATAATTTAAAAAGAAACCTGAATGGGGCGCTGTCGAAGAAACTTCTGACCAAACTTCATAGAGTCCCGCTTCTGGAGCGACAAAAGTCCAGCTTGCCCAAGAATCTTCACTGGTCCAATAGGCGAGGTTGGGGTTGGTATCTTTACTACCAACACCTAAAGAACCTTTGCCAACATTGACGATTTGACTATCTTCGGGTTTGAGTTGGATGGCTTCACTGGCACTTATAGTGAAAAATGAGCTGAGGGCAATTCCGTGCACAAGACGGGGGAGGAGGCGATTTAGTTTCATTTAAATTCCTTAAAATTGTAATGTATTGAGTGAGGGAAGTTGTTGAGCTTGATCTAACGATCGAAAATGGGCCAGCCATTAATTTCGACATTTGTCCATTGATAATGGTTTGGTAAAGAATTTTGAGAAACAGTGTTTGTTCGAAAGCTAACTGAACCGTCTAGATAGAGAACGTTGTATCGGAAGTTTTTATGATTGTAAGGGCCACTCCAAGGAGGAGTGAAATGATCCGCAACGATACTTAAACCACCGTCGTCAGTGACACTTGGTGGGCCCGCGTTGTTACCTTTAGTAGGGTAATTATAGCCTCTTCTATAATAATAAGACATATCAATCCAGCCATTTTGCATATTAAATCCCCTAGTTGCATCTGCATTCAGTTCACTAGAATCTTCCGTTGGACAATAATAGATTTCTCCAGTTGAAATGTACGAATCCTCATAGAGACGACCTAAACCATACCAAGAAGCAGCTCCAGTCCAAATTGAACCATTACCTTGAGTGAAGCCCCCTGCACCTGGTTCAGAATTTTGAGGGAGTTCATTTTCTTGGTTATCAGCAAAGTTCATGATCGCAATGCCGGTCATTTTGAGGTTGTTGGTGCAGACCGATTCTTTGGCGCGTATTCTTGCTTTGGATAAAGAGGGCAAAAGTAAAGAGGCAAGAATGCCAATAATGGCAATCACAACGAGGAGCTCGATTAGTGTAAAACGCAGCTTTTTCATCTTAGTATTTCCTCATAATTAAAGTTTGTATCCGGAGGTACGCACTTAAATATATACTTTTTGACAAGCTAAGTATATTTTTTTTGATTTTCTGTTGAGTTTCACCTTTTTGCCTGTAGTAAGTTTCTTAAAATAGAAAAATAAGGAATGAATTTTGAAGTACGTACTATTATTAATTGTCTCATTTTTAGTGGGATGCTCAAGCATCTCGCAGCCCCCAAAAGTTCTCTATGTAACGACTGAACCAGGCAAGCATCATGATTACACGGCGCAACGCAAGATCTTTGAAGGTGTCGCCAAAGAAGCCGGCTGGAATTACACGGTGCATAGCAACGAACATTATGAGCAATTGAAGCAGCTGGTCGACTCAAATTTAACTGAGGGTTACGACGCTGTGGTGTATAATTTTTGTTTTGCTCATTCAAAAGATTTATTAGCTGCGGAAAATATGATCAATCAGACCCGTGTGAAAGGGACGCCAGCCATGGTGATTCATTGTTCAATGCATAGTTTTTGGCCGACTTTCAAAGACGGTGAAAGCGCTGAAGTTTTAGGCAGTACTTATCAAGGTTCTGCAACACCTGATCCAGCAGAAGTGAAGAAATGGCGTGCAAAATACCCGAATCGTCCCTTCCCTGTGTGGGGTGACTTTACGGGGATTGCTTCCACGAAGCACGGCCCAAAAATCCCTATGAAAGTGAGCAAATGCTGTGAGCACGATGCGACGAAATCTTTGTCTGACGAAGGGTACACAACGGTGAATGCAGAGCTCTATAATAATCACTATATGGTGGATGGCGTAAAGCCACTTTTGCGAGGAACGCAAAAGGGAGTTGGCTATAAAGGGAAAGGCAAAAATCGCAAAGAAGTTTTAGTCGATGATGAAGCGATCATCATGTGGCAAGTTCCCCAAGGTAAGTCAGAAGTCGTGGGTTTAACGACGGGGCATTCAACCGAAGAATGGCAGCAAAAAGAATTTCAATTACTCATTAAAGATGCGGTGGACTACCTCACGCGATAAATTATAGCCTCCTATCAATTGAGCCTCAGCATCTTCATGCGGGGGCTTTTTTATGTGGCAGCGTTCATTTGATGGTTATTTGTAGGGGAGAATTTGGAAACTTTTTCGTCCAGATTTTATACTGGTTTTTATTGAGTATAAGCTTTTCGAGATGAGGAAAGTGGTTCAGAGGATCGAGTGATTGAACTGAACTTTGGCTAATATCGAGGGTGTGAAAATTCAGGCCATGAATTTGAGTGAGATCTAGCTTGGAGCTTTGGATAAAAGTTAGTTTGTTTATCGGTAGAAGGCGCAGGATAGTCAGCGTTGAATGACGGTAGAGTATGGGAGATTTTAAATTTATCAGTTCCTTAGAAACAATACTTAAATGATGCTGTGCTTTGTTGTAGTTTAAACCCTTTTGGTCCCATTGCGGATTCCATAATTTTAGAATCGCTGAGATTACTGGAAGGAGATCGTAATTATTAGGGGAAGCCTGATAATAGGCGAGCATTTTTTCAGCTAAATTAAAACGTTCCTTAACGGTGAAATTACCTACTAATTCTGCAAAATCTGAGGGCTTTAATAAAGCGTTTTTTTCTAGTCTTGGCGCATATTTTTCACTGAGTCTCACAAGGTCTGAGACGAGTTCTGGACGATAATTTAAGGCCTTTATTTCATTAAACTTTTGGCATATAAAGAAATTGTATACCAGTTGAGTATTTATGTAAGCATCGTCGGGTTTTACTTTTTTAATTTCCTGGAGTTGGGAGAGAGCATATGCCATTGAGCTTTTTGGGTTTTTGTAAACAAAGTGATCTGAATAATTTCTAATGCTTTGCCAATAAAGTTTTCCAATTTGTTGAGAATTCTTTTTTAATTCACTTAAACGAGATTCAGCCAAGGCTTCGGCGCGGCGGGCCTGGTGAGCATTGTCGATAGCCTGATCTTTATTTTCTTCTGACAGGGAGTGAAGAGTTTTTATCTGGTCAATTTTTCCCTGCAGTCTGCCAATGAAAAACAAAGTTAGCGCAGTAACTAAAACAATGGCAATGGCAATAATGATTGAACTCGCTTTATTGCGTTTAATAAAGAGCTTGGTTTCCTGGATGAGGCCAGCATTTTCGGCCAAGGTAGCGTAGCCATTGATGTACTTTTTCAACTCATTTTGAAGTTCTATAACTGAGTCGTAGCGATCTTCAGGATTCAGAGCCATCGATTTGTTGATAACTGCTTTTAAAGGCAGCGGACATTTTTTGAGGGTAGGAATATTACCTTTTACAGTGATCTTGAGAATTTCATCAAGATCAAAGCCTTCAAGAGGAGCTTTCAAGGACATTATTGCATAGAGTAGGCAACCCAAGGAGTAGATGTCAGATTGAGGACTTTTAGGATGCTTGCTGTCGATTTGTTCCGGGGACATATAGCCCGGGGTACCTTTGATTTTGTTGTGCTGAGTTAGGTTATTGAGCAGGTCGGGATTAAACAGCGCTTCATCCAGGCTGTCGTAATCCGCTTCACCGACAATTTTACTTAAACCCCAGTCACAGATGAGGACTTCACCATAGTCACCTATCTGTATATTTTCCGGCTTGATATCTAGATGGATAACATTTTTTTGGTGTGCGTAGGCAATGGCATCGCACACCTTTATAAAAATGTTGATAAGCTCCGCAGTGTTGTAAGTTGCCCTATAATTTTGATCTTTATCAAGCAGTTTTGCGATGATATCTCCAAGTGAATCACCACTCTTTAAATCCATGGTGAAATAAGGCTGATCCTTTTCGTTCAATCCCAGGTCGTGAATGGGCATGATGTTGGGGTGATCCAGTCGGGCAGTGAGTTTGGCTTCCCTTAAAAAAACCTCGTAAAGGCTTTCATCGATATCTCTCTTGGGGGTGGCGTAGGCAATGGTGCGCTCACATTTTTTATCGAGAGCTCGATAAATATTTTTCATGCCACCTGAAGCAATAATTTCCTCGAGCTGATAGCGTTCTGATTCGGCAGAATAGTGTACTCCTGTTTCGCTTTTTTCACTTAGCTCTTCCTTGTAGAGCGCAGAAAATTCATGACCAAAGTCCAAATCGTCCATGTTCATATTAGAATAACTCGCGTTCAGATTTTAGGAGCTGAATTTCTTTGACTAGGCGGTTTTTTACACGATTTTTGAGCTGGATGACAGTGTTGGCTTTGAGATCAAAATTCTCAGCAATGACTTTAGTCTCGGTATTTTTCATGGCCATTTTGAAGACATCGATGGCCTTGCCGGAAAACATGGCACTGATATTCTCCAGTGCTAGGTTGACGATATGGGCTTCCCATTCTTTTTGAAAGACTTTTTCAACTTCCGGTTCAGTGAAAGAAGTTAATTCACTTGGATCATTTTTGATGAGGGCCTCTTTTTTGTCGGATTGGCATTTTTTCCGGTAAAAGTCCATGGTTCGGCGATAAATAATCTGGCTGAACCAGGTGCGAAATTTAGCGCGTTTTTCGTCGGGCTTAAAGTTTTTTAAGGATTTCCAAAGTGAGAGTAGGATTTCCTGTACAAGGTCCTCTTTATCGCTTTGGTTGAGTTTGAATTTAGAAAGGACGATGAGGATGAAGGAGTTGTAATAGGTTTGAAAGTCTTCCCAGGCTTTCTGGTCATTGTCGTTTTTTAAACGATCCAAAAGTGTGTAGCGGGTATTCCATTGGGAAGTCATGTTTTTGACCTATATTATAAAAAAAGTTCACAGCTTGTCATTATTGACAAATCTATACCGAGTATAAGAGAAATGATAGTTTACAAGGATTAAATAAATGAGTAAAAATAAATTTACTTTAATTGAGCTTTTGGTGGTCGTTGCCATAATCGGCATTTTGGCTTCTTTCTTATTACCCGTTTTGGGTAAAGCTCGTTCTCAAGCTAGGCAGGCGGTATGTAAAAGTAACTTAAAGCAGTACGGAACGACTATGTTTATTTCGATGGATGACTTTAATGGTCAAGTTCCTCCGGCTATGAGTAAACATGGCTTGTGGGCTACTAATATTGAAAACTCAATTAAGATCGATGGGGCCGCAATCTCCTACACACAAAATGCAGCGATTTATAATAGTCCAGGGAACTTTGATATCTCAAATTTTGCCAATTTTGAACCTCAAACCCAAGACGAAGATAAAATGCAGGCTTTTATTTGTCCCGGTGATGATGACCCAGCGACTGTTTTTCAAAACTTTAATAATGGCGGTCGCTCTGGTCGTCCTGTTACTTCTTATGGGTCAAACCGGGGCATATTTTTAATGATGCCAGAAAACTTTCTGCAATGGGAACCAGGGCATGTGAATGGTTTTCTCAATAGGCTTAGCAAACCATCAGAAACGGCGATGATCTTCGATTGCGATGCACAGTCTGATGGTAGTATTGGTTTGTGGCTAAAAGGCGGAACATCAGCGACAATGTGGGATTTTGCCAAGAATGGTTTTGGCGATAAATGGGATGACAGCGTAAAGCCTGATTGGCACTTAAAAAAAATCAACATAGTCAACGCCGACGGACATGTTGAGTCACATAATTACCTCAGTCAGAGTTTAGAATCCGTTCTATTAGGGAATCCGTAATTTGTTAAAAAAGTAGTCAGATCGCTTCGCTTGCAGATCGTTCGTAAGCGCACTGCAGATCGGCCTTCGGCCTGCAGTTTTTAAAAGGAATTCTATCCACAGATGTCCCAGATTTACACAGATTAAATAAGTATTTAACAATTTGAATATGTAGCTATTTTTCTGAATAATCCTGAGGGTTAAGAATTCTTAATTCTCCTCCAAAAGACTTAGCGATCTTTGTGGCTTGGCGAGAGTCTAAACCAAGTTAAAGCCTACAAAATAAAAACTCTGCGAGCACTGCGGCTCTGCGAGAAATAGTCATTCACCTCGGACCCATGGAGTTTTCAAAAGTATTTAGATCGCTTCGCTTTCAGATCGTTCGCAAGCTCAATGCAGATCGGCCTTCGGCCTGCTGCTCTTAAAAGGAACTCTATCCACAGATGTCCCAGATTTACACAGATTAAATAAGTATTTAACAGTTTGAATTTACAGCTATTTTTCTGAATAATCCTGAGTGTTAAGTTCTTAATTCTGCGCTAAAAAACTTAGCGAGATTAAACGTCACTCTCTAGTCCTCTTCAGTGCTAATCTGCGAAATCTGTGGATGATTTTTTATCTCTGCGTGAAAAAGCTTTGAGTAAGTACAGCATTTCCCCCTTTCTCAGAAGTTTTTTTTGTTAAAATTTCGTCAAATTTGACAATTTTGTCACAAAGCCATTTTCACTGGCGTATTACTCCAAGACCCTAACTATGCCTTGGAGATCGTATAATGAAAAGAAGAGATTTTTTAAAGTTAAGTGCCCTTGGAGCTGCGGCTCCGATGAATTCATTTGCCGCAAAAAAAGAAGATGAATTCCGCGTAAAATTAAAGAAAAACGTCGTCCTCGTGAATTTGGACTTGGGGCTTTATGCGCCGCACTTTCGCGATAATGGTGCGGACTGTAAATACATGACCGAGATCTTTTTTGAGTTTAAAGGTAAGATGACCTATTTAGATGGCATTTCTGAGCCAGGCATGGGTGGTGGACACGAATGTCAGCCGGCAAGTTTTACAGCTTTGCGCTATGACCATCGCGATCTTTATACAACACGAAAAATGATGTCCCTCGACCAGAAACTGGCAGATGGTTCAGTCCAGGAAACTCGCCACAAATTTTTGTATCATCAAGTCAATCGAGGTAGTAGCATGAGTTGGAATCGCTTCGAGCAACCGATTCCAGCCATCTCAGGGGCAAATGAACTTTATGAACAACTCTTTGCGAGAACTGACAAAGATTTGGATAAGGCACGAATTCGTCGTGAGCGTGATATTTTGGCTGCCTTATCTCGAAATATTCGTCGTCAATGGACGGGGACACCTCAAGAAACTGACATGAAAAATTCTTTGGATTACCAAGTGGATCTTTTGGATGAACGGGAAAAATGGCTCAAAGTTAAAAAACCTTACTTAAAGAAAACTTTTGGAGAGAATGAGGAACGTAATCCACTCCCTTCATGCTCAAATAATTTTGATTTAGTTCACGAAGCTTTAATGAAGCAACAGACAAAAATAGCTTTTGTTCAATTTGGAGGAGGTAGCTTACAAAGAGGTATGGGCTTTGAACTTGGTCATCATGCCAATGGTCACCATGCGGGGTATCCAGAAAGAATTTACGCCTGTGAGCAAATTGATACCGCGGTGCTGACTAATGTCAGAAGATTTTTACGTAAGCTGCAAGAGAGCAATATTTTCGATGATACCATTGTGCTTTTTCATTGTGGCATGGGCAATGCAGCCGCACATGATTCTCGCCGTACGGCATCCTTCCTTTTCGGCGGTGGCTTTGCCCATAAGAAATCTATTAAATGCCTCGAAGGCAAAAAAGAGCATATTTATTCGACCTGTAACCTATTCTCTAGTGTCTTGAAGCAGAGTGGTTTCAGAGACTATTCCTTTAATAGTAGCAAGGAAGTGATTCCTGAACTTTTTAAGGCCTAGGGAGAGCATATGTCAGAGCAAGAAAATTTACCCGCAATGACCGCGGAACAAAAAGAAAAACTGCGTTTGAAAATTGCAGAATTAGAGAGTCTTGAGCAAGAAATTGCCGAAGGAAAAATTCAGGGTGATGAAGCCGAAAAACTCCTCGATCAATCGATGTTGGAAATCGAAGCTGTCTTAGCAGAAGCCAAAGAACTTGAAGCGCAACTCCCGTCAAGTGTTGATTCAAATACTGAAACTTCAGTGGCGAGTGAAGAGTCCATAAATCCTGCGGGAAGCGCAAAAGAAACGCCTCTTGCAGAGAGCGCAAAAGAGCAGGCTTTAGAAGACCTTCCTGTTTTAAAAGCGAGCGGGGGTTCATTAGCCAAGCAAGTATTTGACGAGAAGCAAGCGGAACAAAAGAAAGCACCAAATCAACTCGATCAATCTTTGGATAAATTTGATGAGTCTTTAAAATCCGAGGTGAAGCAGCCAAACTTTGAGGATAAGCCGAAGCCTTTACAAACCAAGTCAGGGAAACGCAAAAAGGGAACGACTAAAAAGAAACTTAAAGCTCCGAGCAAACCCGTGATTCGCGAAAAGAAGAAAGCTTTCCCATGGGGTAAAGTCGTGGCCTTATTAGTGATTGCGGGGATCGCATTATCTTATAAAGATATCATGGCTTTTGTTAAACAGCAGCAGGCTGAGCTCGCGGAAAAGAATAAGCCTAAAGCCGTGAAGAAAAAAGAAGAGGTAACACCCAAGCCTAAACCCAAGCCCGTTGTTGTTGAAAAGCCTGTAGAAACAGAGCCCGAAGAGGAGCCTCAGAATTTCTTTCAGCCGCAAGAAAGCGATGTGTTTACGGGTGAACTCGTTCACTACAGTTTTAATCAGGTGCTGAAAGATAAATGTGTGACTTGCCATGGCGCGGAAGGAAAAGAAGTCGAAGGTGATTTTAATATTGCCTTACTGATTAAGTCGCGGGCTTCTAATTCTAAAGCTTGGGCAAAAGTTTATCGCAGTATTGATAAGGGAGAGATGCCTCCACCGAAAGAGGACTACGAAGATTCTGTAGAATTGAAAGGGGAAGAAAAAGAACTGTTGCTCGCTTCAATCAAAGATATGTTTGAAGAACTGAAAGAAGGTGTGGCGACTCGAGTCTTGACTCCCTACGAGTTAGAGAACACGATGAACGATCTTTTTGACATTGATGTGAGTATGTATAATCCTTTTAAGTCGATGCATCAGACCTATTCAAAAGAATCCTATTACACTCACCAGCGCAAGGTTTTGAGTCCTTATTACATAAGTCAGTATTACAATATCCTCTATGATGTCTTACAGAGCTTTATCGGTTTGCGCCCCCAAGTGGATAAGATGGATGTGAAAACGACTTTGCCTGGTTCAGTTTACGCTGCCAAAGCGTTTAAAAATGAAACTCATATTCGTTGGCCACAGAGCAAACCTAAGCTTCACACCGGCTTTAATTTTGAGGATAAAACCGAGCGCAAAGCGACCAAGCAAGACCGCTATTTAGATGGCAATGAAAATGAACTCGTCAATAGCGTACTCGCGAAACGGACTTTACCTCCAGGGACCTATAAACTGACTTTTAAAGCTAGTACTGAAAACATGTCAATGAGCAAGATTACAGAGAAGAAGTATGGTGAAGAAGTGGTGCGCATTTTTGATGAATACTTTGATCAAAATCCCAATCTCGCCATGCCGCTACATTTTCACTTAGAGCCACCAGATTTTGCGGATCCTTTTGCTCGAGGTAAATTTCTCGAGACCATTGAGGTTTCTTCTGAGGGTGAATACGGTATTGAATTCACTTTGCGTCGTCGCTCGGCCTTGGCCTGTAACACGACGGCAAAACTGCCTGCTCAACGTCAATTAGCCAATTTGATTTCTTATCACAAACATGGTGACAAGCACGAAAATAAAACCATGCAGATCGAGATGAAAAACCTTTCTCAAAAAAGGTATGATTTCCCCATGATCAAGATCTCGAATTTAAAGATTGAGGGGCCGTATAATGTTCAGTTAAACCCCCTCTCTTTCAAAGAAGAGCAAAGGCTCAATAGTGATACGGAAATACGTGAGAAATTCCGCTATCTACACGCTTTTAACGGCATGAAATTTAATGTAATCTACACCTACCTCTTTCGAGACTTCCAAAAAGATAAAATGAAGTACGAAGATGCTTACCGCAATGCCATGATCATGTTCTTTATGTCGCCAAAATTTTTGATTCTCAATAGCGAACCCAAAACAATTGAGCAGAAAGTGCGTTACCTCTCTTATGCAGCTCACAAGTCAGCGCCTTCGCATGAATTTCATAAATCATATTCAGATTTAAAGAAGCGCAAAGATGCCCTTGGACTTGGGAAATGGTTGATTGATCACGATCGCTTCCCGCGTTTTGTGCAAGCTTTTACTTATCAATGGCTCAAGTTGGGAATCATTGAGCAAAACCAACCCGATACGGGAAAATACAGAAACTACTACAAAGATAATTTAGCCGATGCACAGCGCCTTGAAGCTGAGTTTTATTTGATGAATATGTTTCGTGAAAATCGTCCCGTACGCGAGTTAGTGGATTCAGATTATTCCTTCTGGAATCAGGCTTTAGAAAATTTTTATACAGGTTCTTATCAGGGGCAAGAAAGTGATGATCTAGAAAACTTCGTGAAACGCTCTTCAAAAAATCAGCAACGCGGTGGTATCCTAACGATGGGGTCCTTTTTAACTGCCACGGGCAATGGCGTAGATCCACTGCCCCTTCGTCGTGCAGCCTGGATATCTGACAACCTATTGGATTCGCCTTTGCCTTCACCGCCCGATGTGGATGTGGTTGATTTTGAGAATGAACGCAGTGGAAAAACACTTCGTGAACGCCTCGCCGTGCACGCTGAGAATCCCGCCTGTCATTCCTGCCATAAACGTTTGGATTCGCTCGCGATTCTCATGGATAAATTTGATTCGATTGGCGGCTATAATAATCATTATAATCCCGAAGTCGTGAAAGTGAATGGAGAGAATATTAACGATATCGAGGGCTTGAAAAAGTACTTGGGTGAATATGATCAGCCCATGGCGCGAGCCTTCACTCGCAAACTGATTAGCTTCATGATGGGGCGCGAAGTTGGCGTCAAAGATGAAGCGGTACTCGACGCCATTCTCAAAGCGACGGAGGCCGATGGCTACCGCGTTGGCGACCTCTACTCCCAGATTGTTAAGTACTACTTATTTTAAAGCTGTAAGCCTTAGCCGCTTCAAGAATATAGAGGCGAGTTATTAGGTATAAAACTTTTCATAATTAGGTTGAATAGAGGTCATGATGCTTTGCATACGAGAAGGACGCTGTCCCTCTCGAGCTCTCCCTGCAAGGATTTGCCAATCCTTGACCAGGCGACTAGGGGACTTTGCCCCGCTTTTTGGGTAATTATAAAAAATTAAATCATTCATTTAATGAAGCCTTTCTTTGTCACAGAGTGAGAAAAGAAGGCTACCGACCTAGTACTATTTGGTAATCTGATATTTTTTAACTACTTGAGTTAAGATGTGAGTCATTAGTCTGTAGTTCTTTCAAAAAATATTCAAAAACGCTTACGATTAGTTGTTTATAATTCAACGCGTACACCTGTTTTTTAAAAAATGGAGAATTGATATGATTGACCGAAGATCGTTTTTAGCTTCAGCTATTGCTGGGGGACTCATTCCTGCAAATGGCATTTATGGGGCTTCCAAAAAAATTGAACCAAGAGTGAGTCTTAAGAAAAATATTGTTCTTTTGAGTTTAGATTTGGGACTCTATGCACCTAATTTCAGGGATAATGGCGCGCGCTGTAAATACATGACCGAGATTTTTTCTGAATTTAAGGGGCAGATGACCTACTTCGATAGTATTTCCGAGCCGCATATGGGCGGTGGGCACTCATGTCAGCCAGCGACTTTTACAACGATCTCTTATAAAAATCGGCAACATTACCCTGAACGCAAAATGATCAGTTTAGATCAGATTTTGGCCGATGGATCCATTCAAGAAACACGTCACAAGTATATTTATCATACCATAAATCCTGGCTCTACTATGTCGTGGAATCGCTTTGAGCAACCCTTGCCTGCAGTTGAGGGTGCCAATAATTTGTATGAAACGCTTTTTGCGCGCACTGATGCTCGGCTCGATAAAGCAAGAATTCGTCGTGAGCGAGATATTTTAGCGACACTAGCGCGAAATCTTCGGCGTTATTGGGTGGGCAACCCTCAGGAAGTGGATATGCGGGCTTCTCTGGATTATCAGCTTGCCATTTTGGATGAGCGTGAAAAGTGGCTCAAGGTCAAGCAACCCTACCTCAAAAAGAGCTTTGGAGAAAAAGAAGAACTTAAACCGATTCCCTCCTGCCACAATAATTTTGATCTCATTTATGATGCATTGGAGAAACAACAGACCAAAATTGCTTTAGTTGAGTTTGGTGCTGGTCGTCTCAACCAAGGCCTGTCAGGAGTTGAACTCGGTCACCATGGCAATACCCATCACGGGGGATATCCAGAAAGAATTTACGGTCTAGAAACTATCGATAGGGGCGTCTTGAATGGAGTTAAATATTTCTTACACAAGCTTCAAGAAGGTGGACTTTATGATGATACGATTGTTCTCTTTCACTGCGGCATGGGCTATGCGACTTACCATACAAATAAAAAGGCCCCAGCACTTTTATTTGGCGGTGGCTTTAATCACAAAGAATCAGTTCAGTGCCTCAAAGGGCCTAAGGAGCATCGTTATGGTACAGCCAATCTATTTTCATCAATTTTAAAGCACGCGGGCTTCAAAGACTGGACTTTCCAGACTCAAAATAAATTGATTGATGAACTTTTTGAGGCTTAATCGATGAGTACAGGAAACCTTTCGGGGGGGGATATTCCCGGCTTAACTCGCGAACAAAAAGATTTATTAAGTAAAAAATTAAGCTACCTTGAAGACTTAGAGCTCCTGTTGGCGGCAGGTGAAATGAAAGGTGATGAAGCCGATGCTGAATTAGCGAAGACTTTAGCGGAAGTTGAGGCTATCATGGAGGAGGGGCGCAAGCAGGCTGAGTTAGAAGATGAGCTTGTCAAACTCCAGAAACTCGAAGAAGAGTTAGCTGCTGGAGTAGGTGAACCCGCGGAACTCGAAAAGGCATTAAGTGCCCCAACTAGCGAAGTTTCGTCAGGTGATCAATTGGATTCAATAGCTACAGATCCCATTCAGCCTAAAACAAATTCTGACGCCAAAGAAATCATTGAACCAGACCTAGAAAGTTTGCCTCGCTTAAGTCATTCGAAAGTTCACCAAAGTAATACAAGTGCCGAAGCTAAGGCAACAAAAGTGAAAGAAGAAGCCTTGCAGAAAGTCAGTTCAAGAACGGTGGGTGAGCAGAGTGATAAATCCAATCCTGACCCCAAAAATGAGCTTAAAGAAGCGCAAAAAAATAATCCAACTAGGCTTAAAACTAAGTCGAATACTGATAAAGAAAGTGCAGCACGCAAAGTTAGCCGAGCTAAATCCAAAGGGAAGCCTAAGCTCAAAGTGCCCACAAAAATCCCAAGAGCTCGCCAGAAAAAGAGATTTCCTCTTGCTACAATTTTGTTTCTGATTCTTTTAGGGGCAGGGGGCTTTTATCATCAGCAAATTATGGATTTTGTTAAGACAATGCAGGAGGATGTGGCCTATAAGCCAGCGCCTGAAAAACCTCGTAAAAAGCCTGTTGTTCAAGTCAAGCCAGAACCCAAGCCAGAAGCTAAACCCGAGCCAGCGCCTGAGCCCATTAAGGAAAAGGAAGCAGAAGAAGCGCAGAATTTTTTTCAGCCAAACGAGGAAAATATCTTTACTGGCGAACTTAAGCATTATAGCTTTAATGAAGTTCTCGCGAACAAATGTGTGACTTGTCACGGTGCCGAAGGCAAGGAAGTGGGCGGTGATTTTAATATCCTTAGACTGATGAAATCTAGTGCGGTTAACGCAAAATCTTGGGCAAAAATTTATCGTGCGATTGATAAAGGCGAAATGCCACCGCGCATTAAGGATGAACCGGAGTCCGTGCCACTCGAAGTGGAAGAGAAGGAACTGGTGCTCGCCTCGATTAAGACGATGTACCAAGACTTGAAAGAAGGTATGACGACTCGCGTGCTCACGCCCTATGAAATCCAGAATACGCTAGGGGATTTATTTGAGATTGATTACGAGCAGTACAATCCATTGGCCAGTATGCATCAATCGTATTCAGAAAAGACTTTTTACACTCATCAACGCAAAATTTTGAGCCCACATTACTTGAGCAATTACTACAATCTTCTCTACGATATTTTACAGAGTTTTATTGGACTTAGGCCCCAGGTTGACCCCCTGGATTTGGAGACCAAATTTCGTCAAGTTGGAGCGGTTCACTACAGTTTTAAAGATGAGTCGCACCTGCGTTGGCACATAGCGAGTAAACTCGTCACTCTAAATTTTAAGGACCTTGGTGAAAAGAAAGAAACAAAGCAAGATCGCTATTTAGATGGTAACGATAATCAATTAGTCAATAGTATGCTTGCCGCAAAATCTATCCCCCCCGGAACTTATACATTGCGATTTAAGGCCAGTTGTGAAAATATGTCCATGAGTAAAATCACTGAAGAAAAGTACGGCAAAAAAATTGTTGGGCATTATGAAAAGTTTTTTGAAGAAAATCTCAACCCAGTTCTGCCAGTTAAGTTTTATCTCGAACCCCCTGGTGTTGCCGATCCTTTTGCTAAACGGAAATATCTAGAAACTGTTGAAATATCATCCGAAGGCGAATATGCGATTCAATTTGTCGTGACGCGGCGCTCAGGAGTCGCTTTGCATTTAGATGAGCCAGGGATTATGGGGCAGGGCCATTTAGCTAGAAATATAGGCTACCATAGGCACGGGGAGCAATTGGAACTGAAGCAAATTGAAGGCATCAGTGCAGAACTCGGTAAAAAAGAGTTCGATTTTCCCATGGTGAAGTTTAGCGACGTTAAACTGGAAGGCCCCTTTGAGGTGAAGTTAAACCCCTTGTCATTTGATGAAAGAACCAAAATTAATGATACCGAAGTTCGTGAGAAATTTAAGTACCTCCATAGTTTCAATGGCATGAAGTTGAGTGTGATTTACACCTACATGTTTAGAGATTTGAGAAAACAAAAAATGAAAATGGAAGATGCTTATCGCAATACCTTGATCACCTACTTTATGTCTTCTAAGTTTCTTATTTTGAATTCGGCGGCGAAGAGTCTCGATGACCAGATTCGCTTCTATTCTTATGCAGCCCATAAATCACCTCCCAATGAGGATTTTCAGAAGGTATACACCTCTGCTTTAAGGGGGAAGAATCATATGAGTTTGGGAAAATGGCTCATAGATCACGAACGCTTTCGCCGCTTCAATAATGCCTTTACTTATCAGTGGTTAAAGCTTGGAGAAATTAGTAATAACCTACCCGATGAAGGAAAGTTTAGAGATTACTACCGCAAGAACTATGCCGACCTTCAGCAGAAAGAAGCTGAGATGTTTATGATGAACATGTTTAGAAAGAATCGGCCGATCACAGACTTAGTGAATGCAGATTACACTTTTGTGGATAAAGATTTGAAGGATTTTTACGGAATTCATTCCGAGGCAAGCTTTGGTACAGGTGAGTTTGCTCTGTTGAAAACCGGCAGTTCAGGGCGTGGTGGAGTTCTTAGTATGGGAGCTTTTCTCACTGCCACGGGCAATGGTGTGGATCCCCTTCCCCTTCGTCGTGCGGCGTGGATCTCTGAAAATATTTTGGACTCGCCTCTGCCCTCTCCTCCCGATGTGGATGTCACAGAATTTGAGCAAACCATGAGTGGAAAAACACTTCGTGAGCGTCTGGATGTTCATGCGCTGAATCCCGCGTGTCATTCTTGTCACAAACGTCTGGATTCCCTGGCGATTCTCATGGATAAGTTTGATTCTATTGGAGCTTACAATAATCATTATAATTCAGAGAAGGTAAAAATAAACGATAAGAGTCTGAGTGATGTGGAAGATCTTAAAAAATATCTCGGAGAATACCAAAAGCCCATGGCGCGTGCCTTCACACGCAAACTGATTAGCTTCATGATGGGGCGTGAAGTTGGCGTCAAAGATGAGGCGGTACTCGACGCGATTTTAAAGGCAACTGAAGCCGATGGCTACCGCGTGGGGGATCTCTACTCCGAGGTGATTAAGAATTATCTTTTTTAATTTATCAATAATTGGGCTACAAGATAAGAGTTGAATAAGGCAGGGTTCATTCTGAATACCTTGCTTGTAGCTTGGCCTTATCACTATTAAACTGAGTTTAATTAAATTAATTCAGGATGATTTGTGATTAAGAATATTATTTTTGATTGGGATGGGGTGATTCTCGATTCTAATTCAGTCAAAGATCGTGCGTTTGAATACGTCTTGCGTGATCACGATGCGGATAAGGTTGCTGAGCTCGTCGCTTATCATCAGGCTAATGGCGGCATTTCGAGGTTTGTGAAGTTCCGCATGTTCTATGAGGAGATGCTTGGCGAAGCGATTACAGAGGATGAAGTTGCAGGCTTATCCCGAAAATTTTCAGAATTTGCCCTTAAGGAATTAGTCGACCCAGCCCTACAGATTGCTGAATCGATTCAGTGGGTCAGAGAAAATCACAAACAGTATAACTTTCACGTGGCTTCTGGGTCCGAAGAGAGCGAATTAAAACGCGTCGCCGAAGCTCAAGAACTCGCTTGCTATTTTAAAAGCTTTCATGGTTCGCCGACGCCAAAGCCGGAGCTCGTAAAGAATATTTTGGAGTCCAATAACTACCTAGCCAGTGAAACAATTCTCATTGGCGATTCCATCAATGATTTCCGTGCTGCTGATGCCAATGGCATCGCTTTTTGCGGCTATAATCGCCTTTCTTTGCAGGATTTAGGCCTGGCTTATCTTAGTGAGTTTACTGAGCTCAATAATTATTTAAAATAGTGCTCCACTTACACGAACAATGATTAAATTTTTTTGAAAAAATCAATTTCTTTGTCTAAGTCTTTTAGGTTGAACCGTCTTTGATAGCAAGAGTTGAATAAAATCATTGATTTAATTCTTCTTTTAGCCGAAAGAGAAATAAGATCTGCAGATTCAGTACAATAAGTATAGGGAACTTATTTACTTGGTACGAAGTCATTTTTAGTTCGAATGTGAGTATCTAGTTGGTAGTTCATATGAAAAATATAATAAAAAGTAATTTATTTTTGTGATGATTTGTAACTTTAGTGATTTTTTCTGGTTAAGGTTTATAAAGAATGTTATAAAATATGACAAATTTGTCAAATAATTACTTTAAATATACGTTTATAGGTAAGCATAGAATTATTTTTGGAGATTGTAAGATGATGAACCGTAGAGGCTTTTTAGCTTCAAGCGCCGCAGGATTAACGATTCCAGCGAGCCAGTTGTCGGCAGCGAGTAAGAAAGTTGAGCCAAGAGTTAACTTAAAGAAAAATGTTGTTTTAGTGAGTTTAGACCTCGGTCTTTATGCCCCCAATTTCCAAGAAAATGGTGCCAATTGTAAGTATATGACCGAAATTTTCTCGGAATTCAAAGGTCAAATGACTTATTTTGATGGCTTGTCAGAAAAGGGCATGTCGGGCAGCCACGAATGCCAACCTGCAACTTTTACCACTATCCCCTACGAAGATCGCGAACATTATCCGCAAAAGAAAATGATCAGTCTTGATCAGATTTTAGCGGATGGTTCCATACAAGAAACTCGCCATAAATTTCTTTACCATCGCATCAATCGTGGTTCGGCCATGTCTTGGAACAAGTTTGAGCAGCCCTTGCCAGCTATTGAAGGAGCTAATGAGCTCTACGAAACACTTTTTTCTCGTACTGATACTAAGTTGGAGAAAGCGAGAATCCGTCGAGAACGCGATATCCTTTCAACTCTAGCGCGAAACCTTCGTCGTTACTGGCGTGGAAATATTCAAGAAGAAGATATGAAGGCCTCACTGGACTATCAGTTGGCCGTTTTAGACGAACGAGAAAAGTGGCTCAAAGTCAGTAAGCCTTATTTGAAAAAAGCTTTTGGCGAAAGAGATGAGAGACAGCCCATTCCATCTTGTGATAATAACTTTCAATTGGTTTATGATGCTTTAGAGAAAAAGCAGACTAAAATTGCCTTAGTAGAATTTGGCGCAGGGGGCTTAAATGCAGGACTTTCTGGTGTTGAACTTGGTCACCACGGCAACACTCACCACGGCGGCTACGCTGAACGTATTTACGCTTTAGAAACAATTGATACAGGTGTATTAACAGGCGTTAAAAACTTCCTTCACAAGTTGAAAGAAGGTGGTTTGTATGATGATACGATTGTCCTCTTCCACAGTGGCTTTGCCGATGCTTCTAAGCATACCAATAAAAAAGCTCCAGCCTTTTTGTTTGGTGGCGGTTTTAATCACAAAGAATCCATTGCCTGCTTAAATGGGAAAGAACACATTTATTCTACAAGTGATCTATTCACAAGTATCCTCAAACAGAGCGGTTTTAATAATAAAACTTTTAGCAATAGTAAACAGGCCATCCCTGAGCTGTTTAAAGTTTAGGTTTTAAGATGAGTGATAATCAAGCTACGCCCGAAGAGGGTGGTTCTGTACCTATGATGAGTCCGGAGCTTAAACAAATGCTCCGCGATAAACTCGCCGAACTCGAGGCCTTAGAGACACTAATTGCCAAGGGTGAGGTTCCGAAAGAGAAGGCCGATCATTTGTTGAGTCAAGGCATGGCTGAAGTTGAAGCCATACTTGAAGTGGGACGTGAACTCGAACGCGAATTTAAAGCCAATCAAGAAGTTGCAGAACCAGCTCTAGCTGAGGTGCAAAGTCCTACTCCAGAGGCAGCTCAAGTGAGTACAGATTTAGAAGATCTACCAAAGTTGGGTGCCTCTCCACGAGAAGTACAGTCGACTCATGAACCCAAGTCTGTTTCTGCAGAAGAAAAATTTGCCGCAGCTAAAAATAAAGTCAAAGCTTCTGCAAGTAGTGAGAAAGCTCAGAAACCTAATTTCGATGCTAGAAAACAAACTTCGTCTGAAGCCTCTCCCCACAAAAAAAGCAAATCTAAACTTACTTCAAAGAAAAAGCTTAAAGTCCCGACAAAAGTTCCTCGTAGGACTAAGAAAAAATCTTTCCCAATTGGTACGGTACTCCTACTTTTGATTATCGGTGCGGGTGCATTTTTCTATAAAGATATCATTGGCTTTATTAAGCAACAACAAGATGAACTTGCGGAAAAGAATAAGCCCAAACCCGTTGTCAAAAAAGAAAAACCGAAGCCTAAGGCCAAGCCCAAACCGAAGCCCATAGTTGTAGAGAAACCTGTAGAAAAAGAGCCCGAAGCAGAACCACAGAATTTTTTCCAACCCAATGACGAGAATGTTTTTACGGGCGAGTTAACTCATTTGAGTTTCAATGAAGTCCTCAAAAATAAATGTGTGACTTGTCACGGAGCTGAAGGCAAAGAAGTTGAGGGTGATTTTAATATTGATCGTTTGATCGCATCCAAGTCATTGAATTCCAGAACTTGGGCCAAAGTTTACCGTAGCATTGACAAGGGGGAAATGCCTCCTCCTGTGGAAGACGAACCCGATTCAATACCTCTTGAAAACGAAGAGCAAGAATTACTTCTAACATCAATCAAAGTCATGTTTGAAGACCTCAAAGAAGGGGTGACGACACGCGTGATGACTCCCTACGAGATTCAGAACACCTTGGGAGACTTATTTGACATTGACTACTCGCAGTATAACCCTGTAGCTGATGTACATAACTCTTATTCAGAAAAGAGTTTTTATACGCATCAACGCAAGATTTTGAGTCCGCATTACCTCAGTCGTTATTACAATATCCTTTACGATATGTTGCAGAGTTTTATTGGCTTACGTCCGCAACTTGATCCTCTCAATCAATCCGTTAAATTTCCGAGCACGCCTTTTCATGTAAGGAACTTTGGAGCCGTAACTCATGTGCGCTGGCCACAGTATAATCCAGCGTGGTATTGCTCATTAAATTTCAAGGATCTCTCAGAGAAAAAAGAAACTAAGCAGGATCGCTATTTAGACAATAATAATAACGAAATTGTGAATAAAATGCTAGCTGCCCGCTCGCTACCACCAGGGAAGTATCGTCTCACTTTCACAGCGAGTTGCGAAAATATGTCTTCGAGTAAGATCACTAAAGAAAAGTATGGGGAAGCCATTGCCTCTCATTATGAGCAGTTGTTTGAAGAAAACCCCAACCCCACTATGCCGGTGCGTTTTTATTTAGAACCCCCGGGAACCGCCGATCCATTTGCTAGACTTAAGTATTTGGAAACGATAGAGATTTCTTCCGAAGGTGAGTATGGCATTGAATTTGAAATTAAACGTCGTTCGGGCGTCTCCTTTGCTCTTGACTGGAAAAATCTAATTGGCCGTAATCGTTTGGGCAATATGCTTGCGTATCATAGGCATGGAGAAGATGCCGGAGAAAAAGAACGTGAAGAAGCACGAGCTTTCATGGACAGAAAAGAATATGACTTTCCTATGATTAAAATCACTAATCAAAAAATCGAAGGCCCCTTTGATGTGAAGTTGAACCCCTTGTCATTTGATGAAAGAACTAAAATTAACGACATGGAAGTACGCGAGAAATTTAAGTATCTCCATTCCTTTAACGGAATGAAGCTAAGCGTCATTTACACTTATATGTTTGGCGATTTACGCAAACAAAAAATGAAGATGGAAGATGCTTATCGCAATACGATGATCACCTTCTTTATGTCTCCTCGTTTCCTTATTTTGGATTCGATGGCTAAAACGATCGAAGATAAAATCCGTTATACTTCTTATATGACTCACAAGTCACCACCATCTGCGGAGTTCGCAGCCATGTATAAGTCAGCCACAAAGAAAAAAGATTATAAGACTCTAGGGAATTGGCTGATTCAACATAAGAATTTTAGACGCTTTTCTAATGCTTTTACTTACCAATGGCTCAAACTAGGTGAGATTAACAATAATTTACCTGACGAGGGGAAATTCAGAAGCTATTATCAGAATGAAATGGAGCGACGTCAGCGTCAAGAAGCGGAGTTGTTCTTACTGAATATGTTCCGTGAAAATCGTCCCATCTTGGAATTGGTCCAAGCCGATTACAGTTTCATGGATAAGGGTTTGATGGATTTTTATGGTCTCTATACGGGCAATATGTCAGATGATGGCTTGTTCTCGAAGGTTGATGCCAAAAAGGCTGGTCGTGGGGGTGTTTTAAGTATGGCAGCCTTTTTAACAGCCACTGGCAATGGCGTGGACCCTCTCCCCATTAAACGTGCAGCTTGGATTTCTGAGAATATTCTCGATTCACCCTTGCCTTCACCTCCAGATGTGGATGTGAATGATTTTGAAGATACTTCAACGGGAAGAACTCTCCGTGAACGTTTAGACGTTCATGCTCAAAACCCCGCATGTCATTCCTGCCACAAGCGTTTGGATTCATTAGCTATCCTCATGGATAAATACGACTCCATTGGTGGACTCAATAATCATTACGTTGCAGATCCAGTCAAAATTAATGACCAAAAGGTCTCTGATGTGACTCAATTGAAGGCCTACCTCGAGAACTACTCAAAACCCATGGCTCGAGCTTTCTCCAAGAAACTCATTAGTTATATGAGCGGCCGTGAACCAGGTGTTCAAGATGAAGCTAAACTTGACATGATCTTAGCTGAGACTAAAGAAAATTCCTATCGAGTTGGTGAGCTCTACGCAGCTATATTGAAGTATTACGTCCTGTAGTAAGTTTTGAATTAGAGGGCTTTGGAATAAATCGACAGATCCGTCTTAGGGCTGTCGATTTTTCTTTTTTAACTTATCCTGACACGAATATTTTTTATCCAATCACGACAATCACTTATTTTTTATAGTCTACCTTGTTAGGTGTTCATCTTTTTCACGATCATATTTTTATTAATAGCAAAATTGATAAAATATAATTCTGGAGATTTGAGATGCTCAACCGTCGATCATTTTTAAGTTCTGTTGCAGCCGGAGGGCTTTTACAATCGGCCAATACTTTCGCCGCAAGTAAAAAACCTGAGTATAGAGTCAATCTTAAGAAGAATGTAGTTCTCATAAATCTTGATCTCGGACTCTACGGGCCCAATTTCCGTGAGGGCGGTGCGTCCAGTAAGTATATGACCGAACACTTTTCTGAGTTTAAAGGACAAATGACTTATTTTGATGGCATTTCTCAGCCGGGGATGGGAGGAGGACATGAATGCCAGCATGCGACTTTTACGGCCTTGAAATATGAGCA
The DNA here is from genome assembly GCF_000170755.1 of Lentisphaera araneosa HTCC2155. Lineage (NCBI taxonomy): Bacteria > Pseudomonadati > Lentisphaerota > Lentisphaeria > Lentisphaerales > Lentisphaeraceae > Lentisphaera > Lentisphaera araneosa. The sequence continues at coordinate 152,630 of NZ_ABCK01000007.1, forward strand.
TAGGGAGAACTACCCCGAAAAAGTGATGATGAGCTTGGATCAAGTTATTGCAGATGGATCAATTCAAGAAACTCGCCACAAGTTCCTCTATCACAAGTTAAATAAGAGCGGCAATCACATGTCGTGGAATCGTTTTGAGCAACCAATGATTTCCATTGATGGGGCCAATAGCCTATATGAAACACTCTTTTCTCGATCTGACACACGTTTAGATAAAGCCCGCATTAGAAGAGAGCGTGATATCTTATCGACTTTAGCACGTAATTTACGTCGTTTTTGGCGCGGTAACCCGCAAGAGGAGACGATGAAAGCTTCGCTTGATTATCAGTTGGCAGTTTTAGATGAACGTGAAAAATGGCTCAAGGTTTCGAAACCTTACCAAAAGAAAGCCTTTGCCGAAAATGAAGAGAACCAGCCAATCCCATCATGCGATAATAATTTTCAATTAATCTATGATGCTTTGGAAAGAGAGCAGACAAAAATTGCTATTGTACAGTTTGGCAATGGCAGGTTACAGGAAGGCTTAGCTGGCGTTGAATTGGGGCACCATGGCAATACACACCACGGGAATTATCCTGAGCGCATACGTGGCTTAGAGATCATTGACGCGGGCGTCTTAACGGGAGTTAAAAACTTTCTGCATAAACTTCAAGAGGGTGGTCTTTACGATGATACTATTGTGTTATTTCACTGTGGCATGGCCAATGCCTGTCATCACGATAATAAACGTGCACCGGCCTTCCTTTTCGGTGGTGGTTTCCAGCATAAAGAATCAATTGCCTGCTTAGATGGTAAAGAACATATATATACCACATCAAATATGTTTAATTCTGTCTTAAAACAACTTGGCTTTTCGAACCCCAGTTTTCAAAATGATTCAAAAATTGTTGAAGAACTTTTTTAGGCTTAAGATTAGATGAATATCGATGATAATAATGAGGGGACTAATGCTCCAGAAGGTGGACTCCGCTTAACTCGTGAGCAGAAGGATACACTCAAGGCCAAGCTCGACTACCTCGAACAACTCGAAGGCGATTTGGCTGCAGGAAAATTAGAGGGTGGCGAGACTGAAAAGCTTTTAGAGCAAACCTTATTTGAAATCGATGAGATCATGAAAGAGGGCGAGGCACAAACAGCGAATGCTCAGGACTTGTCAGTTGAAGCAGCGCCCATTCAAGAAATTCCACCAGCGCCAGTTACAGGCAGTAAAGAGTTTGTCGCCCAAAATCCTTTATCATCAAGTACGAATTCGAGCCGAAAATCAGATCTAAAAATCCAATTGAATGAAGATCTGGCTAGTATAGATCAAGACAATTCCTTAAATGCACAGAAAGAGAATGCTCAACAGCAAGCTTTACAAGAGGCTCGTGTTTTGTCTTCTCAATACGGGGATGATAAAGCTAGTGTCGAAAATTTAAATGGGGATGAACTCAATAATTTAAAGCGCGTAAAACCTCAAGCAAATGATGCGAAAGCTCAGCTTCTCGCTAAAGCTTCAGAAGTAAAAAGAACTCAAGAGAACGCGTTGGCAGAAGTAAATAAACAGAAAGCAGTCACAAAGACGAAGAAAAAAACGAACAAGGGAAAAATCAAAGCTAAGCAAAAAATGCGCGTTCCCACCAATCGTCCTAAAGTCAAAAAGAAGAAAAAATTTCCAATCGGCACTCTCCTGTGTTTGATCGTACTTGCGGCTCTAGGCGTCTATCATCAAGAGATTATTGATTATGTAAAACAACAGCAGGCCGAGCTCGCAGAGAAAAATAAGCCCAAGCCAGTAAAGAAAAAAGAAGTAAAACCCAAGCCTAAAGTCATTATCAAAAAAGTTGAGCCCGTAAAGAAAGCAGAACCTGAAATTGATGAGAAGAGCATCAATTTATTTCAACCTGAAGAAAGCGATGTATTTAAAGGCGAATTGAGCCATTTTAGTTTTAACGAAACACTCAAGAATAAGTGTGTGAACTGCCACGGTGCGGAAGGCAAAGAAGTTGAAGGGGATTTTAACATCGCTCGTTTGATGGCCTCTAAAGCGGTAAATTCAAAAGCTTGGGCAAAGGTCTATCGCAGTATCAATAAAGGCGAGATGCCACCGCCAGTAGAAGATGAACCCGATTCAATTCCCTTAGAGAAAGAAGAACAAGAACTCGTTTTAGCTTCCATTAAATTGATGTTTGATGACCTCAAAGAAGGCATGACCACACGAGTTTTAACCCCGTATGAAATTCAAAATACCATGGGCGATTTATTCGATATTGATTACGAGCAATACAACCCTTTGAAAACTTTGTATCAATCTTATTCGGACACCAAATATTATTCTCATCAGCGCAATATTTTGAGTCCGCATTACATCAGCCGTTATTACAATATTCTCTACGATGTCTTGCAGAGTTTCATTGGTTTGCGCCCGCAAGTTGATCCTCTCGATATGATTGTGAAATTCCCGTCTCAGGGTTTCAGTTGTGTCGAGTTTAAAAAATTAGGGGAAACTCATTTGCGATGGTCGCAATATAAGCCCCGCCTTTATAGTTCGATTTACTTCGAAGATATCACCGAGCGCAAGGAAACTAAGCAAGATCGCTACCTCGATGCGAATGAAAATGAACTCGTCAATAAAGAGCTAGCCGAACGTGTCTTGCCCCCAGGTACTTATACTCTAAGGTTTAAGGCGAGTAATGAAAATATGAATATGAGCAAAATTACCGAGAGTAAGTACGGCAAAGAATTGGTTTCGCTCTACGAAAAGTTTTTTGAAGAAAACGATACATTGGTTATGCCCGTACGTTTCTATCTCGAACCCCCCGGAGTATCCGACCCCTTTGCCAAGCTGAGGTATTTAGAGACAATCGAGATTTCCTCTGAAGGTGAATACGCTATTGAATTCACGATTAAACGTCAATCGGCCTTGGCCTATAGTCTCGATTGGAAGAGTCTCCCCAGTTTGAGAAGAATCGGCTACCTCAGTGCTTTGAATAAGCATGGAGATAAATTAGAACTCAAACATATCGAAGCAGAGACCCCGCTCTTCACAAAAGAAAAATATGATTTTCCCATGGTGAAGTTCAGCGAAATGAGTCTTGAGGGGCCTTACGATGTTGTGCTTAATCCCATGTCTTTTGACGAAAGGACGAAAATCAATGATATGGAAGTTCGAGAAAAGTTTAAGTACTTACATGCTTTTAATGGCATGAACTTTAATGTAATTTACACCTACATGTTCAGAGATTTGCGCAAGCAAAAGATGAAGATGGAAGATGCCTACCGCAATACGATGATCAGCTTCTTTTTGTCGCCGCGTTTTTTGATTATTGATTCCGCCGCCAAAACCCTTCAAGACAAATTGCGCTATGCTTCTTATGTGACTCATAAATCTGCTCCCAATGCGGAGTTCGCAGAAAACTATACGGCAGCCATAAAGAAAAAAGATCACAAAAGCTTTGGGGATTGGTTGATCAAGAATGATCGTTTCCGTCGTTTCTCCAATGCCTTTACCTATCAGTGGTTAACTCTAGGCCAAATAGACAATAATCTGCCAGATGAAGGTAAGTTCAAAAATTACTATAGGGATAACATGCAATCCTATCAGCAGCAAGAAGTGGAAATGTTTATGATGAACATGTTTCGCAATAATCGCCCCGTCACTGATTTGGTGAACTCAGATTATGCCTTCTTGAACAAAGAGCTGATGAAATTTTATCGATTGAATACTAAAAATGCGCCTGATTCTGGTGTGTTTATGCAAGTCGATACCTCAAAATCTGAGCGTGGTGGCATACTGACTTCTGGTGCCTTTCTAACTGCGACGAGCAATGGTGTCGATCCTCTTCCCATCCGTCGCGCGGCATGGATATCGGAAAATATACTCGACTCGCCCTTGCCCTCGCCACCAGATGTGGATGTCAATGACTTTGAAAATGAAGTGGGTGGAAAAACCTTGCGGGAACGTCTTGAAGTACACGCCAAAAATCCTGCCTGTCATTCCTGCCACAAACGTTTGGATTCTTTTGCGATTCTTATGGATAAATATGATTCAATTGGCCATTACAATGACAAGTTCTCCCCGGCGCCAGTGCAAATTAACGATAAAAAAATCACCGATATCAGCGCGCTCAAGGAGTATTTAAGTACTCATTCAAAACCCATGGCACGAGCCTTTACCAAAAAGCTGCTGAGCTTTATGCTGGGTCGTGAACCGGGTGTCCAAGATGAAGCCAAGTTAGATATTATCTTATCTGAATGTGAACCAGAAGATTATCGCGTTGGCGACATCTACACCGCGATTTTAAAACAGTATTTTTTATAAATTTTCCAAATAGCTTCGTCTTTTTTAATTGACTTACGTCTTATAGTTAAACAATGAATTATAAGGTGTAAAAATGACGGCAATCAAATTAGATTTGGTTTGGAACGATTATCGCATGGGGATAAAAAACTTTCTTCATTCGAAAGTCTCCAATCCTGCAGATGTGGACGATTTACTGCAGGAGATTATGCTCAAAACTCATAAGAGTTTAGACTCTTTGCGATCAGCGCAAAGTATCAAAGCGTGGCTCTTTCAGTTGGCTCAAAGGAGCATTATTGACTTTTATCGTAAAAAGGGAAAAAACCAGAGCCTAGAATTTCAAGATTTACTCAGCGAAGGTGAATCTGAACACAATCTCGCGGAAAGTGAATTGGCAAATTGTGTCCTGCCCTTTATTCAAAATCTAGCAGATGAATACAGCGATTTATTGATTGCGATAGACATCGAAGGTCAGTCACAAAAAGACTATGCGAAAGAGCAGGGCTTGGCTTATTCTACTTTAAAATCTCGCGTTAAAAAAGCACGAACTGAGTTGCGTAAAAGCTTTGAATCCTGTTGTGAATTCGCCTTTGATGCCCATGGCAAAATTATTGACTACACGACAAAAGAAAATTCAGGTAAAACCTGTTAAGACATTTTTAAAAAGGACTCCAATTATGGCACAGTCAGATTACCTCAAGCAAGAAACATTTCATCTCATCAATGACACACTCAAAATTAAACATTCACCACGCATCCTCATTTTATACGGTTCACTACGCGAGCGCTCTTATTCAAAACTCTTGGCCGAAGAAGCTGCACGAATTTTAGAATACATGGGTGCGGAAGTGAAGTTATTCGATCCCACCGGTCTACCCGTTTATGATTCAGAGAATCAAGTCGAGCATCCCAAAGTACAAGAACTGCGCGAACTGAGTTTGTGGTCCGAAGGGCAAGTGTGGTCTTCACCTGAATTACACGGCAATATGTCCGGACTCATGAAAACGCAAATTGATTGGGTTCCCCTCAGCATCGGCGCTGTGCGACCTACGCAAGGCAAGACCTTAGCCCTCATGCAAGTCAGTGGTGGTTCCCAGAGCTTCAATACGCTCAATAATATGCGTGTCTTGGGGCGTTGGATGAGAATGTTCACAATTTCCAATCAATCCTCTGTGGCCAAGGCTTACCAAGAATTCGAGGAAGATGGCAGCATGAAGGACTCATCCTATCGCGATCGCGTCGTCGATGTTATGGAAGAACTGATGCGTTTGACTTACCTCTTGCGCGAGAACTCAGAATTCCTCGTCGATCGCTATAGCGAACGCAAAGAACAGATAAAACTGGACTCATCGATAAGTTAATCGACTAAGTCTTGCCAAAATGCAAGGGCACAGATCATTCTTTGCGAGGTTCGCAAAAGTCGCGAGCTTAGGTAATTATTTGTGTGATGTAAATTTACTGGCCTGAGAAACCGAAACTTGAACTACAACTTTCTTGGGTCGATTCATAGGGTCTCAACCATTGGGCATTATTATTTAAAGCCGTGAAGGGTAAGACAGAGACATGCCCATCGGTAAAACTATGGACGAGTTTATAATTATCTCCATGACGTACAGAGATCGACCATTCCCAGCCAAAATTGAAAAGTCCCCATGCCTGCCCTGAGACAGTTTGTATGGTTTCTGAGGTTTTATGAATAGAGGTGATGGAATAACCTTCATCGGTAAAGTTCATGGGGTTATTCAGTTGATTATCTCTAGTGAGATGAGCATTAAAGCCATAGTTATGTTTCATGGCATTGGTGCTGTCGTATACGCTTGATTCTGGGCATTGAAACGAATCCTCAGAAAATCCATACTGACTCGCTAAAAGAGCGTTCAAATTTGCGTGTGCTTGAGAAGTCGCATTATTAGCTGTACCAGAATCAAAGTAGGTGCGGTTAATTAATTGTGTGATGGCAGGATACTTTTGATCATTATCATCAAGAAAAAATAAAGTTCCTTTATTAATGCTCGATTGATTGTTGACACAGATACTTGTGCGGGCTTTGGATCTCGCTTTTCCTAAAGTGGGGAGGATGAGTGAGGCCAGTATGCCGATAATGGCGATCACCACCAGCAGTTCAATAAGAGTAAATTTAAGATTTTGTTTCATAAAGTCATTTCCGTTACATTTACTATCGTACGTGTGAGACCCTAGCAAAAGTGACAAGATGAAAAAAAATCTTAAATTTATTATTTTGATGTAACCTTTTTCTTTTTTCGTGAGTACCTGCAGTACCAACAAAAAAGGAGATAGATATGAAAAAATTACTGAGTACTTTATTATTATTAGCTGGTGGGCTTCAAGCCGAAGAAATTCACCGTTCTTTTAGCCCCGAAACAAAGCTCATCTTGAAAGCCGATATGGAATCTGTGAGAGCTGTACCCGAATTAAATAAACTCGTCAATAATCGCCACGCCGAAAAATTTAGGGGGATGATTTCCAATTTTATTGGTGTCGAGCTCCAAAAAACTCAAATCTTATGGATTGGCGCTTTGGAAAAAGACCAAGCCGTCATTGTTTTGGAGGGTGATTACGATGTGAAACAAATTCAAAAGGCTTGTGAAACACACGGTTTTTTTGAAAAAGTTGATCAGGCAGATGCAATTTTTACTGTGAATATTCCCGATAAGAAAAAGCCTGGCAAGATCAATCAATTAGCCGTTATTGATGATCATATGTTGGTCTTTGGACCACCCGAATATATTCAGTCTTACCTTAAAGCCTATTTTGAAGATCAAGACCTCATGACTGAAACTAAGTTGAAAAAAACAGATAGCCTCGCGTACGATTCGGGCTTAATGCATGCCGTAGTACTCGAACACGATAAGAAATGCGAGAATAACCCTTTACTTAAGCAACTCATCGCTATGGAATTTAAAGTGGCTTATGAGCAAGATTTTAAATTATCGATGATGATGAAAAGTGATAATAAAGAATTATTGACGCCCTTAAAGCAAATGATAGAAGGTTTAATCGGTCTCGGCCAGCAAATGACTTTGCCTAAAGTTCCGCCCATGATGAAAGATGAACTTCTCGGCCAAGCCAAAGTATCAGTAAATGATGATCAAATAAATATTAATACTCAATTGAGCGCCCAAATCATTCAGAATTTGTTGAATGTCCTTGTATACTAAGAGTCTATGAATGAACAAAGCGACAGTCAGCTGATCAAAGCAGCCCTTAAGGGTTCTCAGGAATCCTTTAGGCGGATCGTTTTGTCTTATCAGCAAATTGTCTATGCGGCATGTTATGGCATCACTAAAAATAGCACTGATGCCCAAGATGCAGCGCAGGAAACTTTTATTCGCTTTCACAAAAATATGCAGCAGTTCGACACGTCCCGCCCGCTCAAACCTTGGTTGCTCACGATTGCCATGAACTGTAGTCGTAGTTTAGTGAAAAAAGCATTGATTAATAACAAACTAAGAGAAAGTGCCGAGCTAGAAGAAGCCTGTGCCAAAGAAATGCCCGGGAAGGAATTGAGCCGTCAGGAAAAGCATCAGGCAATACGGGAAATGGTGACTCAGCTCCCAGATTCTTTAAGAGAAATTTGTTCGCTCTTCTATTTGGCGCAATGCACCTGTAAAGAAATTGCGGGAATCTTGAATACCAGTGAAAATAGTGTAAAGGTTGGCTTGCACCGCGCACGTAAAAAACTTTTGGAAAATGGCATAGGCCAATGGAGGTCTGTATGAAAGAGAAATATCACAAAGACTTGATCTATGAATATGATTCAGTCGATGAGCAGGTCCTCGATGAACTTATCAAAGAAGAAGCGAATGCCGAACAATGGCAGGATTTGCAGGAGATGGAAAATCTCCTCAAGACTTGTGCTCCAGAATTGAGCGAGGATTTTGCGGCAGGGATTATGGATCAGATTGAAGTCTCCGAAAAGCCCAAATCCAACAAGGCTTTTTACGTATTGGCTAGCCTCATTTTATTACAGGCCATTTTTCTCATTTTTCACGTCGAGATCATGAGTTTTGATTGGGATATTAGTGCTGTGACAGAGCGATTCGATAGCGTCTCACTGCCTTCTTTACTCAGTGATGAGCATTCTGCATGGGGCTATATTTTCAGTGAATCATTATCTTATGGGTTCGAGATTTTAATTATTTTTATTTGTATGGCCGCACTAGCCTACAAAACTTTAAGTGAGGAAAAACATGTTTGATTTATCAAGGCCATTATTGCTTAACATAACGAAAGCAGAAAAAAGCTTTTATGAGGTCGGCGCGCTAGGTATTTTCATTTTTTGTTGCTTGATGTTGATCATTGCCCTAAGTGCTTGCTTTGGAGTGTACACAGTTCTAAGAACCCAAAGTGTCTTGCGGGGGAGCCGCGACCTCAATCAATTAACAGGGCGTTTGTTTCTCCAGGGGATCATGACTTATGTGGTTTTTATATTGGCCATTTTTATGAGCAAAAAACTGCCCATGGATAAGTGTTTGCTGTGCTTGCCAATCCTTATTTTTTATATTTACCTTTTGCTTCATGGCTTCACTAGTCTTTGTCATTGCATAGGAGAAAAAATCCTCAGCAATATCAATAGCCCGCGACTGGGCTCGGCATTTTACGCAGTCATCTATGCGAGTGTAGCACTTTTGCTTATTGGCTGCATCCCCTTTTTAGGTTGGGGGCTCATGGCGGTGATGACCATCCCAGCTTTGGGCGTTTCTGTTCAGAAACTCTTTATTAAAGCTGATTGAACCTAAAAAGACGGGCGTTTTTGAACGCTTAGTGCGTTAATTCTCACTGGACTCGAAGCGCTGTTGCGCAGACGAAGTTTGAGCACAGGAGTCTCAGAACTAGAGATTTTTGCGAAGGCCGCATATTTTTTGTCAGCTTGTAAGACGTCGCGGTAGTCGTGATTATTGATGACTTGCCACTTGCCGTCTTTATAGCTTTCGAGAAGTAATTGACTCGCGCTTTTGTCACTGATGAAATTATAGCTGAGTTCTACTTCGCTATAATCACTTAAATCAGTGATCAAATCAAGGCTTTCACCAGCTTTGAGTACTTGTCTTGCTGGGGCTGAGATGGACTCCCAATTCACATCTGCGGCGAGGCGCATGCCGTCTAAGTAGAGAATCCCTGAGTTTGAAGACTTTATACTGATGGCAAATTTTGTGGCTTTGGAGAAGCCAGCGTTTGGTGCAGGGAATTGCAGCTTTTGTTCATTGAGGAATTTATTGAGATTGCCCTTAGTAAAGCTATGCCATTGCGTGCCATCATGGTATTCAATACTGACAGAGCCCTGCGGCATGGGGTTTTGTTTTCTTCTTTCATTGCGAGCTGCGAGCTTATCTTTAGTATTCTTTTTCCCTTTCGCCTTTTTCGCTTTGGGTGCTTGCGGTGGTGTGAGGGTAAAGGCGAATTCAATACTTTTGAAGGTCGTGGCATCGAAGCTTTGTTTAGTTTCAAAGCGCAGAGACTGACCTTCTTGTCCACTAAACTTAATGGCTCCAGGACCGAGTTCTTTACTACCCCCAGTCTTGCTAAGAGAAAGGCCAGGCGCGGAGCTATTCCATATGCCGCTCTCTCCTTCAAAGAGGGTGTTATCCAAAACGAGTTTGCCATCGAGGGGATCATAATGAGCTCGGCGCGCGTAGTTGGGATCGGACATGCGAGAGGCCTTGGAAGCATCGATTGCTTTGACAGTTTCGGTACGGGCTTCAGCCGACTCGGGGTTTCTAAGTGCCGCTAGAGCAATATCATCACCACTGATGGAGGCTTCTTGAATCATGGTTTTGCGAATCTCGCTAAGCTTGTCTTTGTAAGCAGGATCATTGACGAGGTTTTTGAAGCAAGATGGATCGTTTTTGATATCGTAGAGCTCATGGGGAGTACGGAATTCTAACTTGTTGATCCACGCCGTCGCTAAGGGGTCGTTTTCAGGGCTTTGTTGGGCAGCTTTAAAGAGGCTCCATGAAAGAGTTCCAGTTGAGACAGAACCAAATTTCGTTTCGCCATCATGCCAAGCATTGATGATGTAGAGGAAGCCATCCTTCGTTTGAATTGCACGAGCCTTATTGCGGTCATTTTGCTGAATGTAAACAAAGGGGCGCCAGCTGGGGATCTGCTGACCAAGAATCATGGGCAGAAAACTTCGGCCATCGAGTTCAGCGGGTATAGGTAAATTGAGCATATCGTAAAATGTGGGGAGTAAGTCGATGGAGCCAATGACTTCGGAATCGTGAATCGAGCCGGCTTTTGTGACTCCGGGCCAAGAGACAAAGAGCGGGGAATGAGTGCCTTCATTATAGAGTGTGGTTTTGCCTCCAGGCAGTTCGGCACCGTGGTCAGAGATCAAAACAAAAACAGTCTTATCAGTAATTCCGGCTTCATCAAAGGCACGCAACATTTGCCCAATGGAATCGTCGGCACGTTTCACGGTATTGTAGTAAGCGGTGACTTCTTCCATGAGGTGAATATCTTTGGTGCCCCGTTTAGTTCTGCCCGTTTTTGCATTCTCCGCAAGTGGTGGAAACCAAGAGGGATAGGGGATCTCGTCGGGAGTAAAAATGCGACTGGGGTGATTTTCAGTTTCTTTATGTGTACCACTAATACGAGACCAGCCGTACCAACCCACATGAGGGTCATAGATATTGAGGTTAAAAAAGAGCGGCTGTTTTAGTTTTGCGGAGTTCGCAATCGCTGCCTTTGTTTTCTCGTAGACTTTATCTGGGTATTTCGTTGAGCCATAGCCCTCGTATTCCATATCAAAGCCTGTGTAGGGGTCGAAGGGATTGTGATGAGAGTTTTTTCCCATGATACCCGTGTGATAACCCGCATCGCGAAAGGCAGTGGGAATGGTGTTGCGAATGACTTGATTGCCGGCCCCCGCTTTACCGAGGGAGAAAATTTTATTGTGCTGTTGGTAAAGCCCAGTCATCATCAGCGCGCGAGAAGGGATGCAGTTACTCGCCTGGACGTGGAAGCCCTCGAAGCGCATGCCACTTTTGGCAATGCGATCCATGTGCGGGGAGATTTCTGGAACTTTACAGCCATTCACGCCTAAGCTCTCGTAACTGAGATCATCGAGGGTGATGAACACCACATTGAGTTTTGTTTTGTCGAGGGTGTCGCCGTAAACTAGGCAAGCTGAAAATATTAGGGCTAAGCGTAAGTAAGTCATGAGGTTTTCCATATAAATTTACTAATTATAACAATCACTACGTTACTACATTAGCTGATCTAACAAAAAAGCTCCGAAATCTTTTTCGGAGCTTTTGTAGATGTTCTAAGACTATTTATTAAAAGGGGATGTTTATCCAGCCAGTATCGGGATCGTTGCCGAAGGCGTCGAGGCCAACAAAAACTTCGTAGGAATGCGTGCAGTAGCGTCCACGGTAAGGGCTTTGCAGGTGTTCAGGGAGCTGAAGTTCAGTGGTCCATTCGTACTCTTGGCCATCTTCTAATTCTTGTGCACCGGAGATGACTTGCTCCATCTCAAAAGTTTCGTGCTGCTTGCGAACTGTTTCATGTGTGCGTTCTTTATCGCCATCACCATCGCGATCTTGGTAGTCCACATCGTCGACAGTGATTTCTTCGACGCCTCGCAGTTTTAAATACAATTTCTCAATCTTGAGATCTGACTTGGCTAGGGCACGTACGTGCAAGTTGATTGGCTCACCAAATTTGACTTCTCCAAACGAAACATTGACTTCGGCGGCTCCGCCAGTGACGACATTGACTGCCGATTTGATTTTATCGAAAAACCCCATGTTTTCCTCCATGTTAATTTTTATATGTAATTGAGCTTAAAGCTCGAGTTTTAAATTATTCTCATGGCTGAAATCAGGCAAGGGCGGAGAGTTTTATTGATAAATGATTTCACAAAAAACTAACACTTATTAAATGATTTCAGAGGCGAGTGCTTTACTTGGGGTCAGAATTATCTTGTTCTTTGGCTTCATCGAGGCGGTCGCGGTACTTATCTTTGGCAAGGGCCTGCATATCTTCAACGGTGTCGCGTTCATCGAGGATCTCAATGCCAAGCAGAGTTTCGATGGCGTCCTCCAGACTGACCACCCCAGCGGTTTGGCCAAATTCATCCTCGACTAAAAAGAGATGTGATTTTCGCTTGGTAAACATGTCGAGTAATTTATGGACGGAGAGTTTTTCGGAAACGCGAAAAATGGGTTTGGCGAATTTGGTAATTGGCAAGTCACCTTGGCCTTTGCGTTCGGCTTCAAAGAGATCGGCGCGGATGATTTTTCCCGTGACATTATCTGAGCTATCAGTGTAAAGCGGAATACGGCTAAAGTTAGCCGTTTGTGGATCGTTGAGGGCCTCGCTTACTGTACGGGATTCTTCGAGCATGTGCACCACTGTGCGAGGCGTGAGGATTTGTTCTGTAGTTTTGTCTCGCAAACTAAGCAGGTTGGAGATGTAGGCGTTTTCTTGAGAAAAGAGAGCTCCGCCTTTGTGGCTGAGGGAAGCGAGGGCAATAATTTCTTCGCGGGTGATTTCATGCTTCTTTTTTCCGCTAAAGAGCTTGGTGATGCAGGTAGAAACCCAAACTAAAGGGTAGACGATTTTGACCAAGTTAGAAATCATAAAAGCGGATGGCACAGCAAGCTGTCTCCAAAAAGTGGCGCCCAAAGTTTTTGGGATGATTTCAGAGAGATAGAGGATTGCCAAGGTTAAGAGAACGGCAATGAGGCTCTCCCATTTCTTGCCGAAGATTTGCACCGCTTGGGAGCCGACACCCGCAGCCCCAATGGTGTGGGCAAAAGTATTGAGAATGAGGATACTCGAGAGCGAGGCATCCATTTTTTCTTTGACTTTCACCAGCTGTTTAGCAGCATTTGGACGTTCGGATTGAAGTTTCTCCACATAGCTAGGAGTCACAGAGAGTAAGACAGCTTCAAGGATTGAGCAAAGGAAAGACACACCAATGGCGACAGTCAAGTAAATAAATAATAAGGTCATGAGTTACTTTGGATAAGTTTTTAATATTCCCATAAAATAGCGGAGTCTTAAAAATCTTCACCGCTAGTCCCTCAGAGATCAGCTAAATAGTCTAGAATAACTATCCATTAGACGCACCTGCCACTCTCGTACCTCGAGTACAGGTGATCTAGGACCTTAGGATACAAATTAAACTTTTACGTGTCAATTGAAAAAACATACGTACGACTGTATATTAAAGAACATAGACATTAAGCTAACGGGTTATAATCATGAATAAAAAATTAACTTTATCTCTTGACGATCAAGTCATTCGAAAAGCAAAAGCATATGCAAAAATAAATAACGTATCTATTTCTCAACTAGTAGAAACATATTTAGGTGAAGTCATCAATGATGATGAACCTAAACTAACAGGTGTAGTAGCTGAATTAGCAGGCATTATACCAGACCAAGAGTATGATAAAATGGAATATTTACAGAATAAATTCTCATGATTCACGCATTTATAGATTGTGATGTAATCATTGATTTATTAACTCGTAGAGAACCACACTTCAAAGAATCAGCTCTATTATTCCAATCAGCTTTAGATAAACAAATCAAACTATTCACCAGTCCCTTAGCAATCGCTAACGTACATTATATGGTTAAAAAAAGTAAAGATGAACAACAAACACGTAATGCGATTAGTAAGCTATTGACAATAATTGAAATAGCTGACATGACAAAAAGTACTGTTATTAAAGCTTTGAATTCAGATATGAAAGATTTCGAAGATGCGCTACAAAGTTATACTGCAGAACCTCTAGCATGTGATTATATTATCACGAGAAACACAAAAGATTACAAAAAAGCTCTATTAGAAGCTAAAACACCAACTGAAATCAATCAAATAATTCAATAGATCAGAATCCTAATAAGTAGATAGATATATGACGAAAGAAGCTTGGGATGAGCTCATGGGAGCGTTTGGGATTGGCGAAGCTGATCAGATGTATGAGCAGTTTATTCGAGCCTATTCTGAAGAGCATCGGTTTTATCATACTTTGGAGCATATTGAGTTTATGCTCAAAGTGCTTCATAGAAATCGCCATTCGGCACTTTATCCCAAAGAAGTTGAGTTAGCGATCATTTTTCATGACATAATTTATGATGTGAATTCAAAGACAAATGAGCTTCAAAGTGCGGAACTCGCAAAAGAATTTCTCTCCAGCAAAGATGTCGATGAAGAAGTTGTGAGTAGAGTTTTTGAATTGATTGTATCGACTCAACACGATTCACATCTGCTTGATAAAGATCAACAATTACTGAGTGATAGTGATTTAGCGATATTAGGGGAGAGCCCTGAGAAATTTGATCAATATGAAGCTGCCATTAGGCAAGAGTATAGTCATGTACCTGATGATCAGTATAGGGTGGGAAGGCTGAAAGTCTTAAATAGTTTTTTGCGCAAGCCGCAGATTTATCATCATCAGTATTTTAGGGAAGTATACGAAGAAAAGGCGCGAGAAAATCTACGCAGATCTATTGAGGGTTTAGATAAGATATAGGTACGGGCTCTATTCCATACCTTCGGCATTCCTAAAACTGGACTCTCTCTTTTCCCAAGGCTGCCGCCGTTGGGCTAGTTTATGGCATGCCTTCGGCATTCAGTATAAAAAGTTCGATATCGGGATTAATACTATAAATAATTTTGCGAGAAGTATTAAGTGCCAAAGGTACGGTATATAACAGCCTAGTACGTAAGTGCTAGTTGTGATTAGATCAAAATAAATCGAGTGCCAAAAGTACGGTATAAGGCTCTATGCCATACCTTCGGCATTCCTAAAACTGGATCCCTTCTTTTCCCAAGGCTGCCGCCGTTGGGCTAGTATATGGCATGCCTTCGGCATTCAATACAAAAAGATCGTTATCGGGATTAATACTATAAATAATATTGCGAGAAGTATTAAGTGGCAAAGGCACGGTATATAACAGCCTAGTACGTAAGAGACTGTGTGAAAAAGGTTTGCCTTTGTATCAAACTAAAATAATTAGCGAGTTTACCTGATTCTTTTGTCTGATGAGCATTTTTATTGCCTTTGTGTTGATGTAAGAGCTCATTAATAGGTGGTTTTGAACATGTTTTTGCCAAAAGCTCTTCCTACCTTTGAGAAATGACATGATCTCAGAGAAATTCACAATATTAAGAACCCTATTCAAATTATAAGTGAGTTGTGCCAAGGAAGTTTCTGCCTGTGCCGACTCTATTCCAATCATATTGTATCCACCAGTAAGAATGTGTCTTTTAATCGTTCCAAAAGGATGTTCTACAATGGCAGACCTTCGCTTCATGATATTTGGTTTGGCTTTCATTCTTTCCCGAACATTCTCCAAAACGTGTTCGTGTTCCCAGCGTTGAATACTTCTGCTTTTAGAGTTTGTGCATTTGTCTTTCCGAGAGCAATTTACACAAGCTTCTGGACTTTTATATATCCAATAAGTTTTACAATCTTTTTTCTTGTTTTGATATTTTTGGAGGATTTGTCCCGCAGGACATGTGTAGGTGTTATTATATTCGTTGTAAATAAACTCAGGTTTCCCATAGAAACCTTTACCTTCCATGGGACATCCTTTTTCAGGTATATAGCTTTGGTAACCATCATCTTCACAAGCTTTTATATCTTCATTACTGAAATAACCTTTATCTGCGAGAAGATTGGCACCTTTTACTTCCTTAATAACATCACTAGCTGCCTTTATTGTTGGATAAAGCGAGCCTAGATCGCAAGATTCTGATGTAACTTCAGCTGCAATAATCAAATAATTTTTATCATCTACTGCGTGTTGAACATTATAGCCTACCGTACTTTTTCTCCCTTTTTTAAGAGGGCGGCTTTCTGGATCGTTGTAACAAATACTGTTTTTATCAGTAGTGTCCAACTTTTGTTTTAGTTTCTTTAATTCTTGTGATTTTTCTTGATTTTTCACTAGTGAGCTTTTTAGCTTGTTTTGTTTTTCTTCTCTATTTGGAGAAGGAGCTTCATCTAGTTCCTCTAATTGTCCTAGGTACTTTTCTACCTCTTTTTCATACTTCTTAAGTGCTGAGTTTAATTTATTTTTAGTCCAGCTTTTACTAATATTGTTAACGGCTTTAATACTCGTGCCATCAACAGCTATAAAATCCCCCGAAATCAACTTAAGCTTGTTACACAACAGGGTGAATTGAGCGCTAGCCTTTTTAAACGCATTGCGGTTTATTCTCCTAAAGTCACAGATAGTTTTAAAATCTGGTTTTAATTTACCCATGAGCCAAATCACTTCGAGGTTCACTTTACAAGCTCTTTCTAGTTTGCGGCCACTACGAATTCCATAAGAATAACCATAGATGAACAACTTCAATAAATCGGCCGGATCATAAGCAGGTCGACCCCGCCCATCTAACCTTTCTTTGGGGTAAGTAAAACCGCATTCGCTCAAGTCTAAACCATTAACAAATTCATCTATAAAGCGCACTTTATTATTTTCATCGACATAATCATCAAGACAATCTGGCAGTAATAAAACCTGATCGCGTGATACTCTTTTTATAAAGCTCATAAACTTCCCACATGAATTATCAACAATATCTTATATACTATAATATATAAGCTTATTTAAATATGTATATTTGGATATTGTTTTTCACACAGCCTCGTAAGTGCTAGTTGTGATTAGATCAAAATAAATCGAGTGCCAAAAGTACGGTATAAGGCTCTATGCCATACCTTCGGCATTCCTAAAACTGGAAATCCTCTTTTCCCAAGGCTACCGCCGTTGGGCTAGTATATGGCATGCCTTCGGTATTCAATCTGTTGCCAAAATACTGCCGTCTTGGGCTAGTATATGGCATGCCTTTGGTATTCAAGTGGTGAATAGAAACATAAAAAAAGGCTAAAGTCGATTATGACTTTAGCCTTTTTTGTTGAAGTGATTTTAGCTTATTTCTTTTTTGCTTTCTCTGGATTTTGGGGAGGAACGATGTGAACTTCGCCAAGGACTTCGTTCACGGTGTAGTAGGGCTTGCTATGAAGCAGGCTTTTGCCATCGGCGGATTTGAGAGCGGAGAAATCGAAGTTGTGATTGTGGCCTTTATAGATCTTATCAAGTGTGATATGAGCCGACATGCCATCAGTGGCGACTTTAACGTCAGTGATTTTTAAATCGACTTGGTCGACTTCGGGACTCCCATAGCCACTTTGGTAGATCCATGCGTTGGCATCGGCCTTGATTGTTTCTGGACTTAAAGATGAGGGGTCAATTTTCTGAGTGAATTTAAGATTAAAGCCAGTTTTTGTGATGTTCATGCTATGGATCTCAAAGGGTACTTTACCAGTCCAATTAACGCGTTCAAGAGCGCCGGGTTTTTTACCTTTACTATTCCATCCGCGATTTGTGCCACCGATAAAAAGTGAGCCATCTGCTGACATTACAGCAGGCACATTACCGGATCCAAAACCTTTGCGGAAGAGGATAGACATGCCTTGATAAACGCCATTTACTTCTTCGAGAGCGAGTCGAGAGATGAGTGATGAGTGCTGGTCATTGGCAAAAAGTTGATTAGGGAAGGGTCCAAATTTGCCCTTGGTATTATCGAGGGCAATGCCACTCGTGGAGTTGCCCAATTTACCATGAGGTAAATTAGCTGCGGGGGGAACAAATTCTTTGATTTTTTCTCTTTCTAAGACAATACGTGAGCCAGATTTTGGTTCCGTAACTTTGGGGCCGATAGCATCGGTCAAAGCATAGTATTTATTACCGGTGGGGTTTCCTTGGAAAGAGCCGATTTTGAGGTGTTTAACACAGCTTGTCCCAGTCCAAAGACCTTGGTTATCGGAATAGAAAACATCACCTTTGTGATTGATACCCATGCCACCCGGCGAACGAATGCCCGAAGTTGTGGGGATCATTTTACCATCTTCCGTGATGCGCACGCACCAGCCACGGTAGTCTGAGCTCGCACCACCAGAACCCGTTAAGCAAAGGACTACCCAGATGTTGCCATCTTTGTCATGTTTAGTGCCAAAGGCATATTCGTGATAGTTACCATCAATGCCCCAGTCATCGCTGATGCATTCATAGATGTCGGCAAAGCCATCACCATCAGTATCTTTCATACGCGTCACTTCGGGACGCTGAGTGCACCAGAGCCAGCCTTTGTAGTAAGAGAGCCCGAGGGGCTCGTGAATGCCCGTGGCAAAGAGAGTCCATTTATCGTTCTTGGGGTCATTATCATAGGCATTGTCGACTATGTAGATGTCGCCACGGCGTGAGCCCACAGCAATTTTATTGTCGGGGAGAACATCGATACAGCTGACTTCAAAACCTTCTGGAACGGGAATATCGGTTATGGTGTAGTAATCGCTTTCGCTTTCTGCGAAGAGCGCAAAAGGAAGAAAAAAGAAAAGTAATTTTTTAAGCATTTGGGATCTCCTTAGAAAGAATATTGGATTTGGATTTGAGCTTCACCGCTAGAAAGTTTAACGGGGACCATGAGTTCCTGGACATTGCCAAAGGGGCGAAGCTCAGCGTTTTCGATTGTCATGGTGCAATTAGCTAGCGTGTAGCTATCGTCTTTTTTACTGATTTCATCCGTGGCGGCTCTAAAGTAGAGTTTGTCGGATTGACCTTTGATTTTGATTGTTCTCTTGATGCCGGCTTGCTCGGGAAGTGGGTCAAAGCGATCTTCAAATGCGATGTCACCGAGTGTATACATGAAGGTTGGGTAACGGTTTTTATCGAGTTTATAACCTCTAAAACGCAGGGAGTGAGTTCGTGTTTGATTTGAATTTCGGTTGAGCTCAATAGGCCATTTGGCCTCTGGGTTTGCGAGTTCAGCAAACTGAAGATCGAGTGGGAGTGGAACTATGTCGGAACTAATTGGAGCAATATCACGAACGCCTCGGCCATGCCACATGGGTGCGACATCGACAAAGTCACCTGACCAAAATGAGGCGAGTGCCATATTGGAGGCATCGAAAATGAGGTTCATATTTCCAGGGAACGAGACGCCAATGGAGCGAGCATTGCCCTTGTTAATAAAGTTACGGAAGACAAGTGCTTTATCGTCTTTCGAACCTAAAATAATGGGCTTTAGATTGGGGCCTTTTTGTTTGCCACCGACAACTTCAGCAGAGATGGCGCGTTTCTTGAAGTTGTTTTGGCGACTCCAAGTAAGGCTAAGCTTAGTTTGCCCTGCGAGGTCGAAGTAATCGACAATGAGCTTAGTTTTTCCTGCGGGCAGCTCAAGCCATGCGCTATTTTTTTCATTGGCGGCATGAATACCGTCATTATCGACGATCGCTTTACTGCGGTCATTTAAATAGAGTTTAGCACCATCATCGGAAGCCAAATGGAATTGATACTTGCCTTTGGCCGGAACATTGAGTTCGCCTTCGAAGACCATGCCATAAGCATTTTTTTGTTCGGCGACTCGAATGTCGAGAAGTCCATTGGCAATCGAACCGTCTTTAATGGGCTTTAGTTTTGAGAAGTCAGGAAGTTTTTTCCATTCGCCTTTGTAGACCTTATATTTGAGGTTTTGCAGGGGAGTGGGACTCGTGTCGAGTGTGGAAATATAGGCGACGAGATCCTGAAGGTCTTGGTCTTTTAATGGTTTGAGGACTGCCATCATTTGCTGAGAACCCGCACTACCGTCGTTTCTCACACCAGCTTTGAAGTTCTTGAGCTGTAGATAGAGGTAGGCATTGGATTGTCCCGTTAGGCGTGGAGCAGGAAGTCCGGCGTTTTGGTAACCCATACCAGTGGTGCCGTGGCAGTGTATGCACTGATTGTAGATTTTTTTACCGCGTTTAGCATTGCCCATTTCCTCGTGAGGTGATGGCGCTGCAGGAAGTTTGAGTACGTAATTGAGTGCCGCGTCCATTTCAGTACGTTTGATTTTCATCGCATTGAGCAGTCCTGCCATCGTCTGGCTACCTGTTCCACCGCGTTTGCCATCCATGATCGCATGCATTTGTTGCTGGGCATATTTTTTCTTGAGAATCGTGAGGTTTGGACCACCTGCTGCACCAGGAATACCACCACCATTGGGAGCGTGGCAGGCTGCGCATGACTTTGTGTAGATCTCTTTGCCTTTATTAGGGGCCGCTACAAGGGGGAGAGAAAGTAGAAAACCGAAGGCAAGTGCCGTCCGTTTAGTAAATGGTTTAAATAGCATAGGTACTCCTTGATTGTTGCAGTTAAAATAACGCCATAACTTCAACTGTGTTAGAAATTGTGTTATATTATACTACGCCAGTGAATGGCTAAGTATTGCATCAAAACGACAAAAATACGTAATTTATTGACCTTATTTGCTCAAAAACATCAACTGATGCAGTTCAGTATCCATATATAAGTTACTGAACTGTATGTGCTTTGGTCGGAGCTTAAAGACAGATAGGATCGGCGCCTAAAGTCCCCATGTATTTATTAATTTGATCTTTTTTCTTGGGCTTAACTTCGAGTGCTTTTAGTCGAGCTTCAACGCTTAAACGAATATCTTCGCGCACGTTTGGTTTTTGCAATTTCTTTTTGAGGTAAGCAATGCTTTGAAGACGAGTTTTTTCGTCTTTCGCGACTTTGGCTTCGATGCGAGCCTGGTACCAATCACTTGCAATAACTTTTTCGCGAGAGAAGAGCTCGCGGAATTCTGTGTCGCTAACTTTCATACCTTCATATTCGCCAAAAGCCATGATATGAACGAGGGCTTTCAGTGGAGGGATTGCGGTTTCCGCAGAACCTTCGTTTATGAAGCGCTTGGCAATGAGGGTTTGGTTTTCGACAATATTATTGATGCCATCGACAAAGTCCTCAGCAGATTGGAGCTCGGGGCGTAACATATCGGCTGGGAAAATTGTGTGGGGATTATCGAAAATTTTGCCCATGAATCGCGTGGTAAATTCCTTGGTAATTCTGTAACCGAGACGGCTCGCTTGAACGAGTTCACCTTTGTGCTCGAAATCATCAATTTTTTCCAAGTAGGAATTTTTGATGAGGTATTCGGCGCTACGCTCCTTGGGAGTGAGGCGTGACCAGATTTCTGGGACAATGAGGCTGATATCGTGATCGAGTTTATAGCGCGTTCCTATATAACCTGCCGCAGAAGAAAAGCCTTGGTAGCCCGTGAGGATATAGGAGAGTAAGGCATTATTGAGGTCAGCGGTAGCAGGCAAGCAGTTGAAAGGACCTTTGGTTAGAGCACCTTCTGAACCCGCACCCGTAGTGGATGGAGATTTACCCGTTAAGCTACAGATGAAGTCCATAAAGAGCTCAGGGAGTTCCTGGTAATGAAGTGGGCTATAAACGGCGAGGGGGCGAATGCCCGGCTCTGCTGGGTTATTACGACGGCCAGGAAGTACGGCATTGACTGGATTGTATAAGGCTTGCTCGGGTTTGAGTTGGCGGGCAATACGAGCGGCCACTTCGGCGAGGTAATGAGGCTCCTGACAATAAAGATCACCACGAGTTTGTAAGTAGCGAGGATTCTTCGAGGGAGCGCCATTGACGATGCGTGGTGCATCGGAAGCAACAAAGTAATTGTCACCTTCGGCAGCTTCACGAATATTGTTCTTCATTTCATCAGTATACTCGGAGAGGTGGATGCTGTGCTCGAGCATTTCTTTTGCGGTTTCCGCAGCAAGTGGCTCAAAGTTACAGACAAATAAGTTGTCACTGGCGAGGTCTGCTTCGGCTTCGTGATCAAAGCCGCGAATGATCGCGTCATCAGGCCGTTGGAAAAAGCGGTACTCGCAGTTTTCGGCAATTTTAATACTTGGATTGTTGTAGTCAGGGTTGAGTCCTTCGAGGGCATCGCTGGGAATAATGGCTGAGGCTGAGATATCGTCTTCCCATTGGATTTTATAACTTGGGAGGAAGTCTTGGCGAAGTTTAAAGGTACGCCAGCTACCATCATTATTTTGCGCGACACGCAAATAGATTCCCGTAAGTTTGCGATTGTCGCATTTAAGTTCGTGGCCATTTTCTCCATTGACTTGGTCGACAGAGTAATGCGGTTGCCAGTCTTGCCCCCATTCTTCGCGATAAAAGCGTTTCACCATAAAGACAATGGCTTTGATGTAGCCGGGGACGGAACGCAACCAGGTATTGTAGGATTCACTATACTTTGAGAGGGGCGTAAGCAGTTTGATAACGGAACCGAGGCTACGTTCAGGACTGAGGATGGGGCGACTCATGGGGTCGCTTGGTCCTGAGTCCTTAAAGCGACCACGATAATTACGCTCAATGATTTCATTGACGAGTTTCATGTCTTCATCGAAGTCATTGACGAAAACGGGACCTGCGAAAGTCGCATTGGAGAGAGACTTGGAAATTTCTGATTTACCCCCGCCTGAAACCGTACAGGGCTTATGGCAAAGCGTGCCTTCTGCTTCGGTTCCAACTAAGCGCCAAGAATCGGTGTAGGGGTGTTGCTCCAAGGAAACTTTGTAACCATTGGGTAAGACATAGTGAGCATTTTCGGCAATAGGAATGCTTAATTGATCACCCCAAGTCACAGTTTGTGAGGAGAGGTCAAAATAAGCATCGTTAGGCAAATAATGAATGTTAGGGAAGTTTTTATCGATGGCATAGCCAAGCTTTTTATGCTCAGCGTTGTCGCCGAGGGCTTCCATCATTTTCTCAAAAGTTGCCTCGGGATCTTTATTTAAAACACTAGCCGAAATTTGACTCGCTAGGTGATAGCGCGGTAAAGAAAGGGCGCCACCAGCATGCTCTTCTTCGGCTAAGCCAAAGAGGTTAGCGGAATAAGAGATTTGAGTTTTAACTTCTTTTTTACAGTAGCCGAAGTAGTTATCCGTAATAATAGTGATGACTTGGCCTTCTTTATTGCGCGAACAAATTTTGAAGGGTTGGCCATCGTTGTAGAGTTCATCTTCTTTTTCCCAGCACATCCCATCGCGTTTCTGGCGCTCAGTGGCGTCGGCAGCTTTTGGGAGTCCGAGTTCTTTTTTAGTGAGAGTGAGTAATTGCGGTGCTAAAATCACGCAGCCTGTGTGACCCGTCCAAGTGTCGGGATCAAGGGCGGCGTCATTTTCTGCTTGGTAGGGGTCGCCACCATTGCCGAAAATAGATTCCACAAAGTCGAGACTAGAGACGAGACCAGCAGGTGCAAAGAAACGGATTTCGAGTGATTTTGCCGAAGTAAAGCCCGGAACGTCGGGGACGACTAAGGGGCGCAGGAGAAGTGAAGTGAAGGCATGAGCCGGTTTTTCGAGATCACTGGTGAAAGGGATGCGCATGAGCTCATTGGGAACATCATTGAATGAGTGATAGAGCATTTTTTCGAAAATAGGAAGCGGGACTTCTTTTTTATCAAAGGGTACGGGGATGTCGCCTTCGACAATATGGAAAACACCCTTGGTCGTACGGCGGTCATTTTTTGGATTGTGCAAAACGCCTTGTTTAATGCGAACGGAGTTCACATAAGGGGTTTTGTAGTCTTTGGCATCAGGAGGGAGCGAGAGTTCACGAGCCATGCCATAGATATCTAATGAATAAGTCGCGGCAGGTAGGGAGACTTTGTCTGCGCCGACGAGCGCGTTGATGTAGTTTTGGATACGCGTATCGACAGGTGAGAGTTCTGTTTTTGAGAAACGTTTGCGCGCTTGAATGTTATTGATAATATTGTGGGCAATGCCCATGTCTTCACGATCTAAAGTGGTGGGTTCCCCAAGCAGTGATAAGCGTAAGTTGAGGTATTTTACGAGTTGATCGCGGTCACGAAACGTCGGGCGTGTTCCCGTTTGTAAGCGGGCCTGGTCGAGGTCTTTCATAATGGTCTCCAAAAATTGACTGTCGGGTAAAATATGCCTCTAGTCAGAGGAAACCAAAGTTGCTTCAGTTAATATGACGTAAAATTTTTCTTAAGAAAATTTCTGTCTATTTTAGCCGTAAGCCTTTATGATTTTATCGATCATCAAAGTGGTAGAAAATCCCGCCTTGAATTTAAGGATCTGAATTTCAATATCACGAGCTTCCAGAGCACGGCGTTCATTTTGATTGATAGTATCAATCGTGTAATCGCCACCTTTCACGTAGATGTGAGGCTGGATTTCCAAAAGTGTATTGAGGGCTTCGAGGTCTTCGAAAATGAAAACTTTACTAACACAATCAAGCGAGGCGAGCATGTAAGCGCGGTCATCTTCGTTGATAATGGGACGTCGGGGATCTTTAAGTGCTTTAACCGAGGCGTCGCTATTGAGGGCAATGACGAGGGCATCACCAAGTTCAGAGGCTTCTTCTAAGTATTCCATGTGACCAGGGTGAAGAAGGTCAAAAACGCCATTAGTTGCAACGATTTTTCCAGTGAATTCAGCTTTCCATTGAGTCAATTCGCTGAGACTTATAATTTTATCTGTATTAGCCATAATATAAAGATCCTTGAATTTGTGCAAAAAAAAAGCGCCGAACGAATCGGCGCCTGAAAATCAATCTCGGTGGTTTATTTTACCACAAGACCAGTACGGATACACGCTGTGCAAGCATTTACAGTGCAAGCAGTGCCGTTGATTTTGGCCTTAACTTTCTGGATGTTTGGCTTAAATACACGCTTGTTAGTTTTAACAAGCTTTAAACCGATACCACCAGCTTTCTTCGAAATACCACGGTGAACAATTGTTCCACCAACATGTGGTTTTTTTCCGCAAAAGTGACATTCTTTAGCCATCGTTATTCTCTCAATCTAATCATTATAAAACAAGAGGAAAATGAGTTGTCTGGGGCTCGAACCCAGGACCCACGCCTTAAAAGGGCGTTGCTCTACCAACTGAGCTAACAACTCGAGTTCCTGAAAAATTGTGTGCTAACAATACGCAAAAGTCAGATATATGCAAATCGTATTTTTTAGAAAAAGTAAAAAAAAGCAAATAAGCTATCCAAGGCTTTTGATCTATGCATGTTTAAGGCGTATAAAGTATAAAAATTTGGAATTCCTATGAGTGTATTATTAGACCGTTTAAATGATGAACAGCGTCAAGCAGTTACGACGACTGAGAAGCCTTTGTTGATCTTGGCGGGAGCGGGCACGGGCAAGACAATGGTGGTAACGAGTCGCATTGCTTTTATTGTTCAGAGTGGGCGAGCTGAGCCAGGAGAGATCCTTGCAGTTACATTTACCAATAAGGCGGCGAACGAAATGAAAGAGCGTGCCGGTAGGTTAATTGGCCAGAAGGCAGTGAAGGACCTTTGGGTTAGTACCTTTCACTCATTTGGTATGAAGATCCTAAGGAAATACGCTTATCAGGCAGGTTATGCCCCCGATTTTACTTTAGCTGAATACGGTGATCAGGTGGGCTTGATCAAGCAGGGGCTCAATGAATTAGGTTTGGTAGAGGATGGTATGAGCCAAGATCCTAAAGCGATTCTCTCTCTTATAAGTATGGCCAAGGCTAAAAACCAGGTTCCAGAGGATCTAGAAGAATCTAGTGATCCATGGGAGCAGCGCATTGGGGGCATCTATCGTTATTACCAAGAGTATTTGCATGCTTTAAATATTCTGGACTTTGATGATCTGCTTATGCTAACGGTGAGACTCTTACAAAAAGATGAAAAAGTCAGGCAGCTGCTTCAAGATAAATTCAAATATGTTATGGTCGACGAGTTTCAGGATACTAATCACATTCAAATGGAGCTACTTCACGCTTTGTTACCGAAACATGAGCCGAATATTTGTGTGGTGGGTGACGATGATCAGTCAATCTATAGTTGGCGTGGTGCGGAAGTCGCAAATATTCTTGCCTTTCCACAAATTTTCCCTGGAGGGAAACTGATTAAACTGGAGCAGAATTACCGTTCTAATAATGTGATTCTCAATGCAGCGAATAAAGTCATTAGTATTAATTCACAACGTCACGTCAAAAATTTATGGTCAGCCCAAGAAGGTGGCGAAAAATTAAAAGTGGTCGCTTGCGGCAGTGAAGAGCGCGAAGCCAAAGCCATTGCCGATACAATTTTGAACAAGGTTAATGGACGTCAGAACACTTATGGTGATTGCGCAATTCTTTATCGCTCCAATCATCAGAGTCGTGCCCTTGAAGATGCCATGAGACGAGGGCGGATTCCTTATAAAATCATTGGTGACACCTCATTTTATGAGCGTAAAGAAGTTCGCGATGCCCTCGCCTTCTTGAAAATCATCCACAATCCTCGTGACGACTTTTCTTTTTTACGGGTCTTGGATGTGCCGCCTCGTGGTATCGGGCCGCGAACAATAAAAACTTTGCGTGAGAAAGCCGTAGAGAATAAAACTTCGGTGTACGACCTTTTGCGCAATCCGCAATTTATGGAGAACTTTGGACGTTCGAGTGATGCCCTCATGAAGTTTAATAATCGCGTCGAAGAATTTCGTCAAAAGTTCCAAGAGAAAGTACCACTTGCGGGCTTAGTGGAGCAATACTTTGAGGGTGTTGGCTATATTGAGGGATTAGGTCGCATGTATAAACCACGCGAAGATGCTGAAAAGCGTTATCAGAATGTTCTCGAAATTATTCATACAATTGAAGGACGAGAGAAAGAGGATAAACGCTGTATTCCTTTACAAGAGTATTTAGAGTCGGTCAGTTTGATGGAAGAGTATCGTCGCCGTCAAGAAAAAGATGAAGATCCCAATGCGGTGATGTTGCTCACGGTTCATGCTTCTAAGGGTTTGGAATTTCCTAGTGTATTTGTGACTGGTATGGAGAAAAATTTATTCCCGCACGAAAAATCAGCAGGGCTCAAAGCCTTGGCAGAAGAACGTCGCCTCTTTTATGTAGCATTGACACGGGCCAAGAGTGATCTGATCCTTACTTGGTCGAAGATGCGTAAAGCTGGTCGTCGAATGAGTCAGCGTATGCCATCGCAATTTTTAGGAGAATTGCCCAAGGACTTAGTGGATCATTGCCTACCTCAAGACCTACTGAAAAAATTGTCACGAGAAGAGTTTTTGGAGCAGATGAAAAACTGGAAAATCGACAACTAAAATATCTGATTTTGAAAAAAAGATTAAAGAACTTATATTTATCATGCAATATTTCCTTAGTTCTCTACGTATATAGAATTAAGAAAATGAAATCTTTAGGAAAATTATGCTAAGTGATAATCAGTTAATTAAGAAATACTTAAAGGGTGATGATCGAGCTTTTGATGAGCTCTATGGTCGTTATCGTTTACAATTATATTCTTATTTAAATCGTTTAGCCCCCGGCAAGAGTCAGCTCGTCGATGATCTTTTTCAAAAGACGTGGATGAAAGTTGTGGCCAACTTAAGCCGCTACCAAGATCGCCAAACATTTTTGGCTTGGAGTATGCGAATTGCGCATAATCTCTTAATTGATCATTACCGCAAAGAAAATCGCCGTTATATGGATGAGCTACCCGACGAAATTTCTTGTTCGGGAAGTGTTCCTGGTGAAAGTTTAGTCTTCGGCGAATTATCAGCAGCTTTAAAAAGAGCGATTTCTACTTTGCCTAGTGAGCAGCGTGACGTGGTGAATTTACGTCAAGAGAATGTTTCCTTTAAAGAGATTGCGACGATTCAGGGGGTGAGTTTAAATACCGCTCTAGGGCGTATGCATTACGCTGTGAAACGACTGCGCAGTTTATTAAAATCTTGGGAAGCTTAGAACGATGGACAATCAACCCCCATTGGAAACAGACCGTTTGATCAAAGCTTATGCTCGTGAGCATCGACCCAAGAAACTATGGAAGAAAATTTTGCCTTGGTTTTGTGCTTTTCTTATCGCTTGTGGAGCAATCTACGCACTGTAATATTTGACCTTGTAGTCAAAGCCTTTGATCTCGGCTTCTTCCACAAAACTCACTCCATCCTTACTCGCAATTTGATTGCAAACATTATGTGAAATCAAGATTTCATTGGGCCCAGCTTTTGCACAGAGTCGTGCCGCCATATTAGTTACTGGTCCAATGGCTGCATAATCGAGGCGACCTTCAAAACCAATCGTGCCCGTGGTGGCTTCTCCAGTGGCAATGCCCATGGACATGTCTAAAGGCAGAAGATCGCCATTTTCCGACTTTTCTGTTTCATAGACGTCACGAATTTCTCTCGCCATATCCAATGCCACGGTGGAGTGATCGGGAATGTCGTTGGGAGCTCCAATGATACACATGAGGCCATCGCCCGTGAAGCGTTCAATTGTCGCTTGGTGTTTAAAGATGACGGGGCCAATAGTTTTGTGGAAATGTTGCAGGCCAGTCATGAGACTATCAGGAGAAGCTGAATTGGCGTAGGCAGTGAAGCCACGTAGATCAAGGAAAAGCACCGTGAGTTTGCGACGTTCGCTAATGCTCAGCAAATCTTTTGATTCAGTCATGAAAGAATCGATGACTTGGGGTGCCATGAAACGTTTGAAGCGGTTGGATTTTTCAATCTCTTCAACTTGGGATTTTACCGTGCCTTCTAAATCGCGGTTAATACTATCGAGTTGATCATTGACGTCTCTTAGCTGCGCGTAAGTATCGCGAAGTTTTAGGGTAGCTTGCATACGAGCGAGCATTTCTAGATGGTGGTAAGGCTTTTTGATAAAATCATCAGCGCCCAACATAAAGCCGTTGATCAGCGCATCGCTCGAACTTGTAGCCGTTAAAATAATGATCCCTGTATTAATGAGGCTGGGCTCTTGGCGGATTTCTTGGAGGACTTCGACGCCATTAATATCAGGAAGTGAAAGGTCGAGTAAAACTAGGTCGGGCTTATGCTCAAAACAGAGCTCTAAAGCCATTCTGCCAGTGTATGCACCAAGGACCTTATAATTTTGCGAAACTAATAAAGATTTGAGGATGAATACATTGTCTTCCAAATCGTCCACAATTAAAACGGTATGTTGGCCGTTGTCTTTTAAAGAGTCTTTTAGTTGCATTTAAATATGACTTTATCCTTAATATTACAAAAATGTAGTGTTTTTTGATAGACACGAGTGTAATGTAACCTTATTTTTGTAGGCCACCAAGCTTAATTAAATTAATATATGGAGAAATAGCTCATGAATAGGAGAGGCGCTAGAGAAGAAGAAGGGCGTATGAGTCCTGATGCGGCTCGCTTAATGATGGCCATGGGCTTTTTACAGATGTTCAACCCCAAAGATGGAGTGGACGAAGTCATGGAGAGGGCATTGAGTGTCTACATGGAAATGACGGGTCTCGAACGCGGCTTTGCTTTCATCAATGCAGGGGCAAACGGTGAAGAAGATTTGCGAGAATGTGCACGTGTTCAGTTAACGCCTGGAGATTCCTCCTATAGCTTAAGTCGAAGTTTCATTAAGAAGGCTATAGAGAACAAAAAAATTATTATAGAGGACGCACTGGATCAGTCGGTGAATAAAACTCAAACAGTTGTAGATTTCAAGATCTGTTCGGCAGTCGTGGTTCCCGTGTTTATAGAAGAGGAGTTAAAAGCAGTTTTCTACATGGATAAACAGCTTGCTTCTAAAAAGCTTCCGACACATTTAAGTTATTCCACTCGCCTACTTAGAGATTTGATTGCTCGTGCATTACAGCGTGAACTCAGTGGCGGTGGCAAAGTTGACCTAGATCAATACAGTGACTTTCTACGTCAGGTACTTGGTGAAATGGAAATAGTCGTAGATAACTTAGGTGTTATTGCCGAGGGCTTCACTGAATATGAATTGAGCGATATCAAAGAAGGTATCGATAGTCAAGTAGAAAAACTTGACGAAGTGCTACAAGCACTCGCCCAAGTTTAAGATTTCCGAAAGCCTTATCTGTAAGCTTTTTTAACGGCTTTGGCCACATTTCGTGCCACATCTTTATTAAAGACACCGGGAATAATGTAATCTGCACAGATCTCATTTTCTTTCACTGTTTCCGCGATTGCGTAGGCGGCAGCTAATTTCATTTTTTCAGTAATAGATTGAGCACGACATTTGAGTGCACCTTTAAAAATCCCTGGGAAGCAAAGTACGTTATTGAGTTGGTTGGGGTAATCACTTCGACCTGTTGCCATGACCGCAACATGGGGCAATGCTACTTCTGGCATGATCTCTGGAGTTGGGTTCGACATGGCAAAGACAATAGGGTCTTTGGCCATGGTTTTGAGTTGCTCGAGCGAGAGTACGCCTGGCCCCGATAAACCCACAAATAAATCGGCGTCTTTAATAGCTTCATCCATGCCGCCTTTTATCTTGTGCGGATTGGTGATTTCGGCATAGGCCACTTTTGAATCATTCATTTTGTCGCGACCACTATAAAGGGTACCTGTGCGGTCGAGGCCGATAATGTTCTTGATTCCTAAGTCGAGCATCATTTTTGTGCAGGCAGTTCCCGCGGCCCCCACACCCGCAACGACAGCTTTTATATCTTTGGCGTCTTTATTGACGACTTTGAGGGCGTTGATCAAGCCAGCAATCATGACAATCGCGGTGCCGTGTTGGTCATCGTGGAAAATGGGGATATTGAGTTCTTCTTGCAGGCGACGTTCGATTTCGAAGCAGCGTGGTGCGGCAATATCTTCTAAGTTGACGCCACCAAAACCGGGAGCAATTGCTTTGACAGTGCGGATAATTTCTTCAGTATCCCTTGTGTCGAGGCAAATGGGGAAGGCATCGACGCCACCAAATTCTTTGAAGAGCATTGCTTTGCCTTCCATGACGGGCATGGCTGCTTCGGGACCGATATCGCCGAGGCCGAGGACCGCCGTGCCATCTGAAACGATTGCCACCGTATTTTTCTTGATGGTCAAGTTGTGGGCGAGTTGAGGATCTTTATGGATTGCTTCGCAAATGCGTGCTACGCCGGGTGTGTAGGCCATGGAGAGTTCATCGCGTGATTGGAGTGGGAAACGGCTATTGACTTCAATTTTCCCGCCCAAGTGCATGAGGAAAACGCGATCGGAAATATGAAGGATTTTCATACCATCAATTTGGTTGAGTTCTTCAGTAATTTGTTCTTTGTGTTCATCGCTACTGGTGTCGACTGTGACGTCGCGAGTGATTTTGCCTTTGGTAATTTTAACAATATCAATGGCTCCGATATTCCCACCTAAGCGGCCAATGATTTCTGCGGCTTTCGCAAATAGACCTGGCTGATGGTCCATTTGTAAACGAATGGTGATAGAATGACTGGCGCCTGTATTTGGCATGATGAACTCCCGTAGCGTTGATGAACTAATTGATAATTGATGAAAAACTTAAGATGACTTGCACTATCCTGAGTGAATTAAACGATGTTTTCTGCACATAATTCCATGGAGCCCTCTTTTTTAGGTAAGGCGGTGAGGGATTCGATGGCAAAGCCAGCGCCGGCAGAAATATAAAAGTTAAAAATATAATCGACACCATTTTCTTTGAGAGTGGCTTCGTCCTCTTTGTATTTAACAGTGGCAAAAACTTTACCTTCAAATTTATTGGCGCGTAATTGTTGAGCAGCAAAGAGGTTGTTTGAAGTTTCGGGCATACTGAGCAAGACCATTTGAATAGAAGGATGATTGACACAAAAACGGTGCCAAAAATCGGGGTCTACAGAGTTGGCGAGTATGGAGTGGCGGCCTTCATTTAAATGGCGTTTCACGACCGAGGGGTCGTTATCAAAACCTACAATCTTATCGACATCTTGATGAAGGAATTCATCGTAAGCACCCGTTCCCAAGCGACCCATGCCGATAATGATGATATTGACATCGCCGGGATCAATATTGATTTCTTCTGGGAGACGGTGTTTTGACTCAAAACGTTTGGCTTTATCAATAAAAAACTCAATCAATTTTTGCGTGTTAGCAGAGAGGGGCGAAGCATAAAGGAAACTGATGGCGAGAGCGAGGGCAATAATCGTGAGCCACTTGGGGCTCAGTACTTGAGTATCGACCCCCACCTTAGCAACAATCAAACCAAACTCAGAATAATTGAAAAGGATGGCGGAGGAGAGAATAGCGGTGCGACTCGTGACTCGAAACTTCGTGAGAAAAAGGAAGAAAAGTAGAGCTTTGAGCGGGAGGATTAAGGAGATAAGAATGGCGGTCAAAATAATGTCGGAATCGGGGAGACCACTTAAGCCAATGCTGAGAAAAAAACCAACGAGGAAGAGATCCTTGAAGTTGAATAATTCTTTTGCGAGGTTGGTAGCATACTTATGTTTGGAAAGCATAATACCCAAAAGCAGTGCTCCGAGATCTCCTTTTATACCAAAAGATTCAAAGAGGATGGCACCGCCCAGAGCAATAAAGAGGCCGAACAATAACAGTAATTCACCCTTATGAATGAAATTGAGAAACTTCTTCATGAGACGATGAAGAGGGTAGAGTCCAATGAGCAGTGCGAGAGCCCAAGGGGAAGGGATTTTACCTGTTGATGCAGCCAGGTAGATAACGGCAGCAATATCTTGTATGATCAAAATCCCAATGGCGAGAGTTCCGTAAAATGAGTTCATGGCCGCTTTTTCTTCGAGAACTTTGACCACAAAAACTGTACTAGAAAAACTTAAGGCAAAACCGATGAGTGCAATCGCTTTGAAGTCGAGACCACTAAAAGGGCCCCAGCCAGTCGATGAAAGAAGAAAGAGTAGTCCAGACATGGCAATCGTAATGATTGCCATATGGCCAAAGCCAGTGCCCCAAATGGGTACGCGGAGTAAGTTTTTGACTTTGAGTTTTAGGCCAATAGTGAACAGTAATAGCGTGACACCCAGATCAGCGAATTGATTGAGAGCTTCGCGATCATCAATGCCATTAGTTGATAAGTCGAGTTCTGTTGTTAGCTGACCAATTGTGGGGAGTAAAAATCCGGCTGATAAATAGCCAATGAGTGGGGGCAGTCGAATGAGTTTGGCAATGGTGCCAAATAAAAAGGCAATTCCAATCCAAATGATTGCGCTCATTACTGATGCGCCTTGGGGTGTAACTCATTGTCTTTAGCGGAGCTCACAATCCCCGCTACAATAACAACTAGATAGATTTGTCCTATAAGTGCCTCGGTTATACAAAGCATCCTACTTAGGTTGCTACGAGGCTGGATGTCACCATATCCCAAGGTCGAAAGTGTAACAAAGCTATGGTACAAAAGGTCGAACATGTTTGGAAGGCCTTGTTCACGATTGACAGGTAGTGATGAGATTGTTTCTGGAAATAGAAAGGAATTCGGGTTTTTGAGCTCAATCAAAGTGTAGAGGTATGTGAATGTAATTCCAATCATTAAATAATTACATAAACTTGCAGCAAGTTTGTTATAAATTGAGCTTTCAAATTTAAATATTTCACGAGTTATTATAAAAATATAAAAGGTATAAAATAGAGATCCAGATATAAGAAGAATTTCAGGAGAATAATAAACATGGTTAGAGTGTGCCCAATAAGATATGACTGCTGGGAAACTGAGGACAAGCGAAATCAGTAAGTAGTGTTTGTCTTTTCTACAAGTATAAATGGCAGTGCCAAGAATACATGAGAAAGCTACACTAGATAAAAATTCACATCCAGGTATATCCGCCGCTTTAAATGGGGTCAATAAGAGGAAGATGGCTAAACTCGATAATAACCAAATATATTTGTTTTCTGTGTATATTTTTTTATCCATGATTCGAATTTATCTTTGTATTGTTAAGCCTCAAGCACGACGCTGTAAAATTTTGAAGAAACTTAGTAATTAATTTCGAGAGGAAAAAAGGCTCAAAGGGCATAGATTCGTGAGATTGGTTAATTGAAGGATAATAAATGAGCACTGATGAAAACTCGTGGAGCTTTACTGAAGATGGTACTCTCTATTCTAAAAAGTTTGAAGATACCTATTTCATGGAGGGTTGTGGTTTAGAGGAAAGTCGCGAGATCTTCGTACAAGGCAATCGCATTGCGGGACGTCTCGAGCAAGAAAATCAGCTCGTAATTGGCGAGACGGGCTTTGGTACAGGACTCAATTTCTTGGCGGCTTGGGATACGTGGAGAAAATCTTCGCAGACTTGCCGACTCATTTTTTTTACTTGTGAACTTTATCCTCTCGAGCAAGAACTTCAGCGTCAGGCCTTGGGGCCTTATGATGAACTTGCTGAGCTCGCCAAAACTCTTTTAGAACGCTTGCCAAAAGCCAAGCAAGGATTTCATCTCATTGACTTTGAAGAAGGGCAAGTTCAGCTCTTACTCATGTTTGGTGATGTGAAAGAAACTTTCTCTGAGTGCTCTCTCCGAGCGGATGCTTGGTTCTTAGATGGTTTTGCCCCTTCGGGCAATCCCGAAATGTGGAACGATGATGTCTTTCGACTCTTGGCAAATCATTCTCGAGAGGGAACCACACTGGCGACTTTTACGGCGGCGGGTTTTGTGCGCCGAGGACTCATGCAAGCAGGTTTTGCCATGGAGAAAGTCCCTGGTTTCGCTGGTAAGCGTCATCGTTTGAACGGGAAGTTTGAGCCCGGAACGCGACGCTTCGCCAAATTGGAGCTGCCTTGGTATGTACTTAAGCAGCAGGTACCCCAACTGGAACCCTTGATTATTGGTGCGGGAATTGCGGGTACAAGCTTAGCGAGAGAGTTTTCAAAAAAGGGGATTGCCAGTCAAATTCTCGATCTTTCTAGCCAAGTGGCTCAGGGGGCTTCGGGGAATCGTCGAGGCATGATTATGCCACTTTTTACTCAGCATGGCAATCATCAGGAAATGCTCACGGTATGTGGCGCGGAATATAGCTTAAGGCTTTTACAAGATCTTGGAATTGAATCAGAGCCTCACGTTTACGAATTGGATGACAAGTGCGAAAATAGCCAGCTTTACGAGAATGCCGAAAAGCGTCATGGAAGTGCTTATGTACATGGAGAGGAAAAATTTCCCTTTGCCAAGCAAGCCCTTTATATGCAGCAGTCAGCGGTCATCAATCCAGTAGAAGTTTGTGAGGCTTTTTTGCGTGATTCGCAAGCACAGCTTATTCAAGCAGATGTGGTCGATATACAAAGAGAAGGTGAAGTTTGGCAAGTTGAGCTCGCCGATGGGCAGAACTTATCCACCGATACGCTCATTATTGCTGCAGGTACAAAGACGAGAGCTTTAATAGAAAAAATTTATGGCGAATCAATCCTCAATCTTTCCAGCCTTCGAGGCCAAGTCGCCCATATTAAGGGGGAGGAATTATCGGCTTTTACGGATCTACCCAATATGTATGGAGAGAAATATTTGCTCAGAGATGGTGAGGACTTTCTCTTGGGGGCGACTTATCAAGAAGATGATGAAGACCCGAATTTACGTGCAAATGATTTTGCGGAACTCGCAAAAGCACTCAAAGATTTACTTCCCGATTTAGAGGGGGAGCTCGAACTCACAGAAGGAAGGACGGCGTTTCGTTGTAAATCCAAAGATTATTTACCGGTCGTAGGGCCGATGCCGGACTTAGAATATTTTCGAGAGACTTATGGCGGTAATAAGCGTACGCATGCCGCATCACGTTTGCCAGAAGCGGAGTATATGCCAGGGCTCTTTGTAGCGAGTGGCTTTGGCTCCCGAGGTTTCACTACGGCGCCGCTCTGCGCTAGAATGTTAGTGGAAGAAATTATTCATGGGCACAGCTTTTTTCCAAATGATTTTCGACGTCACCTCCATCCCGCCAAGTTCACTATTCGTGAACTTAGACGAAGTTAAAAGGTGCTAGGTCTAAAGTCTAAGGATTTATTGATCGCTCAGGAAACTTGTGTTGTAAACTTTATGAAGATCTGTTGGGATTGCTTTGAGTACACCGCATTCATGTAATTGCTTGGCAAGGGTATTCCAACGTTCGGGAGTCATTTGACCAAAGGGGTCCGCACTCATCATTCCGGGAAGTAATTCGGCACTGCGCTGAAGTGTCGTGCCCAGTTCTGGATTTTTTTCGATGATAACTTTATTAGCTGAGCTAGGGTTCTTGAGGTAGGCGATCCAAGCTTTTTGCGTGGCTTGGACCATGGCCTTCACCAATTCCGGGTTCGTATTAATAAGTTCTTCACGACAGATGAGTACGGAGGCGTAGGGGTTGTAGCCTAAGTCAGCTAATGAAAGCGTTTTAATGTCAAAGCCTTTGTCGCGGATGATGAGCGGTTCGCTATTGATGTAACCCTGCATAATACTTTGAAAGTCGCCGAGGAAGAGTGCTTGGCTATAAGCGACTGTTTGATTTTTTTTAATTTCTGGATGTTTATGTACGAGGTATTTATAAAAAGGTTTAGTATCGTTGACGATAAGGCGGTTGGCTTTTGCGATGTCCGCAAAGGTTTCGAGGGGCTCATTCTGATGAGCAATAAGGCAGCGAGGTGAAGTTTGATAGGGAGCGAGTAAGCCGACAACTTTCAAACCATTTTCTCTGACAGCTAAAATTTTATCGGCATTGGCAATGCCGAACTCAAACCGTCCGATGGCCACTTCAGTTTCTACGGGATTCCCAGGGCCACCACTGACAATTTCTACATCGAGTCCAGCTTGTTTATAAATTCCCGATTGCACGCCGTGAAAGTAGCCGCCGTGCTCGGCTTCGGGAAACCAGTTGAGTTTAAGTTTGATTTTTGCTTGACCAGTTTCAGCGGGCTTTTCTTCTTGGCAAGAGAAGAGCAGTAATGAAGCGAGGATGAATACGAGTTTTTTCATGTGGATTTCCTATCGAAATGAGCGCGTTTAAGAATAAAGTTTCCGAGGCTAGAGACAGCAATAAAAATTAACCAGCCTAAAAAAGCGGCACAAAAACTGCTAGCGAAGAGGTAGGGGTAGTTGGCGTTTTGTTGATTGCTTTGGATCAAATAAGCTAAGCCACGAGATTCGCCACTGAGCCCAGTGAAGTATTCACCGACAATGGAACCGACCACGGCTAAGCCTGCCGAAGTCTTGGCACCCGTCACTAAATTAGGAATGGCAGAAGGGATACGGATTTTTATCATGATATCCCATTTGCGGGCTTTGTAGAATTTCATCAAAGAAAGAAGTTGAGTATCAATACGAGTTAAGCCAGTCGTCACGGTGGTGATAATTGGAAAAAGTGAGACAATGAAAGCAATCAGGATCATCGATTGGGTGCCAGCACCAAACCACAGGATGAAAATCGGGGCAATCGCCACGATGGGGACAGATTGCAGAAAAATGGCGTAGGGGTAAAGACTATTTTCGATAAGTTTTGACTGAGACATGCAAAAAGAAATGAGTGAACCCCCAATTAGCGAAAGTAAAAAACCGCAAATGGCGATCAAGCCGCTATTGAGGCTTGCTTTGAGGAGTTCGCTTTTATACTCAATACAGGTTTTTACGATGGTAATTGGAAAGGGTAAGATGAAGGGATTGATACTGAAAAGGTGAATCACTGCTTCCCAAGTTAGAAGCAAGAGAATGAAAAAACTTAAGGGAGCGAATTTCTTCATGATTCACAACCTTGCAGAGCCGAACGGAGCTCATTGAGCTTTTGATGAAATTCAGCTTCTTGGAAAAAATCACTGGTCCTCGGGTGGCTTTTCTCAATGCTAATTTCTTTGGAGATCTGCCCCTTTTGATTCATAACTAAGACTTTATCGCTCATAAATACTGCTTCATTTAAATTGTGAGTGACGAGGATGATGGTGGAAGGACTTTTGTGGTGGATCTCTTGAATCTCTAAATTGAGGCTTTCGCGCGTCATTTCATCCAAAGCACCAAAGGGTTCATCGAGAAAGATGAGCTGAGGTTGAGTGATGAGGGCTCTTGCAAGCGAGGCGCGCATGCGCATGCCTCCTGAGAGTTCATGAGGGAATTTTTTGCGATGTTCGCTAAGTTTTGTGAGCTTGAGGACATTGGCGAGGCGTTCTTCTTGGTTATGACTTGCCAAGGGAGTGATCTCGAGAGGTAAAAGAATGTTATCTTCCAGGCGTCGCCAATCGAGCAGTAGGGGGTCTTGAAACACGAAGCTACGTGATGCACCAAGGTTATCGTCGATATCAACGGAACCAGAATCCAGCGTCTCTAAATCAGCCAACAAACGCAAGAGGGTGGATTTGCCACAGCCCGAGGGGCCAATGATCGCCACGATTTGCTCGCTAGCAATCTCGAAATTCACATCATTGATAATCGCCATATCCCCAAAAGCCTTGGAGACATTTTTTACCTTTACACTCATAAGTTACTCAAAATTGTTTGCTAAACTTAACTCTTAGGGTTCGGCATGCAACATCAATTAACAATTAGACGAGATGAAAAATACCTTTAATTGTGAAGGAATGGTCGAAGAATAGCATGAGACCTTAGGGTCTTATTATAGGCTATGTTGCTCAGCGAGCATATTAGGCAAATGTTTGTATTTTTCCGTCAAGTTTTTGATAAAATATGAACTTATCATCATAGGAATTTTAAACTTTGTCTTAAAGTTTTCAGAAGTGCTTGAAATTTATGGGCTAAACGCAATATATAAGCGTGTAAAAAACTTTAACATAAATTATAACACGGGAATCATTTGAAATGAGCCAAGAAAAATTGCAAGAGCTTTCTGATCACATCGCTGTACTAAGTGCAGAAGGTGTACAAGCTGCTAATTCCGGTCACCCGGGTATGCCAATGGGATGTTCTGACATCGGTAGCATACTTTGGAGCAAACACTTAAAACACAATCCTGCAGATTCAAACTGGTTCAATCGCGACCGTTTCGTTTTGTCAGCAGGTCACGGTTCAATGTTCATCTACTCACTTCTGCACCTCTTCGGTTACGATGTAAGTACTGATGATCTCAAAAATTTCCGTCAGCTCGGCGCAAAAACTCCTGGTCACCCAGAGTTTGGTCATACAGATGGAGTAGAGACAACTACTGGCCCACTCGGTGCTGGTATCTCTAACGCAGTGGGTATGGCTCTTGCAGCGAAAATCCAAGGCGAAAAATTCAATACAGCAGAACACACAGTGGTTGACTCAAATATTTACACTGTATGTGGTGATGGTTGCTTAATGGAAGGTGTGGCGTCTGAAGCTGCATCAACTGCGGGTCACCTTGGTCTCGATAATCTCGTTCTTATTTACGATTCAAACAGCATCACGATTGAAGGATCTACTGATCTTGCTTTCACTGAAGATGTGGGCATGCGTTTCCGTGCTTATGGTTGGGAAGTGATCGAATGTAATGGTAACGATCTTGATGCCGTTGATTCTGCATTAACTCTCGCGAAAAAATCTGACAAGCCAGTTATCATCATTGCGACAACGATCATTGGTAAAGGTTCACCTACTAAAGCGGGTACTCACAAAGTACACGGCGCTCCACTCGGTGCAGAAGAAGTAACGGCTTTCCGTGAAACTCTTCTCGGCGGCGAAGCTTTTGATGTCAGCGATTCAGTCAAAGCTTTCTGCGCAGAAACTGCTGCAGCAGGTGCTGAAGCTCAAAAAGCTTGGGAAGCTGAGTTTGCAGCTTGGTCACAAGCGAATCCTGAACTCCGTAAAGAGTGGGACGTTTACCAAAACCACGAACTCCCTGCAGAATTCTCTTTCCCTGAGTTCCCTGTTGGCGAAAAAGTAGCTTCACGTAAATCTTCACACGCAGTCCTCAACTCTCTTGCAGAGCAAGTGCCTTTCCTCCTCGGTGGATCAGCTGACCTCGACTGCTCAAACTTAACTCGCCTCGATGCTGAGGGTGACATCAACACTGGTAAGTTTGATGGCCGCAACCTTCACTTCGGTGTTCGTGAGCATGGTATGGGTGGTATTGTTAACGGTATGATCAACTTCGGTGGCATGCGCGTTTACTGCTCAACTTTCCTCGTATTCTCTGACTACATGCGTCCGACTATCCGTCTTGCTGCATTGATGAAGACTCCTGCGATCTACGTATTCACACACGATTCTTTCTTCGTTGGTGAAGATGGTCCAACTCACCAGCCTGTTGAGCACAAAGCCGCTCTCGAATGTATTCCTGGTCTTACGGTTCTCCGTCCTGCTGATGCCAACGAAGTTAAAGCAGCTTGGGAAGTGGCAATCAGAAAGACTGATGGTCCTACGGCACTTCTTATGTCTCGTCAAAACCTCACGACACTCGCTGAGACAGTTGACAACGACGTGGCTAAAGGCGCTTACGTGGCTAAAGCTGAAAGTGGTGATTCTATTGATCTCATCCTCATGGCTTCTGGTTCAGAAGTTGAACTTGCCGTTGCTGCAGCTAAGAACCTCGAAGCTGAAGGTAAATCAGTTCGCGTTGTCTCTATGCCTTCTTCTACTCTTTTCGAAGAGCAGAGTGCAGAGTACAAAGAAAGCGTACTTCCAGGCGCAGTAAGCAGTCGTTTTGCGATTGATTACGGTTCTTCTATCAGCTGGTACCGCTACATCGGTCTTCAAGGTGCAAGTCACTGCCTTGATCGCTTTGGTGAATGTGGTCCTGGTGGAACAGTTGCAGAGCACTTCGGCTACACGACAGATGCTCTAACGGCAGAAGTTCGCGACTACCTCGCATAAGAATTTCTACCACACTTTAAAAAGTGTTAAAAAGGTCGGCTTTTCAGCCGGCCTTTTTCTATTTTTAGAGCTTCCGATGTGGAATAAATGGCGACATCAGCTTTATTATCAAAAAATTATTAAAGTCTAACAGGAACTCTATATATATGAGCTATCACGCTGATACCGTTCACGGTGAATCCATTCGCATTACGGGCCATATTCCCGAAGATAAACCTTGCTTTGTTATTTCGTGTAACCGAGGTGAAATTGCCGCAGATACGCTGCGCGCAGCCAAAGAAATCATGAACCCCCACGTGCTTACGGCAACGCTTCACACTGCGGGTGATGGGCAGTATCCTTACGTTGAGCAATCTGAGTACCACATTTGCATTGGTCCAGATACCTTCTCTCCAGAACAAGTGGCTGCGGGTCGCGCAAAAACTCCTTACATGGATATTCCTACACTGCTCACGGCTTGTGGTATTGTTCGCAAAATTGGTGAAGATCTTTTCGGTAAAGATGGTTTCAAAATTGGTATCCACCCAGGTTATGGTATGCTCTCGGAAGAGCCTGAGTTCGCTAAAGCTGTCGTCGACGAGGGTTACATCTTCATTGGTCCTGGTGAATTCACCATGTCGATGATGGGCCCAAAAGATAATGCACGTGATTTAGCGATGAAATCCGGTCTCCAGGTTGTTCCAGGCGCTGGTGATATTCACACTATTGAAGATGCTCAAAAAGCTCACCAACAAATTATTGCTGATAATCCTGAACTCGCCGATCGTCGTTTCCGTCTTAAAGCCGTTGCAGGCGGTGGTGGCCGTGGTCAGATCGTTTTCCAAGGTGCAGATGATTTGCCAGCAAAATTTGAAGAAGTACAGAATGTTTCTTACGCACTCGGTTGGCCTTCACACTTTGTGATGGAACTCAATATTGAAGTTTCTCGTCACTACGAAATTCAACTTTTCAAAGACCTCACTTTTTATGGTCGCGAATGTACTCTGATGCGTTCTTCGCAAAAAGAAATCGAAGAATTCCTTGCACCAGAAAGTCTAATGGATACGGATCCTGTCGCGGCAAAAGAGTTAGAGAAAATGATCCAAGCAGCACCTAAACTCTCTGAGCTTTGTGGCCTCGATTCAGTTTCTACTCTTGAATGTATCTACGACGAA
Organism: Lentisphaera araneosa HTCC2155; assembly: GCF_000170755.1. NCBI lineage: Bacteria > Pseudomonadati > Lentisphaerota > Lentisphaeria > Lentisphaerales > Lentisphaeraceae > Lentisphaera > Lentisphaera araneosa. Next base: position 194,403 of record NZ_ABCK01000007.1, read on the forward strand.
GAGTCTCAAAACCTTTACTTCCTTGAGATGAATACACGTATTCAGGTGGAGCACCCCGTATCAAATCTTGCCACTGGTGTTGATTTGCTAAGATCGCAAATTCTCTACGCATTTGGTGCACCCATTACTCTCAAGCAGGAAGACATCGAATTCCGCGGTCATTCAATTGAGGCACGTATCACAAATCTTGATCCCTATAGTGAATCTTATGGTCCCATGGGCGGTAAAACGATTGAACGTTACTTACCTCCAAAACGTACGGATCGCATGCGTCACTATGGCTACGTTAATAGCGGCAATACTCTTACGAGTTTTGACCCGATGTTTGCTAAATTAGTGGGTCGTGGTCACGATCGTCAAGAAGCCATTGAAGCACTCTTCCGTGCCTTATCTGAGTTCATTGTCGATGGGCCAGCTTTCCGTCACAATATTCCACATCAGCTTTTTGTTATTTGTCACCCGAAGTTTTTAGCACGTGAATACAATTCTGAGACAATGACAGAAATCCGTCAGCTCTTCCTCGAGAAGTTTGTTCCATTCTTTGATGATAAGTTTGGCAAAGAAAATCGCTATAATTCGCCGATTGTTGCGGATGCAGTGAACCTTTTCTACGGACAGCACTTTCACTAAGACGTGGCAGCTGCTCAACGTCAAATAGGTCCCTATAAAATCGTCGGACGCCCTTTGGGCTCCGGTGGTATGGCCACTGTCTATCGAGTTGAAGATAGCAATGGCCAACACGCTGCACTTAAAGTCCTCCATGCTCATCTTAATCGTGAGCGCAAAATTGTTGAGCGCTTTAAACAAGAATTTGCCATTGGTAAGAAAATGGCGAGATTCAATAATTTCGTCAATATGCATTCACTGGAGAAAGTGGATAACTCTTGGTGTATCCTCATGCAACTCGTTGAGGGCAAGACCTTAGAGCACCGCCTGCTCGAAGTCCCTCAAGCCATTGCGGTGGTCGCAAGTTTAGCCAATGCTTTGAATAGTTTTCACAGCAAGGGGCTTATTCACCGCGATTTAAAACCCGAAAATATTATTTTGAGTCAGTCTGGTGATCTTAAAATTATGGATTACGGCATTACGCGTGAACTCTCTAATAACATGACTCGTACGGGAACGGCGATGGGAACTTTGCTCTACATGGCGCCCGAACAACTCGAAGCGAAGAAGAATTTAGATCACCGTGCCGATATCTTTTCTCTTGGAGTTATCTTTTATCGCCTGCTCACCAAGCGCGATCCTCATGGCTTGGGAAACAAGGCGGAATACGTCCATGTGATGGAGAGCCGTCTCAAGAAAAAAGTCCGCAAAGTGCCAGGGCTTGATGACGATCAGTTAACTTCCTTACTCAACAGTATGCTTGCTGTTGATCCAGATGAGCGCCCCAAAGATTGTCAGGCTCTGCTCAGAGAACTCAAAAAATTACCTCAAGCTCCCAGCAATATCAAAAAGATTTTATCTTCCTTAACTAAGGATAAGGCTAAGGCGCCGACAAAAAAGAGTAAAGTTGCAGAGAAAGTGGATAAAACGATTCAGCGTCCAGTGACTAAGAACGAGCGTAAAAAAGTCCCTGCGGGCTTTATCATGATGATCTTTGTTTTATTTGTCCTCACCTTTGCCGGGCTTTATTTTTTTGGCCCTCCGCAATTTCGCGATGAGCTACAAAAAATAGTTTCAGGATAAAGCGATTTTCCTCGATCTTTTTCGAAGCACTGAATTGATTAAATAAGTCTCGAAAGTTACAATGAAGCAGACCTAAACTATTAGTGAGAAAGCTTCCCCAATGCCATCCCCGAAAACGCCTGTGATTTGTGCCCTCGATTTGGGCTCCATGAATATACGCGTCATTTTGGCCGAAGTGATTGATGGGGAACCACGTTTACTCGCGTGTGCGAGGCGGCCCTCACTCAAAATTAAAAATGGTGATATCCAGGTTGTACAAGTTGTGGGCGAGCAATTGCTCTTGGCCCTGCAGCACGCCGAAGAACTCGCTCATGGTGCGACTGCCGATCACGTTTATGTAAGTATTTCTGGTAGTGGTCTACATACGGATTTAGCGAATGCCAATGTTTATATTTCCGATGCGGAAGGCGTGGTGACCGCCGAAGCAATGCGCGAACTTCAGCATCTCTTAAGCGATCATAAAATCCCGGTCAATCGCGAATTACTCTGCGTTGATGTCTGTAAATATTTTATTGATAATCAAAAAGAAGTTCTCAATCCAACCGATCAGGTTGCCGTCGCCCTTTCGTGTGATGGAGTGCTCGTGAGTGCCGACCAAAATTATGTGGGTGGTGTGCGTCGTTTGATTAAGGAAAATCTTGGTCGCGAAATTATGCGTCTCTTACCAAGCAGTCGTGTCTTGCCCCATGCGTTTCAAAATACTCTTGATCCCGATCGCGGCACACTCTGCCTAAACTTGGGTTACGGAACTTTAGATTACTCGGTGTACAAAGGCAATGAGCAGTATCTCAATACTCTGCCGATTGGTTTAGATCATATCTGCATGGATTTGGGGGAATGCTTTGATTTACATTCCAAAGAATCTGAAAAACTTCTCAAGGCTTATATAGAAGTCTATGGCTCTTTACCCGAAGGTGAAGATGGTATGATTGAACTTAAAGGCCTGCCAGGAACGGAACCCCGTCGCGTTTCTCTGCAATCCGTAGAAACTGTGGTCATTGCTCGACTTCGCGAGATGCTCGAACTCGTTTGGCACGATATCTGTCATGCAAAGAAGAATAGTGCGGTGAGCGCCGTCTTGATGACGGGTGGCGGAGCTCGTCTCAAAGTTATCGAACGTTTGGTTCCAGAGGTGATGAGTTTACATCTAAGTAAGCCACATTATGAGCCTCAGCATATCTTGCCTGATATGAGAGATGAAATCGACTTGTGGTCCAATTGCCTCGGCACACTTATTCTCGGTGCACGAGATTATCAAGTGAGCCTCGAGGGTGGCCGCATGCCCATTACGAGTCAGTTCACCGCTGAATTTCGCCGTATCGGTGGCTTAGTCAAAGACGTTTTTTCCCATATTAAGTGGTAGGAAAAAATTCTCAGCTTTCAGCTCTCGCTAAGGCACTGAGCAGCTAAGTTTTTTGTCTGAGTTAATCTTGCGAATCTGTGTATGGATTAGTGCGTTCAGTGTGGATTCCACAAGCATTTTCTCAAAAAATTTAAGCCTCATGCAAAATACTATATTATTATCTATCACTTGGCGTCTTTCCGTCTTGGCGAGAAATATTATTTACCATAAACCACATTTTTTTAAAATATATCCCAATGATTTCTGAGTACTCTTGGTCCATGTAAATTAAAAATTTGCTCTCGCTAGATGCACTCCGACATTCTACGCAGCAACTTGAAGTTCGATTTGAGATAATAACTGGTAGAGTCTCTCCAAGTTGAACCCTATAGTGCTTATGAGCGTTTCCTGTCGAACTCTCTTTAAGCCACAAACGGTAAACCTCTCAAGATTGTGATAGTTCTTCATCTTTGAAATCCCCGCTTCAGAGATTGAGCGGATGTTTCTCGCCAGCTGATAGTTTTCACTTTCATAAATTTCTTCTCCCAGAAGCTTCTTGCCCTTTGAACCGCTGATACTGACTAATTCCACTCCCTGTTCTATGGCGTAATCCAAATTCGTTGCAGAGCTATATCCATCATCAACACTGACCATCATAGCGGATTCTCCAGTCATTTTTTTATTTTCCACAAGGCAATCTGCAAAGACTTTACTGTCACTGGTATTTCCAGATTCCAAAATGAAAGAAGTCAGAAAACCATTGGCACTAAAAGCAAAGTTTGGACGATAACCAAAAACTGTTTCACGACCGCCTTTTTTGATAAAGGCAGCGTCGTCATCACTCATACTGTAAATTTTTCTTGCCGTCTTGGCATCGTAGTCCTCAGGAGCCATCTTAAAGCGGTGCTCAACCATCAAAACTTTATCAATAAAGCGAGAAAAATCTTCATCAAGCATCGAGGACTTTATACTGCTACAGTGCTGTTTGATTTTAGGTAGAACCTTTTCCAGGCGTGTTATAAATTTTCGACACCTCGGCAAAAGTTCTTGTGTATAAGACTTATACCTCATTTTCTTGGCTCCTTTCTTCCCTTTAAACATCGAAATCACAAAATCCAATTTACTCATATCATCACAGTAATTCTGTAGACGTTTGAGAGGGATTCCTCTACGTTCAAGGCAAGGGAGCTTATCATGTACTTTCTGAATATTTTTCATAACTTTACAACTAAGGTTCTTCAGTAATGCACTATCAACCGGCCAGGACGAATCGGCTTTGATGGCTGTGGAATCAATGATTACTGCTGAGAAATCATCTAAGTCACATGCTTTGACACAGTTCAAAATAGCTTGATGAAAAAGTGTAAGGGTATGTTCAGAAAGTGCAGAAATCTGTTCATGAATCGTATTGCGTGAAGGGAACTTCCCGATGCCTAGGCGCCCGATAAATTGATGTAATGAACTGTTCTCACATAACATGCTATAGCCGCGTTCCCCGTAACAATTATTATAAAAGTGACGGGCTATGAACAAGGCAACCACTAATTCCGCTGGTGGATGCTTTTTGGTATTGCCATTTTTAAATTCGCGATTTTTAGTAGCGGCCCTATCCATACTCAACTGGAATTGATCACTCTCAATCGCTTTTCGGATCCCTTCAAATTCAGGAAGAAGTATGATTTCCCCCGCAATCTTCAGCGGACCGCTTAAAATTCCTGCCGTTTGTTGTAGTTCCCCGATGAAATATTCGGAAAAAAGAGTATCGTTCATGATGAATTCCGCCTGCTATTTGTTTTTGTAAAAAACTACAATATAGCATTTTAGGCGGAATTTTTTACAAATAAATACATTTTAAAGCTATTATTTATGAGCCTCTTGAATGAACTGTCGGAGTGCATCTCGCTAAGGCGCCAAGAAGCTAAGTTTTTTATCTGAGTTAATCTTGTGAACCTGTGGATAACTTTTTTATTCACACGATAAATCGTGACTACGAACCTTAAGTGCTGCAGCGAATGAAATGAAAGATCTGCTAACTGCCACATGAAACTTATCGTCTTACTTCAATATAGAAAGAGAGTTTTTTATTAAAATAGATCTTGCTGATTGAGGACGGCGGCTTTCCACGAAAAATCATAATGCTGAGAGAGTGTTTTGACAATGGGGCTAATTTGCTTGTCGATGTAGTGCTGATAGTCAATGGTTGAAGTGATCTGTGATTGCGGTTGAGGACCTTCCTGCGTCATGAGATAGAAGACAATACGCGGGCTAGTTTTCAGTAAACGTGCGGCTTTTACATGGGGCGGGGTAGTGCGTGTGTAGGACTCAAGTGGCTTTGTTAACCTCTTTCTATAAGTCAGTAAATGGTCGAGAGACCCTTGATTCAAATCATTTATCAGTTCTTGGATAAATGTTTCGATTGAGTCGGCACTTTCTTGATTAAAAATCTTCTCGAGTAAATCACTTTGTAGCTGACGAGCGAGTTCTGTCCAATCCCTGCGCACGGCTTCGAGTCCCACAATTTCTAATTCATTTCCTTTCGGGGTGGATTTGAGTGCGGCATAACTTTTTGCTCGTCCTTTGCTATCGTCTCCTCTCATGGAGGGCTGAAAAAAAGTCGGGTAAAACTTCTCAAATTCTAAGTCGAGACAAGACTCGATGCCAAAATCATTTTTGAGGTGCTGAGCAAGTTTTTGGTTGATTTGATGATGCAAGTCACTGCCAATTTTTTGAGCTTCATCGAAACTGAGTTCTTGGCTTATGCCTAAATCAACAAAGAGTGAATCCGTATCGCCGTAGAGCACCTTATGATTCATGTCTTCGAGTAAACTCCGAACCCAACGCAATAAGTAGTGACTCGTCTGAGAAACAGATGAAACAACGGGCCCTTGAGCAAAGCGGCACCCTGAAGTTCCCAAGACCCCAAAGAAGGAGTTCATGAGGATCTTACAAACAAAAGATGCCAGTTCGTCGCCATCATCTTTAGCTGCTTGGCGACTCGCAAAAAAGCGCTCTAGAGTTTGAGGCAAAATGGAGTGTTGACGTTGAAAGCTGACTCCGTTGGGTAAGCGGATCAGGCAATCGGATGGACCTTCATTTTTTAGGATTTTTTGTGCTTGAGCATAAGCTAAAGGGTCGATATTAAAGCTACGAATAATCGAGGGGTAGAGACTCTTGAAATCAAAGACAAAAATATTTTTATGAATTCCCGCATGGGGTTTCATCACTAAGCCACCAGGGTGGGAATCACGTAGTGAGCGATCCACTCCCAGCGTGGGGGCGAGGTAATTTTTTTTATGGAGTTCCATGATATAGAGGTACTCGAAACTCGCAATACTTCCCCAACAGCGCTCAAGGCTGAGTCCAGTGAGTAAGCTTCGTCTTAAACTCAAGTCGACGAGATTTTTCGTCTTTACTAATTGGGCTAAAAGATGTGCTCGTTGAGCACTATGGTAGGCTTGCGGTGAAGGAAAGTCTTCATTTAAAACTTCCGGAATGATGCACTCGGGAGTGGGCTCTTCGTAACGTTCCCAAGTATGGTTCATGAGTTCCTTGATATCGAGTAACTGACGTCCTTGAATGACGCTGAGTTCACGTCCACGGTACTGACGATCGAGAAACCATTGACCCTTGCGACTCCGCCCTAAATCAAAACTTATGCCATGGAATTTAAAGCGCTCTTGAAGTGGTAGAAAGACTTTTTCTTGAACCTCCCAGGCACAGATAACATCGGGATCTATCTGTAGCAGTGATGCTTTGAAATTTATGAGTAGAGTATATTCATCTTCACTTGCATCATGTCGTTTTTCATCGGACTGATCTAGATGAGATAATGAATACGCTGTAAGGATTTTGTCATTAAAGATAAGGTCAAGAATAACAGTGCTAAGAGTTAGCTTGGCGTCTGAGGGATTGAGTTGAGGGTTTGTATAAATGCGGTCAACACCATGACCTTTAGTCCAAGTTCCTGAGATCTGGCAGCTACTGCGAACCCCTTGTTCCATGAGGTACTGAAGATCAACTTTGATATCGGCCTCATACGTACGAATCTTTTGCTTTTTGAGTTTGTGTGCCAGCTCGTCTAATCGGCGTTTGTCAGGCGATGCAATGCGCCAACTGGCTTCATCATCCATGCAACGGCGTGAAGATTCTTTTAAATGAAATTGAGTCCCAGAGATGAGTGGCCGCACTTTTTCTAAGTCACTCGAACGAATGTGAAAAAAAGGTGAGAAGCGCGAATCAATGAGGCCAAAACTTTCACCATTTTGCAATTTTCCAATCAAGTAGATCATACAACGCCCTTTGTGGAAGCGAGAGAAGCTGTGGATGATGTAGGCAGGGCTGGACATATGGACTCATTGAGGGTTAATCAAGAAGCTTACTCTTCACTCGCACTTTGGTCAATACAGAAAAGAGAGCAGATCCTATTTGCTGAAGAAATCTGACAAAGTGTTAGCTAGCAAGGTATTTATTCAGCTGTGAGGGAGCTGCAATAAAGTTTTATATTTGTAAACTATAGTTAATAAGACTATAGTTTTAATGATCAGCTAATGGTATTGGAGATTTGTTGTGAGGGTAATTTTAACTAAATCAGTAAAAAAGTGGCTTGATAAAGAAAAGAATGTAAGGAATGCAAACATAATCGCGGCAGCGGAAGAAGTGGTCTTAGGAAGTTTTGAAGCAAATCTTGGTGGAAACCTTTATAAAAAGAGAATCTCGAATAGTACAAATAAAGGGAAGTCGAGTGGATCTCGGTTGATCGTAGCCTTCAAGCATGGAGATCGTTTCTTTGTGTTGCATGTCTTCAACAAGAATGAAAGCGAAAATATAAGTAGTAAAGAAAAAGCAATTTTGATACAAAGAGCCAAACAATATTTTCAGTTAGATGAAGAACAGTTGAGCAAGGCGATGAAGGCCAAAGTTTTATTTGAAATTAAAAAGGATAATTAAAAATGAGTCGGATAGCAAAAGAAGCTATGGTAGAAACGCAAGCTCTATATGATTTAGGTCTTGTGCCTCAAAGTGATTATGAGAAAATGATGAAACTCACTGCACGCGATGTGAAAATCCCAGAGCCTGTAAAATTCACCCCAAGCAAAATCATTCAGCTTAGGAAAAGTCTTCGTGTTTCACAACAAGTATTTGCCAATGTAGTGGGCGTTACATCTGGTACAGTGAGCAAATGGGAACGGGGGGAGAGTCAGCCAGAAAAAGTAGCTTGTCGTTTTCTTAAGGTTTTAGAAAAAGAAGGTATGGAAGCTATTAAGTAGTCATTTTACTTCTTGAAGCTTTTCGCCGTAGAGGGATTTCAGTCGATCAATGGCTTCTTGGGGGTTCTTCTCGACTAATTTTAAACAGGGTTGGCAGCAGACGTAAATTCTCTGACCCTTGTATTCCACAAATTTAAAAGGATCAATGGGCGTGCCTTTGTAGGGGCAGGTTTCTTGGGGTTTGAGTTGCTCGGGCAGTATGACTTTAACTTCAGATTTTTGGGCTACTGGTTTAGTTCTGGCACAGGAAATGAATAGTGAAATAAAGAAGGTGGCGAGCAGTGATTTTTTCATGTTAACGACTGATGGGGAGCGCAATTCGTATTTGAGTACCTTGGTTCTCACCATTGGAGTGTATGGAGATTTGACCATGATGATAGGTGATAATTTCACGCACGATGGCGAGACCGAGGCCTGAGCTTTTACGCCCATTATTGGGGCGTGGTAGAGAGTAGAAGCGATCAAAAATTTTATCTATCGCATAATCGGGGATGCCTTGTCCCGAGTCGGTTATAGTGAGTTCGAATTGGTGGGCATTTTTGGTGGCGCTGATCTCGATGATACTTTGTTCGGGAGAAAATTCGACCGCATTTTTGATAAGGTTATTGAGGGCGACTTGCAGTAAAAATTCATTAGCGGCAACAGGTGCTTTAGAAATGGTGTTGCGGTAGCGAAATTGATGCTGAGGATAACGCTCTCGACTTTCCCTAAGGATATGTTGAGCTAAAGCACAAAGGTCCAAATTATTCATTTCCATGTTTTGAGCATGATTTTCGAGACGGCTCAAAAAGAGTATGTTCTCTATCATTTTATTCATGCGAGTCGTTTCTTTACGCAGGTTTGTACAGAGTTGAGCCGCTTGTTCGGGCGTGGCCTCGTCAAGAAGTTCGAGGGCACCATGCATGGCGGCAAGAGGACTCTTGAGCTCATGGCTGAGCGTTTGCATATAGCTTTCCACATAGGCGGTACCATCGAGTTTTTTGAGCATTTCTTCCATGGTGTTGGCAAGGATTTTAATTTCACCATAGGGAGTGGAAGGTAGGAGGGGACGTTGGCCATTGCCGATTTCTTCGGCGTAATCAGTGAGGCTCTCAATGGGGCTAACAATGCGTCGGGTAAAGTAAAAGCATAAGAGGATTAAAAGAGCAAGAGTGAGAAAGGCGGTGCGGACAATTTTTTTGCGAGCCAGATTGAGGTAGAGGCTCAGGCGTTTGACGGGTTTAACGTAGGTGATCGTGCCAGCAATTGTTTGATTTTCATCATAGACAGGAAGACTGACGTGAAGCACTGAAGTGGAGGGGTCGTCTTTGTCTGAGCGCGTCGAGCGGGCGCCATAATCTCCAGCAAGAGCTAAAGTGACATTGCGCCAGTGATTATAGGATACGCCTTTTTCCTTGGGTGAGCCACTATGGTAAAGAATCATCCCGTCCTTATCAGTGAGGTAGATCTGGGTATCGCTCCCCCATTTTTCGATGGCATAGATTTGAGCCTTGGGGGTATGATTTGGAGTGAGAGAATGTTGCTCAAATACTTGAGAGATTTTTTGTATGGCCATGGGGTCATCTTCATTGCGTGACACATAAATGAGTGCGCGCAGGGTAAAAACCTGATCATACATGAGCTCCTCGCTTGCTTCTAAATAATGACGTCGAGAATCACTATTCAGAGAGTCGGTGAAGAGGTAGATAGCTAGGGCAGAAATGACGCCAAAAGTAAGAATGATTCGTTGCTTTATGGTGAGGCGAGTCATTCAGGATCCTCAAGCGAGTAACCGAAGCCACGGTGGGTGATGATGAGGTCTTTGCCAATGGTTTTTTTGAGTTTGGCACGCAGGCTTTTGACGTGGGCATCGACAGTGCGTTCCATGGCGGAGTTGGGGTCTTGCCAAGCACGTTCTAATAATTGACGACGGCTGAAAACACGACCAGGCTGAGATGCAAGAGCTTCGATTAAATGAAATTCGTGAGCGGATAAAGTGAGCTTTTTGGTCTTCGTAAGAAGCTGAGAAAGTATTTGAATCAACCTTTAATTTTCCTTCGGCTTGCTTGGGGCTCTCGATTTCGAATGAATTTTGCGTTCTGCGCAAAACACTCTTGATTCGAGCGGAGAGTTCACGAGGACTAAAGGGCTTGGTGACATAATCATCGGCACCGATCTCGAGACCGACAATGCGGTCGACTTCGTCAGAACGAGCAGTGAGCATGATGACGGGGATATTTTGCGATGCGCGCAATTTACGACAAAAATCAAAGCCATTTCCATCTGGTAGGCCAATGTCGAGAATGATGAGGTTAATCGTATTTTCGGCTAAGTACTCATCAGCTTGAGCGAGTGTGGAGGCCCAACGGTGTTGAAAGCCTTCGAGGTCGAGTGCCATGCGAATATTATCGGCAATGGATGGTTCATCTTCAACAATGAGAATTTTTGGCATAATGGGGGGCCTCCTAGTTTAGAAAAAATACTGGTTTAAAAAAAATTACCAAGTTCAAGTTACTTGAACTTAATGAGTGCTTTGCATATTTTTATTCCGAAATCTCCCGTCCGCCTGGTCAAGGATTGGCAAATCCTTGCTAGGGGAGCTCGAGGGGAAGGATTCCTCTCGTGAACTTGCATGACTCCCCCACCTTTATTCCCCCTCCTTATTTTTTTGGATTTTCGTGATCGAGAGCCAGGGCCCACGGGTTTGTTTGAATAAGGCTTTCCAATACCAAGAGGAAGCATCGCTAATTGTTTTATGATCTTGGTCAATAATGATTTCAGATACGAGCAAGTGTTTGCCCTTCCACTCCGCATTAAATTGTGACCAAAGTCGAGAGCGAGAATCTTTGAAAAGGGGAAGGAAGCTGATTTTTGCGCCATTAGATTTGAGGCAGACCGAGGCAGAATGAAACTTCCGGCTGGGGCGAGTGACTTGACGTAGGATGTATTCATTTTCTCCATCGTGAAAGCGCGCGACTTTCCCAGGGAAATGTTTGAGAAAGACTTTTTCCTGCTCGCCCATGGCTAAGGGCTGCAGTTTTTTTCCTTCGAGTTCTTGGGGCCAAGTGACATTTTCTACCGAGATTGCGGGTGCAGGCTTATGCAATACACTGAGCAGTGCAATAAAGATCGTCGCACTAAGATAGAGCTTTTGCATTTGAGATCCTTTTTTGAATGAGTAATAAGCTGAAAGCAAAGAGGGCAAAAACGAACAAACCCACCGCATTATGAGTAAATTCGGGCAATTGCAAAGGAGTGTTTTCCAAATAAAACAGGGTGGTATTACGAATAACATTGGCGAGAAATATGACGCCGAAACCCATGGTAAAAAACTTAAAGAACTGCAGCGTGCTGAGTTTTTCGTAAAGGGCAATGATACTGATCAACAATAAGCCCGCCCATAACATATTGATTCCACTACAGGGGGCATCGACCACGGTTTGACGACCTTGCCATTCCAAAACAGTGCCGTGTGCATAGACATTAATACCACCAACTTTCAGTAAGATTGCAGAGGCTTGTGTGGCCAATAAGCGCAGGGGGTAACCAAAGAAGAACTGTAAACTCGACATGATGGGCAGGCTTAAAACTAAAAGAGAAAAGGATGGCCAAAACCAAGCTTTTTGAAAGCTCAAAGAAATGAATAAGTTAAGGTTGATGATGAGAATGAAAGCTAAGGCAATTGGTGGTAAGCCAGAGAACAGGGTGATGAGAGCGAGAAAGTTTAAAATCAGACTCCATTTGACTTGGTGAGCGGTAACTATCTCTAGTTTTTTTTCTTTTGAGATGAAAAGGATTAAGATGGCTAAGGCAAAGAGGCAGTGACCATCGCTTTCTTTGAAACGATAGAATAACCACGCTAAACTCGGCCAATTGGCGAGCAGGCAAAGGCCGATGGCGTGTGAGTACTTCATGCGCGAGAGGGCTCCAATTTTTGCTTGTTCTTAAAGTGATAATAGAGGAGAAGTAGGCTGAGGATAATAATGAGCGCCCAAGTTTCGGGTTCAGGCACAGTGGGGACAGTACTTGGATCCACCGCCTCGAGGCCTGCAGCATCGTATTGCGCTTGAGTTTCTAATACAACGGCGCCAGAAAGAGGGGTGACGAGTTGGTAGAGGGCGGCTTTATTCGCCATTTCATCATGGTCACTGCGATCTGAAAAATAGGACTGATTAACTTCATCTGAAACCATGAGTCGGCAGAGGTGAGAGTTCGCTTGGGGCGCTGTTTTTGGGTAAGACTCGGCATCGATAAATTGGCGCTCAAACACAGGCCATTCACTCGGGTTGAGCATTAATTCAAAGAGGGCAATGAGTTCAGCGCGATTACTCGCCGCTAAATTAGAGTAATGCGGTGAGCTTTTGATTTCTTGAATCACTTTATTGGCGCCTTCATTGAATTGGAAATTGCGAATGGGCACAAGGCCCCGACGTTTTTGGTATTGATTCAGTTTGCTACTTGAGCTGAGTTCATAGGGTTGCGGCCCGTGGAGCCAGATAATGGAGCTTTCCTGATCGGTGAGTTCGATAAGCTGATTGAGCGCATGCAAATTATCGTAGCCTCCCTCGAAACTATAATCGTCGAAATCTGAGTAGCGATTGACTTTAATGAGTTCATCTGAGGCAATATAGATTTGGAAATTGGGGTTCGTAATAAGTTTTTTAAGCGTGGGTGCCAGAGCTTGTTTTTCTTTGGCTAAGCTGGTCGAGCCATCAATGAGCACGAAGAATTTTTGACGTTTAAAAGGTGAGCCATAGCGAATTTTTGAGGTGATTAATTTTTGCTCATCATGGAGGTCTCGGCCCCAGAACTCATTGAGATCGGTGCGAGGCAATTCAGCACGAAAGCTTTGAGTCATATCTTGATGAAGCAGCGATCCACGTAGTGAATGACTTGTCGCGGACAGCTCAATTTTTAAGCTTTTGAGTGCGGGTTTCGCAAATTTTTGTTTAGATTCAAGCCAAATATCATGTTTTAAACTAGGACTTCGGTAGTAGTTGGAAGCGAGGATTTGTGGAGGATAAAAGTAAGCCTTGCTTTTGTCTTGACTCAAAGGCATGGGGCTGCTTATACCAATACGAATTTTCATACGTTTTTGTGGAAGTACTGGGAAGCATTGAACGAAGATACGGTTTTTTGCACTCCAAGTCACGAGCACGGGGTCACGATTTTGACGAACAATATTCTTGTAAGCACTTTTAACTTTGGAAGTTTTGGCAAAGGCGGCTTCGCGCTCTTCGCCATTCACCCAAAGGGTGAGGCGACTGACGACAGCTTGGTCGGGAAGGAGGATTTTCATGCGAGCTTCGCGATTTTGAAATTGATGACTGTTTTCAAATTGCATGACCCATTCGCTATAGGCAATAGCTGGATCGGCATCGAGTTTACTATCGAATTGTGAACTGACAAGTAGGAGGTCTTCCTGCTTATCTCCAATTTCTTGGTCACCGATATCGGAGTCCCACGTCCAACGACGACGCGAGTTACGGTTAAGTTCTGAGTCAAAGATGGAATGAGTAGTGATTTTATGGGGAATTTTCCCCGTGACTCGAAAATAGAGTTGGTTGAGTTTTTTATGAGGAACGTGATTATTGATAGGGAGATCTCCGACCGCAGCCGTACCAGAACCAAAGCCACGTTGAGATTTTTTGAGAATGTGTTGGCTCGAACCCCAAGAACGAATGAATGAAGCAGCCACGGCCTTTGATCTCGGATCACTGCCTTTTAGGTATTGACTAATTCCGTACTCAGTCAGAGCACTTGGCATTTTATTGAGAATTAATAATGAGAAAAGGATAATGACGGCCGTAAATGAATGCTTGAAACGAGATGCTTTGATTTCATGGGCCAGGTAATAACGTTTGCGCAAACAGAAGACACCCGAGAAGCCAAAGAGCGGGGAAAGGCTGAGGAAACCAGCGCCCATAAGCAGAATGCCGAGTGCACTCAGGGGTGAGAGTGGAGCAAAATAAAGGCAGTAATAAAATGAGGCGGCAATAGCGGCGTTTTGGAGAAGAAGTATTTTTGGATTGTAGACTTTATTACGCTTTAGTTGGAAATAGGTGATTAAATTACTGAATGGTGGAAAGGCGCATAAAATGAGGTGAAGAAAGTCGGGAAGGGGATCAAAAAAACTTTGGGTAAATGGACGGTAGAGCAATTCTATGATGATGGCTGCAAAGGGAAGTAAAATGGTAAAGAACATGTAGTAAAAAGTCGTGCCAGAACTGAAGTCATTTGAACCGACCGTGTTTAATGCAGCTTTTTGTTCCGCGTACTTGAGCTCACCGGATTTGATGTCTAAGCTTAGGGCTTTGGGACGCTGAACTTTCTCTAACGCGATTTCCAAATTGTTGAGTGTGATCTCAGATTCCCAACCCACAAGTAAATCATAGATAATGTTGCGCAATTCATCTTTGCGCTCTTGGTTGCGGCAGAGTTCGTGGGACTCAATAAATTGCTCGAGTCTTTCCTGGGCTTCAGGACTTAATGTTTGTGAATTTTTCATGCTTCGACCTCCACAGCTTTATAGGAATTGAGATCCCTTGTGAAGTACATGACAATGCCGAGGGTAATAATTAGGCCTAGACTTCCCATGAGCAGTGCATAATCTTCCAGTTGAATCGTCCCAAAGAGATAGGCATAGAGTCCTCCAGTCGTGAGCGTGATACTGAGAGCATTTTTCCAGCTTTTGAGCAAGCTTAAGGAGTAGAGACTAATCATTAAGGTGGAAATGAGTGAGGCAATTAAATAAGCCAGATTAAAACCGAGGTGCTCTGAAACGGAGAGTAAAAGTAAGTAGAACATCATCGAGGCAAAACCCACGAGGATATATTGCAAAGGATGAATATTGATTTGGCCGAGACGTTCGCAAATGAAGATGGCGGCAAAAGTAAAGCATAAGAAGAGTAGGGTATATTTGACTAGGCGGTGAACCTGACTATAACTCCCATTAAATTGAATGAGTCGCACACTGCAAAGTTCTGAACTCGGACTTTGTTCTTGGTCAAACCAAGAGCTGACAAAAGTGCGTTGAAGATCGTGGACTTCCCATTGAGCATTAAAACCTGTATCATTGATTTGGTAAGTGTCAGGAAGGTACTTGCCTTCAAAACCGGGGTGGGGCCATGATGATTGGAGTTGCACGAGTGTTTTGCGGCCACTTGGACTCAAGCTGATTTCTTGGCTCCCATTAAATTGCAGCTTAGTTGACATGCTTAATAAGACTTGCTCGGAATCCATTTGAATGGGGAAATGAAAACCCGAAGACAAGCCATTACTGATGGGGATGCCTTGAAGAGCGTTTATTTTTTCTTTGCCGACCTCGAGTGTGATGCTTCGGCTCAGCCCCTTGAGGTCACTGATGCCAAAACTGAGAATCGCTTTTTCATAATCTAAGTTCTTGCTTGTGGGCAAGTCTTTTAAAGATCGCAAATCAAAAGAAAAATCGTAATTCATTTCTCCTTTGTAGACAATAGTTTTGAAGATAGACTTTTTGCGTTCTTCTGGCTTGAGTTGTCCCTGAATATTGAGTTCTTCGGGATGAAGGTGAATGAGTTTAGGGCCCGTATCTGAATTGAAAGGAATCGATAAGATGGGACCATAGATGTTTTGTGACCCGCCCCATTTCTGGTGGATCTGGTTGAGGACTTCTGCACTGCGTTGTTCACGCTCAGCAATGAGCTCCAAAATAAGTGATTTGGGAATGGTGAGCAGTGAAATAATGATTGCGATCATCGCAATTTTTAGCATTAATGAATCTTTTAAGAAATTTAAGATTTTGGGGATAGGACTTGTGTACTTGTATTCATCACTCATGGCTTTCTCTCTCATTGTTGTTAGCTTAGGATTACTAAAAGGGAGAAATATGAAATTGATGTGAATCGTATGTGAAGTCTGTGAAAACTCGAGGAAATTTCATAGTTCTATAAGAGGAGAGGATTACCACAGAATGCACCGAGAACACAGAGTTAAGCTTAGAAAGCTGAATTATAAATCTGTAAGTAGGACTTAGGGCTGGGATGAATATCAGTTCTTAATCGACCTTACAGAGTCCTCACTAATTCTCCGTGAACTCAGTGTTCTCAGTAGTGTAAATATAATTCTTCTACTATCTTAAAATCAAAATCATTGCTTAATAAGCTATCTACAATTAAATGAGAGAGAATTATGTGTCCCTGCGGATCGAAGAAAGAGTATATGAATTGTTGTGGGGTTTATCACGGCGGAGTTTTTCCGGAAACGGCGGAACAATTGATGCGTTCACGTTACTGTGCCTTTGTAAAACAAAATGTGGATTACCTCTTGCGAACTCAGCATCAGAATTTATCTGGCCCCAATGATCGTCAGGAGATACTGGAAACTTTTCAGGCTTGCCAATGGTTAGAACTCAAAGTTCTTTCTAAAAACAAAGGCGAAAAGCAGGATTCTGAGGGCGAAGTTGAATTCCTTGCGACTTACGCAAATGAAGGCCAAATTTTTGAACATCGCGAAAAATCACATTTCAAAAAAATGGGCCCTCAATGGCTCTACCACTCGATAATCGAGTGAACTAGATCGTTTGCGATCATCGCAAAGGATTTAAAATGAAGCATTTGCAATCTCAGATGTTTTGTGTTATTATTTATGTAATAACATGAGAGGTTTATAAATGACGACAAGTTTGAAATTAAGAAAAGTAGGGAACTCTACAGGTATGGTCTTCCCTAAAGAAGTTTTGCAGCGCCTTCGTGTAGAAAATGGTGATGAACTCTTTTTGATTGAAACGCAAAACGGAATCGAGCTCAGTCCCTATGACCCAGACTTTGGACAAGAAATGGATTTGGCAGACAAAATTATGAAAAAGCGTCGTAACGTCCTTAAGAAGCTTGGTGAATGATTGAGCCAAAGTGGTTAAGTGAACGCTTAGTTTTATACATTCATCAAGAACAATTGCTTGAGCATGGTGGTTTACCTGGAATTCGTGATAAAGGGATGTTTCTATCAGCGTTAAATAAGGCTAAAAACCTTTTTTTGTACGAGACTCCCACTATCCCGCAATTAGCAGCCGTTTATGCAATTGGTTTTTGTAAAAACCATCCATTTGTTGATGGGAATAAACGCGTTGCTTTAGTTCTCTGCGAATATTTTTTAGAGTCCAATAATTTTTACTTAAGCGCTAGTGATGAAGATGTCTATACGGTGTTTATGGAATTAGCCTCTAGCAAGATTTCAGACGACGTTTTTTCAGCATGGCTTAGCGAGAATACTCAAGAAATAAACTGACGATCAAGAATTATGATTCTACCACTACAATTGTAGAATGAGCTTATTTAGTTGAAGATCAGCGACTCAAATAGGATGGTTGAGTTAATTTTAGGGTTTTGCTTTATGCCTCTTCGCAGCATTTTCAGAGATTAGTATTTCTCGCCGAGACGCCAAGACGCGGAGTTTATCATCCTTTTTTGATCAAATGGTTCCAAGATGTTAAGTTGTCTAGAATTAGGGAAAAATTTCTGCCTATCAGGTGATTTTAGAGTGGAAAGTATTAATCAATTGTGTATGTCTTAATATTATTTACCTAGTGAGTCGTCGGTTTTAGCTTCGAGTTTTTCCTCACGACGTTCTTCTTTATTTTCGAGCCAGCGTTCACGACGTTCTTCCTTAGTGAGGCGATCTCGGCCGTCTTTGTCTTTTATACCTGTTTGAGCAGTGGCCATTTTTTCTTGGCCAGTCATGTTTTTAGCTTCTTTAACAATTGTTTGCTTATCGGTTTTTTCGCAATTCTTTTCTTTCGTAGCTTTTTCGTTTGTCGTTTTTTCAGAGGACTTCTCTTTAGTAGTTTTTTCTTTGCTCGATTTTTCTTTCGAAGAAGATTTTTTGCTATTGGTCGATTTAGTGCTTACGCTCGATTTTTTACTGCTGCCACCCTTTTTGCCGCCGCCTTTTTTCCCGGCACTGAGGTTAAAAGTGAGTCCAAAAATAATCAGTAAGATAATAAATTTTTTCATGTGTGAATCCCGTATTTTGTTTAATCTTACAAACTAAATCGCAGCAAAGAAAGGCTTTCTTTCACGATACGGGAAAAAAAGTTCTCAGATGTCTCCTCTAATCGTTACGAGTTTATCCCAAGTCATCGATAAAAATTCTTAATTGAATAACAATGAATCACATAAGCCTTGCTTCTGTGAAGATTGTGAGAAAAAGAAGTGAAAAGCAATGATCAGCTTTTGCACATTGCCTTATTGAGTATGAGATTGAAATATTCAAACAAATTGCAGGAGAGCTGAGGATGAGTCCGGAAGAGCAATGGAAAAATTATTTTCGCAAACTACGTCGCCAAGTTAATCTTGGGTGGTTTTTACAAAGTTTTGAGCCCTTATTTTTAGGGTGCCTCATAGTGCTTACGGCAATAAATGTTTTCGTGAGAACCTATCGTGCAGACTTGCTGAGTGAATCACCTTTTTTAATTGAAGGAGCCTTACTGGGACTGTTGATTTTTTCATTGCTGTATAGTTATCAAAAAGCCCATAAAAAGTTTTTTCGAGAAGAAGAAATTATTGTTCGTTATGATGAGAAGTATCATTATAATTGTCGCCTTCTTAAAGCCTATCAAGGAGATCAATCTTGGCCTGAACTTCCCGATCGTTTACCGGGAAATTTCATTCTTGAATGGAAGCGTAATAGTTCTTTTTTCTTGTTTGGGCTTCTACTAGTAGTGGCCTTGTATTGGGTGCCATTAAAAGCGGAAGCTCTTCCCGTAAAAGTACAAAAGCCGATTGCGTGGACTGAGCTAGAACAGCGCTTGGAAGAAATGAGTGAAGATGACAGTCTGGACAAAAAGCAAGTAGATGAGTTTAAAAAGAAACTCGAAGAACTTCAAAAACAAGATAAAAAAGACTGGTTTTCGCAAAGTAACCTCGAGGCCTCCAATTCTCTATTAGACACACTAAATGCGGCACATGATGAACATGGCGATAAGATGGATGAAGCGGCTCAAATGCTTCAAGAGATGGAGGCACTCAAAGACTTAATGACGGAAATGGATGCTGGAAATTTGGAGCTGAGTGATGAAATGCGACAGAAATTACAGGATAAATTGAAAGAAATAGATGCTGATTGGCAGAAAAACATGAGTCAGATGGCGGCCCAGTTACTGAAGATGAGACCTGAGCTCATGGAAAAATTAAAAAAGCTTAAGCCGGGTGATTATGCAAGAAGCAATGGAGCCCTAGATGAGAAAGACCTAGAAGAGTGTTTAAAGCGTTTGGAGAAGCAGGGTAAGTGTAAAAAGTGTGGTGGCAAAGGATGTGAAAAGGGAGAAGGTGAGGGAGAAGGTCAATGTGAAAACGGTGGATGTAGTGCAGGCCTTGCTCTTCTTAACGGCGGAGCTGGAGTCAGTCGTGGAGGAGGTCCCGGAGGAGAAATTTTTCGAGATAGAGAGTCTGATAAGCACAATACTGAAATTGAGCTTGTTCAAGGAGAGCAAAGTGCAATGGAAGGTTCAACTCTACTAGGAACAAGTAAAGCTGAGCACGAACTAGATAAAAATAAGTATAAATCTGGCCAGCTAAGTGATGGCACAAAGCATACGGGCCAAGGTGGTGAAGCCGTGTGGAAAGAACATTTATTACCAGAGGAACAAAAACTGTTGAGGAGTATCAAACCATGAGTGAATTTTTAAAGAGTGAAGAAGCTGCATATGTTGCGGAGACCGCAAATAAATTAAAGACTTGTTTGAATCAGGTTTTATTTGGTCAAGAAGAGTTGGTGGACTTGGTGTGTACGGGGCTCTTTGCAAGAGGCCACCTATTATTAGAGGGCTTGCCGGGCTTGGGTAAAACGGAACTCATTAAAGGTTTGTCGAAGGCCTTGGGCTTAGATTTTAAACGTATTCAGTTTACTCCGGACTTATTGCCTGGGGACATTAGTGGGAACCCACTGATTCAGGAAAGAGATGGGGAAAAAGAATTTGTCTTTCAAGCAGGACCTATTTTCGGAAATTTGATTCTTGCGGATGAGATTAACCGAGCGTCACCTAAAACGCAATCAGCGATGTTGGAGGCTATGCAAGAAAAGAGTGTCACTGTAGCGGGGCAGAGTCATGAGCTGCCCGATCCCTTTTTTGTTTTGGCGACTCAGAATCCAATTGAACTTGAAGGGACTTACGCTTTGCCAGAGGCTCAGCTTGACCGGTTTTTGTTTAAATTGGATGTCCATCATGCACCGGCGGATGTTCTAGAACGCATTGTCTTATCTCGTGAGCTTGGAGAAAGCCCCAAAGTTGAGCAAGTATTAAGTCGTGATGAACTACAAAAGATGATTTCCTTGGTGAAAAAAGTTCATATTCCTCAACAGGTGGCGCAAATGATTGCCCAGTTGGTTAATTCGACTCAAGCAGGACAGTCGGAGCTCAGTGAACACATTAAGTTTGGCGCCGGACCAAGAGCGGCGATAGCCCTCGCAGCGGCGTGTAAAGCAAGGGCCTTGATTCAGGGACGGGTTCATACTGGTTTCGAAGATGTACGCGATTTAGCTTTGCCGGTCTTGAGGCATAGAATTATCCTGGATTATCGGGCTAGAATTGCGGGTCAGACTTCAGATTCAATTGTCAAAGGGCTTTTGGCGGAGCTCAAAATTATAGATAAGCCAGTACCGGCAACAGTGAAGGAAGAAAGTTAATGCGTTTTTTAGTCCTTTTCTTTTGTCTAAGCTCTTATGTCTTTGGTCAGGGCTTTCAGACCTATAGCACTGAAATAGGATCGGGAATACAAATTTCTTATCGAACACTTTTTCAATCCGCCTCATTAGATCGTCCTGGGGCGCGTGTCCCGATGCAAGTTAAGATCAGTAATAAGACGGATGAAACACTTAGTTGGGGTTTTAAAGCTTATGATGGGTGGGGGAATATTGCGGACTCTGAGTTCAATACGAGTTTTACTGTAGAGTCTAATGCCGTACGAACTTTCACTTTAAATCTCCCTTATAATAACATGGATGACTACCATACATTTTACTCGCCATCCTTTAAAATTAGTGGTCCGGGGGTTGATGTTTTTTCTAATATTCGACCTTTTGGTGAGCAAATGACGTCGGGTAAAATGTGTACTCAGAAGGCCTATAAAAAAATTCAATTATATTCAGAAAAAGAACGCAAAGGAAAAAAGAGCCAGTCATCTGGATCAAGAGCTTATATGCTCGATTACGAGTATACGTATTTTGAGATTCAGAATTTGAGCGTTAATTGGCAATCTTACTCAGGTATAAGTGAAATTATGATGACTGCCGCAGAATTTCAGTCGCTGCAGGAAGAAATAAAATCAGCTTTGCGGGATTGGGTAGTGAGTGGTGGTTTTTTGATTTTGGTTGACCCGGCCAACGACTTAGCTCGTATCAAATCTCAGAGCTATTTTCATAAGCAAGAAACTCCAGGCTTAGGAGCGGTACGCTTTTTGGATAAGGGGAAAAGACCGGACTCCTTGAAAAGTGGGAAGCGTCGATTGGCAGAGAATTTTTTTAATTTAGAAAAAAAGAATTTTGTCAAAGAGATTTCAGAGCCGAAGGCAAGTTTTATTTTTTTCACCATCCTACTTATTGTGTTTCTCGTTTTACTTATTCCGGTCAATTTCCTTGTCTTTACCAAGAAGAATCGTTTAAAGCTTTTGGTGACGACCCCCTTGATTTCTCTGGGAGCGAGTATTGTCTTTTTCATTGTTATCATATTGAGCGATGGATTTGGAGGCACGGGTGTAAAAAGTACTTTGTTATACTTATGTCCAGAGTTGAAGCGATGCAGTATTTATCAGTCACAGGTTTCTAGAACGGGTATTATGACTAGCAAAAATTTTGATATTCAGAACGATTTACTTATCGATGCTTATTCACTGACTCGTGAACGCTGGGATGATAGTAGTTACCCAATGAAAGCAAAAATAGTTTTTAATGACACAAGTGTTGGCGGAGATCTTTTCAATAGCCGAACGAGACGCTTTGTAGATATACGGCATGTCAAATCTACACAGGCCGCAGTGGAACTCATAGCTGGTGATAAGATCCAATTACGTTCTTCGTTTCAGTCAACCATCAAAAAAATCTACGTCAAAAATGCGGATAATAAAATCTGGATGGCTGAGAATCTAGTCCCTGGAGAAGCGGTGACGGCTAAAGAAATCAGTGTCATTGATGATAGTGAAGTTATAGAGAAATTACAGAGTTTGATGAAAAATGAGTCCTTCGGCTTTCTTGCCGTCCTTAGTGAAGCAGGCGAATTTGATATACCGACGCATAATTCAATTGATTGGCAGGAACACAGGGTCTATGCCGCTGGGATCCTAAAGGAGGTGACGCAATGAGTCAAGTGATGATTTCTGTGCGAGGTCTCAAGCGAAGCTTTGGGAAATTGGAAGCAGTCAAAGATGTATCGTTCGATATTCAGCGCGGACAAGTCGTGGGGTTTATTGGTGCGAATGGTGCAGGGAAGACGACGACCATGCGTATGATTGCCACCCTTGAGACTCCTGATGCTGGAGAGGTACATATATGCGGGGAAGATGCCATAGATGATCCCAATGCCGTTCGATCTAAGATTGGTTGGGTGCCTGATGAATTTGGGCGCTATCAAAATATGACAATTTATGAGTACCTAGATTTTTTTGCTAGAGCTTTTGATTATCGGGATCAAGAAAGGCTTAACCGCATTCAGGAAGTGATGGATTTTACTGGAGTGACGGATCTGAAAGATCGTTTTATTGATAAGCTCTCCAAAGGGCAGGGGCAGCGAGTATGCCTAGGGCGAGCCTTATTGCATGACCCAGAAGTCTTACTCATGGATGAGCCTGCTGCGGGTTTGGATCCTAAAGCCCGAATGGAGCTTAAGAGCCTTATCCGAATTTTAGCGGAAGAGGGGAAAACGATTTTCATTTCTTCACATATTTTATCGGAGCTCTCCGAGATATGCGATACAATGATTTTTTTGGAGCAAGGTCAGGTCTTGCATCATGGGGGAGCCGAAGAACTGAAGCGAGGAGCCAAGGAGGGAGTTTGCATCAAAGTGAAGGTTTTAAATGATTCTAAGGTACTGGAGGAATGGGTTGAAATGAACCCGGGTGTCCGCCTCTTAGATTTAAATAACAAGGGGGGGCGGCTCATTTTTGATGAAGGTTCAGATGAACTTGTTGCTGAGACATTAAAACGAATGATCAATGAAGGACTTCAGGTCATAGAATTTAACCGAGAGGAAAAAACACTTGAATCAGCCTTTGTGGACTTGCTGAATCAAGCTGAAGATAAGGAGCTGTTGACACCATGATAAGAGAGATGATCAAAAACCCTAATCCCATCTTGTATAAGGAACTAGTCCAAGGCATGAGGGCAAAAGCCTTTATTGGTATTTTTATTATCACACAAATTGTTATGGTTGTAGCAACGATGGCAATTGTAGGCTCCGAAGGAGGTTCTTCTAATCGCAGTGAAGAGTTTACGGCTATTTTCTGGGGAGCCATTGCGATTCCCTTTGTTATTTTTCAACCCCTACTGGCGATCGAAAGTATTAACTCAGAAGTTAAGCTAAAAACCCTTGAGATGCTTTACCTAAGCCGTTTGTCCGCAAGGCGGATTATTTTGGGCAAGTTCTATTCCCACATGTTACAGACCTTAATGATTGCGTGTACTATTTTACCCTATGTTGTTCTGCGTTATTTTGCCGGTGGTGTCAACCTCTTGATTGAGTGTAGTACTTTTGTATCCATCGTTTTAATTTCGGCCTTGGGAACTGCTTTGAGTGTAAGTACCAGTGCTTTCTCCGTTCGAAATCCTCGGTCTCATCGAGCTCGTATTTTAATACTGTTTATTGTCTTTGTCTTTGGTTCTACTACTGGCTTGGGAGGCTTTACCGCTTTCATGCGTTTTGGAGGAGGAGGGGGAGTCAATTGGATGGATTTTGCGACATTTATTCTAATGATGCCCTTTGTAATTTATCAGGTGCTTTCTCTTGGTATGAGCCAAGTGGCACCAAACTCCGAGAATAATTTATTTTTAAAGAGGATGAACTGTTTTGCGGTTTTATTGATTTATCTTATCTGCAGATACTTTTGTGATAGCGTATTACCACTGTTTCCCGTAATGTTTTGCTTTTTAATGTCGGCTCTTGAGGGCGTGTTTAGCGGCGATGCCAATTTTCGTAGTAGCTATGTACCTGTTAAAAAATATTCTCGTATAGGACTTTTGGTGGCACCCAATCGTTATGCCTACTTTAATTGGTTTAATTTTGCGGTGTTGATTTCAGTTTTATTGATGATTCTTGAAATTGCTAATGATGATCTTGGCGGCAGAGAGAAAGGCATGCTCATTGTTGTGCCTTTGATAGTGACCTTGTGTTATCTTGTGCAGCTACAGCTCGCGCAAAAAGAAGTTTGTTCTAGAGTCAACAATTTTTTTGTCATTGGTTTCGTACCTTTCTTACTCTTTTTGGGGATAGCTTTCAATGATTCCTTGGATAATGTTTTACACAATGATGCCTATGAAATTTTTACCATTTGCTATATTTTTTATGCCAATATTATGATCTCCTATGGTTTAGCGATACAAATTTCTCGCTGGAAAAAAGAGAAGCTCAATACAATACATGTCGTGATGGCTACCGCAGGCTTAGTTATAGTAGGAACTATAACGATGATTTTAAAATCGGTGCTTATCCGTCGTTGGGAAGATTTTCCTGCGCTCTTTCCAATTGAACTCTTCCCGGTCATGTTGGATAATAAGGGCGTGGAAGGTATGGCACTGGCTTCGATAATACATTTACAGTTATTCTTAAGTCTTTTGGCTTTGCATTTTATGTCTTCTGAATCAGCCCAGAAATTCTTTCAATTGAGTGCTAAAAAGAAAGAATCGAATCAAGAGAACGATCAAGTCCTTGTCGAAGAAGCTTAATGATTTACCCAATGAAAGAGAATCTCGCTGCCATAGCTGAGGCGGCGCATGTTTTAAGCGAACGCTTTAGTTTGCCTTTTAAAAAGCGGAATTGGAGTGGGCAAGGTGGCAATATGCGGGGGAAGTCAGCAGGTAACTCGATAGACTTTCGCGAACACCGCGAATATCAATTTGGGGATGATCCGAGGCATATTAACTGGCAGGCTTATGCACGAAGTGGTGATTATATCATTAAGCTGTATGAAGAGGAAGTTAGCCCTGTAGTGGATATACTGATAGATCTTTCTAATTCAATGATTCTTAGCGCGGATAAATTATTTCTAAGTCAATTGTTATTGGGTTTTGCGATGAAAAGCTGTGAGAAACATGGTGCATCGTATAAAGTGTGGGGCTTGCAGGGTGATCAAACTAGAATGTATAGCAGGGAGGAATGTGAATCCGGAATGCTTCCATTTGAGGGGCAGAGCCCCAACTTAAGTGATTCCTTGGAGAAAGTAGAATTGCGCCGCGGTTCCCTCACGCTCCTCATTTCTGATCTTCTTTATCCCCAGGATCCCATAGAAGTGTTCAAGTCACTCCAACGAGGTGGCAACCGTCTCTTGATTTATGCTCCCGGAGATCTAGAAGAATTTGCTCCGGATTGGAATGGGGATATTGACTTTATTGATGTAGAGCAAGGTGGCCTAAAACCCGCATTTATCGATGAAGAATGCCTCCAAGATTATCATAGAGCTTATGAGCAGCATTTTCAGCTTTGGCGTGAAATGAGCCGAAAAAATGCAGCCGGAATGGAGTGCTTTTTGAGCAACACGAGTTTAAGTCGGCAATTCGAAGGTCAGCCTTTGGCTAATGCATCTGTGGAGCTTTGTGTATGAATTGGCTCAATCCCCTAGGTTTATTAGCTTTGTTAAGTATTCCCATTATCATTTATATTCACATGCTGCAACGGAAGTCAAAAAAACGACGTGTAAGTACGCTATTTTTGCTTAATAGTGAAAAAATAGAAAAGAAAGCTGGAAGTCGTTTAGAGAAGCTCCGCAACTCAAAACTCCTGTGGTTGAACTTGTTAGTGGCCGTACTCATGACACTGCTGCTTTTGCAGTTACGAAAAGTACAAGAACAAAAGGTTTTGAAAGTCGTAGTTGTCGTAGATGCTAGCGCTTCGATGTCAGCTTTTTGGGAGAAAGGTTCAAAAGACTTAGCAAATGAGCTGACAAAATTAGCGGGAAAAACTAAATATATTGATATAAAAATCATCAGCTCATCAATTGATGAGGCAAGTATTTATTCGGGTGCTCTTGTGGGAGAGGCTTCAGCAGCTTTGGCGTCATTTTCTCCTTCTAGGAGTGGTCATGATTTAGGGCCCGCCCTAAGACGGGCCAGTTCTTTACTCGATGATAAAGGCATGCTGATTCTTTGCTCAGATAGGCCACATGACTTATCAGAGGACGTGATGCAATACCTGATTGGCGAAGCTATTCCAAATATAGGCTTTACTGGTTTTCAGGCACAAGCAAATGGCAAATGGCAAGCCGTTATTAAGAATCATGGACGACAAGCGGCACAAGTGAAATGGGCTGTGGGCATTCCGGGGAATGAAAAACTTGTCGAGCAAAGCGTGTCACTCCAGGCAGGAGAGTTACGCCAGTTGAGAGGGGAGTTTCCGCCTACAAATGACAAAATGATCCTGTCTTTACCTGAGGATCGTTTCGCTCCTGATAATCGTCTGTATGCAGCACGCCCCTTAAGCAAAAAAATGAATCTCGAGATTAAGGGCTTTGATGATAAAAATGAATTACAGCTCTTGGGGATTTTAAATCGTTTTGACAGAGTCTCCTTTAAAGATACCCCAGCTAATTTTGCCATCGCACAATTAAGTAAGCTTGATGACCTGGGAACGCAAGCTGGCTTTTACTTTCTACCTGGGCCTTATGAATGGGGAGAAGAAAATTTGACGGCTTTTAATTCTCCTATGATTGAAGGACTCAATTGGCAGGGGATTCCCTTCGCTCTTGCACCCAAGAGTGCCATTCCACAGGGCTTCTATCCACTGATAAAATCGGGTAAAAATGATTTACTGCTCATGAGAGAGACGGCTTTAGGGCCACAGTTCATTTGTTGTTTTAACCTTAATGATCCAGCTGTCATCAAATCCCCTGCAATGATTGTTCTCATGTATCGGGCCATTCAAAAAGCTCGCGAATTTCACTTGGCTTATAATCGTAAAAATTTTGAGAGTGATAATGAGTTTTATGACTATTCTTTAGCGAGGAAAAAGTTGAAAGTCAGTGGTGTGACAAAGCCAGGAGTGGGTCTATTTAGAACGGCGGAGAAAAGTGGTTTTTTCTCTATACTTATTGAGGATGGAGAAAAGCAGAAGCTAATGATGGAAGGGGGTGTTTTTTATGCCGATGCCGCA
Source organism: Lentisphaera araneosa HTCC2155 (assembly GCF_000170755.1). NCBI lineage: Bacteria > Pseudomonadati > Lentisphaerota > Lentisphaeria > Lentisphaerales > Lentisphaeraceae > Lentisphaera > Lentisphaera araneosa. Next base: position 222,004 of record NZ_ABCK01000007.1, read on the forward strand.
GAGGGTGATTTTCTTATGTCGGAAAGTCGAAATGATATAGATCTGGAGAAAGCGGAAATTGTCACCATATGGCAGGAGCGAAGTTTTTTACAGAGTTTTTGGATCTTGCTTCTTATTCTAATACTTATCTATGGGTGGTACGTTTTTGATAAGCGGCAGGGTATGATTCAAAAGGCAGGAAAAAGATGATTTTGTTGAGTCCTCAATGGTTGGTCCTTATTCCAGCGATCCTTGTGTTCAGCTGGTTTTTCTTGAGACCCCTTATATTTAAATTTTTACGCCTCTGTATTTTATTACTCCTCTTGTTTTGTCTTTCGGAACCTCATTTTAATCAGACCGAAAAAGGAATGGATTTGTATGTCTTAGTGGATCGATCCGATTCTGCTGAGTCATATCTAGAGAAAAAAATCGGTGAATGGGAAGAGTTGATTAAGTCAGAAAAGGGTAGGCATGACCGGATTTTTTACCTAGATTATGGTCGCGACATTTTGCCTCGTATGAAGCAAAATGAACGTGAGCTTATCAATGGTTCAGAGACCTTGACTGGCCAAGCTATTTTTAAGGCCCTTAGTTTAACTCAAACGGACCGTCACTCGAAGCTATTGGTTTTGAGTGATGGTTTTGGGACAGATTCTCTAGATGGCTTGGTAAATAAATTGCAAAAGCAGGGCATTTCTCTGGATTACCGCTTAATTCATTACTCACGAGATAAAGATATTCAAGTGCAATCTCTAAGCCTCCCTGAAAGAGTTATGCCAGGTGAAAAGTTTGTCATTGAGGCTCGCTTTGTAGGAGTCTCCGATCAGAAATTTAATTACACCTTATTGAGGGATGATCAAGAAGTAGATCGCGGTACATTAGATTTAATTAGAGGCAGGGCTTCCCTAAGAAAAAGTGATGTACTTCGAAGTGGGGGCTTTCACAAATATGAACTTAGAATTTCCTCGCCGGATGATCAATTTGCCGGGAATAATCGTGCCGAAACACTGATTGAAGTGAAAGGAGGCCCTCGAGTTATTCTTTTGAGTACGTATAAAAATGATCCATTTGTTGAGGTCCTGCGTCGGCAGGGCTTTGATGTGAAGATTTTTAATGAATTTCGCAAACTCAATGAGGCAACTTTAGCGGGCGCAAAACTTTTGATTTTTAATAATGTTCCCGCATGGGAATTGCCGGATGGCTTTTTAGAAGATGTTCGCTTCTTTACCAAGGAGCAAGGCGGTGGCCTGATAATGGCGGGAGGACAATTCTCTTTTGGCATGGGAGGGTACTTCAAATCCCCGATAGATGAAGTTTTACCAGTCTCAATGGAACTTAAAAATGAACATCGAAAGTTACGCAGCAATCTATCTATTGTAATGGATAGGTCAGGCAGTATGGGGATGACAGTTAAAGGCGGGAAAACTAAGATGGAGTTGGCTAATGAGGGTGCAGCTCAAACTATCGAGCTTTTAGGTGCAATGGACTCGGTTTCAGTGATTGCTGTAGATACAGAGGCGCATGCCATCGTTCCTCAGACGGTTTTAAAAGATGCCCCCGAAATTGCTTCTCAAGCCCGACGTGTTAAAAGTCAGGGCGGAGGTATTTATGTTTATACTGGCTTGGAAGAATCTTGGCGCCAACTAGAAGGACGAGAAGGACAAAAGCATGTCATTTTATTTTCAGATTCTAATGACTCGGAGGAGCCGGGACGTTATAAAGAGCTCTTGGCTGATATGAAAGATGAAGGCATGACTGTGAGTGTCATTGCCTTAGGGGAGAGAACAGATGTGGATTCACCATTTTTGATTGACATAGCTAATCGCGGACGCGGACGGATATTTTTTACTGATGACCCCTTGAGTCTCCCCTCAATATTTGCGCAAGAGACTGTAACTGTGGCGCGTTCAGCTTTCCTTAAGGAGGTCACTGCCACAAAATCAAATCGGGAATGGTCCAAAATTGCTTCTGGTAACTGGCAGTGGCCGGGACAGGTTGATGCCTACAATTTGAGTTACCTTAAAGAAGGAGCGTCAAAGACTTTGCAAACAGAGGATTATTATAAGGCACCTCTCGTGAGTTGGTGGAAGGTGGGGGCAGGCCGTAGTGTGGCCTTGAGTTTCCCAACGGCGGGGCAGTACTCAGATTTATTGCGAAAGTGGCCTCAGTATGGTGACTTCTTACAAACCTTGACGCGTTGGACCGCTAAACCGGACGTTCCTTCGGGTTTAAGCCTCAGATATAAAAAACAAGGTAGCTCAGTGGATATACAATTTCATTACAGTCATAAGTGGGCAGATAGATTCAGTAGAGAAATGCCAAGTCTCCATATTAAATCAAGTCTTGAAAGTGAAATGCGAGAATTGACTTGGAGACGTCTACTTCCGGGAGTTTTCAGTACACGTTTAGATCTAAGTTCAGGCGAGCAAGTGAGTGGAGTTATTCGAGCAGGGGAACACGCCATCCCCTTTGGTCCTTTGCGTTCTGATCGCGATGCTGAGTGGCGCTTCGATCCCAGCGGACCAGATCAGTTACGCATGCTGAGTGAAATGAGTGGTGGCCGTGAAGTCGCTCAATTGACTGAAGTGTGGAACAGTAAACCTACGCGTCGCTTGAGAGATATTACACCGTACTTTTTAACTTTGGCACTCATACTTTTTCTCTATGAACTTTATCAATCTAGAACGGGATTTCGTTTTAGAAAAAGTCGAGTCAGTGAAGCTTCTATCTCAGTTCTTGTGGACGACTTGGATTTTGCTACCAGTAAAGACGAAAGCGTAGCGGAAGTTAAGTCGGAAGAAGCTATAGATAAGGAAGAAGCTGATGAGAAAAATACGGCTGAACAAAGAAGGTCGCGCTTTGATCGTGCCAAGCTTTAGTATGCCAACTTATCTAGCTAGGTTCCATAGATAAATGAGTCTTCATTTATAAACCGGTTTGGCGGTTACGAGAAAATCTTTTCCGCAGGGGGTGATTTGCATGTTTTCGAGTTCAATGGCTTCATCGAGGCCAAGGGGATTGAGGCCACTGACGGAAGAACGGCTATCTTCGCCACCTAAGATTTTGGGGGCAATGAAGAATTGGATTTCATCGACGATTTGAGCTTTGAGGGCTGCGGAGGCTAGAAAGCCACCACCCTCTAGAAGTAGGGAAGTGATTTCTTCTCCACCCAGCTGACTTAAAAAGTATTGCCATTCATTTTTGCTTTGGGCACGGCAATATGTGGCGCCGCCCTCTTGCGTGAAGGCTTTGAAGTTTTGGTCAAGATCGGAGCGTGACCAAATGTAGCGCTTGGGATGACGAGGGTTTTCGATTTCACGTACATTGAGTGATGGATTGTCTTGGCGTAGGGTTTCACTACCCACCATAATGGCGTCGCAACCCTGGCGAAGTTTTTGCACTTCATGGCGGGCTTCGGCACCAGTGATCCACTGTGATTGCCCACTTTCAGTAGCGATTTTACCATCGAGGGTTTGAGCCATTTTGAGAATGACATAAGGTTTTTGTTCATCGATCCACTTAAAGAAAAAACGATTGATAGCAAGGCATTCTTCTTCGAGAATGGGGCCTTCGATTTCGACCCCAGCTTGAAGCAAGTAGTTGAAACCGCGACCCGCGTGCTCAGGGTTGCTATCAGTGCATCCATAAACAACTTTTGCGATGCCCGCATCCATAATCCATTCAGTACAGGGTTCAGTGCGACCGTAAGTGCAGCAAGGTTCGAGGGTGACGTAAATTGTCGAGCCATAGAGATCGTCTTCACGGCCAGCTTCTTTGGCATTCGTTATCGCGTCTTTTTCCGCATGATGAGTTCCCGCTTTCTTGTGCCAACCATCGGCAATGACTTCCCCATCTTTGACAATGACGGCCCCCACATGGGGGTTCGGAGAAGTATGGCCCCAAGCTTTCAGGGCATTATCAATTGCGCGTTGCATCCACTTTTCGTGCATGGGAATTCCTTTGTGATCTGAGTTTGGCCTTGCGTGGCAATGAACTACGCATAAGTTAAAGGGATTTTAAAACTTAGAAAGTGGAAAAATGATGATTTACCTCGATAACAATGCCACCACACCTTTGGATCCGCGTGTAAAAGCCCGCATGCAGCCTTTTTTGGAGGAGGAATTTGGTAATGCGGCAAGTAATCATGCCTTTGGTTGGAAAGCCAAAGATGCAGTGACCTGGGCGCGAGGTAAACTTTCTTCTTTACTCAATGTGAAAATTGATGAAATTACTTTTACTTCTGGAGCGACGGAAAGTAATCACATGGTGATTCAGGGCGTGGTCTTGCATTGCTTGCTGCGTGGTGAAATTGATCAATGCCATCTCATTACTTCCAATGTTGAGCATAAATGTGTCTTGGGTGCATTTGAGCGCGCGCGTCAACTAGGCGCCGAAATTACGATTTTAGCAGCGGATAAAGATGGACGAATTAGCCCCGAACAAATCTCTGAAGCCTTGCGTCCCGAAACCCGTTTAGTGAGTTTAATGTATGCCAATAATGAGCTGGGGACGCTGAATCCAATTGCTGAAATCGCTAGCTTATGTCGCGAGAATTCGGTTCTCTTTCATACGGATGCGGCCCAAGCAGTGGGTAAAATTGATATGGAATTAGAGAATGTGGATTTCCTTTCTTTATCAGCACATAAATTTTATGGGCCTAAGGGCGTGGGAGCACTTTATTGTTGCCCAAGAGCTTTATCCAAGTTAGAGGTCCTTTGCCCGGGTGGGGGTCAAGAAAATGGCCTGCGTTCGGGGACACTCAATATTTCCGGAATTGTGGGTATGGGCGCAGCTGCGGAGATCGCAAAAAATAAATCTCACCGCAAAGAAATTGAGGAATTAACGACTTATCTGCTTAGCGGTATTCGCAAAGTCTATCCAAAAGTGCAAGTCAATGGCTCAGAGGAACATCGTTTGCCGGGTAATTTGAACCTCACTTTTCCAGATGTGGATACCGACGATTTAGAAATGGCGCTTGATATGGTGGCTTACTCAAATAGTTCAGCTTGTAGTGCAGGGCAAAAGAAGGGGAGCTATGTTCTCGAAGCTATTGGTCTCAGTGAAGCTGACCGCAAACGTAGCCTGCGTTTTGGCCTTGGATTATTTAGCACAAAAGAAGAAATCGATAAAGTGATTCGAGCTCTTGAAGATTTAAGTGAGTAAATTTAATCACGCTTAATTATTGATTTTCCTGTCCGACTTTTTGAATCCTCGAAGTAATGAGCTTTTAAAAAGGAAAAATTATGAAAGCCTTACTCTCAACCTTGATTCTCTTTATGAGTTTGAATAGCTTTGCCGAAATGAGTTCCACTGACCTAGTGAAATTGCAGCGTAAAATTTATAAAATGAATTGGGCTGAAACGGAATTGATGGCGAATGCAGACATCCGACAAATGAAGAATAAAGTTCAATATAGTCGTAAACAACTTCTACAGGAAGTAATTCAAGACGACCGTGAACTGGAGTCGATGTACGAAGACTGTGCTCAAGCCTATAAAGCTCTCCAAAATGATTCGTCCAATGGGAAAAAGCAGGAGCTTTACTTGACGAAATGCTTAGAAATTAATGCCTACATGATACTCAAAACAAAAGCTGAAAAACAGCACGAGAAAGTCTATGGGAAGTGGAGTGACTTGGCGACTGAACTTGAATTCGCGCAGTATGAATTACACAAAGTTCTTGAGGCAAAAAAGGCTGCTCAGTTCAAAGCTTTGATAACACAACTCCAAGAACAGAGAGAATAAAAAAAAATTGTAAATTTTAGTAATCTGTGTGTCAACTACTCTTCTTTAGAGGACCTTTACTTAATATATTCATTTAAAAAATTAGGTCCTAAAATGAAGAAATTCACTCTTATAGAATTGTTAGTTGTCGTAGCTATTATTGGCATCTTGGCAAGTTTACTTATGCCCGCTTTAGGTAAAGCTAGAAAAAATGCCAAAATGCTTTCCTGTAAAAATTCCATACGATCAGTGAATACCGCCATGATTATGTTTTCCGGAGACAATGATCAGGTTATTTCACATAGCTATGGTTCACCTAGTTCCAGTAATTGGTGGGTCTTAGATTATGCTTTAGGGATCGATACTTACTTAGGGGGCGGAGTTGACCCCGATACACATAATGCTTGGCAGTTTAATAATGGAAATCCATCTGATGCTTGGTTTGGCTGTCCAACAACGACAGATGAAACAAATAAAACTGCCTATGATGTGGATTATGGCATGCCTTCAAAAAATGGGCCTCATGTAACGACCTACAATGGTTACAAAAGAACGGCCCTAGAAAAACCTTCGTCTTCAATGATTTTAGCAGATTCTATATGGAATATGACAACTGGAGGTAGAGGTCGCTCCGTTTTTTACCAGGAAGGCAGTTACGATAAAACAAGTGGCTTAGAGAATGCTAATTTCAAACATGGCGATACTAAAGCCAATTATGCTTTTTTTGATGGTCATGTGGAGAGTTTTCGCTGGTTGCCGCAACAGATTTTTGTAGATAACTATCAGCACGATTTGTTTCAGCTTCAAACCAACTCGGACTTTCATCCCACTGCTGTTACTTATGACCCATAAACAAAGTTCATGAAATTTTAACAAAGCTGTCATCTAGCTGATTTACGCGGACATTCTCACTTTAAAGTAAATGAATTTTAAGGTTTGAATGATGAAAAAGTTTTCTTTAATTGAGTTATTAGTTGTCGTGGCGATCATTGGGATATTGGGTAGCTTGTTATTGCCTACTTTGGGTAAAGCACGCAAAAAATCGAAGCAGGCCGTCTGTCTCTCCAATATGAAGCAAATTGGGAGTGCCGAATTTATGTATCAGGACGATAATGATCAGTACCATTTAGTGAGAGATAATGAGGTTTACACTCAGTACAATGGTTGGCAGTTCCTCTTAGCGCCCTATGTCAATAATGATGGGACTACAGCACAAGAAGTGCAATCCTCTGGCGTCTTTGCATGTCCTTCGAGTCAGCTTAACTTTAACAACGAATGGCAGAATGGTGGGATAGGGTACAATACCAATATGGGCTCAATTCAAAAATCAATTCAGATAGCGGTTAATGCGGTGGAAGTCCCCGTGGAGACTATCTTAACTGCAGATGGAGATGAAGCAGGTGGAGCAGTTCATTTAGATAATCAAATCTTTCAGCCTGGAAGTCCCCATGGTGAGCCAGGAGCGCGTCATAATGGAGGAGTTAATACTCTTTTGGCTGACGGACATGCCCAGTGGTATAGTAAAGTGCAGTTAATGGCCGGTAAAAATGGCAATCAAGATTACTACTACATGCCCACTAAGTAGTGCAGTTAAGTATTAATTACTTAAGGTTTAGTAAAAAATAATTTCGCAATTGAGCCCAAGGTTTTTTATATACTTGGGGCTATAGAGTAGGTCTTTGAGATAGAGCTTGGTTAAATTTTCACAGCTTTGAAGAGGCTTGAGGTCAGTCCAATGTTTATTGAGGTAAAGCGTTTCAATAGAGCTATTTTTTAAGAAGGTCACATTTGAGACTTGGGTGTTTCTCACATCGACTTCTTGGATAGTCTTTGTATTGATTTTTAAGATCTCCACGACTCGAGATCCATTTAATATCAGCCTTTTAAGGGGAGTGTTTTCTACAGGTGAGATATCGACACAGGGTGTATTACTTAAATCAAGACTCACTAATGGCAAGTTATGCAAAGGCTTGATATGACCAAAAGTTTTATTGTTGGCTAGGGAGAGGTGGTATTCACCATCAATTAATTGCAGATCAAAATGGGAGTGGTTTAAGGATTCGTCATGGAGCATTTTTTTAGCTAATTCAAATCGATCTTCTAAGGGATAGCTTTGAGTGATGGAATACAATAAGTTATTGTTGAGGTTTTTTCGTAAGTGATTTGGAGTACGGCTCAGTTGTTGGATTAAACGATGAAGCTCAGCAATGGGGGCTTGTTGTACTGAGTACTTTTGGCTGAACTCGATAAGCCATTGGTATTTTTCTTGGTTTTTGAGTTTGGAAAAGAGAGTGTTTGCCTTTGAAAAATCAAGAGCTCCAAAAGACGTGTAGGCTGCTAGGAGGATGATACTATTGTCCTTCGGGTCGAGATTATAGAGCAGCTGAGAAAGAATTCGAGCTTGCTTAAAATCATCTTTGCTCTGAAAACGACTAATCATTATTCGCAGTTGGGGGAAGGTCGCTTGTTGTAAGGCGAGTCGCTCATTTTTTTCTTCTTGCAAATCGAAGAGCAGTTGGCGGGCTTCTGCTTCTGAACTTTGTAATTGCTTATGAGCTGTTTTTAGTCGGGCTTCAGATTCGGTTGATAGAACAAGAGCTTCATTGGTTAAAACTTGCTCATGCTTGAGTCTGACCAGAAAAAACAAAATGGTAGCGATAAAGCTCACAAAAATGATTGAGCCTAAGATAAATTGTTTTTTGTATCTCTTGAGCATGAGAGAAATTAAAGTTCCAAAGCCCGCCTCTTGTGCGCGAGTCGCAAAACCTTGTTGGTAGTTGCGAATATCTTCGGCCAGTTTTTCCGCACTCGCATAGCGATCTATAGCTTCGAGTGCCATGGCTTTCATTACGACGGCATTGAGCCCTGGAGGTACGGGGTGAGTCAAGTTTAATTCAAGTGGTGATGGGAAAAGGCCCGCAAGAGTATTGTTGATAACTTGATCAAGTGAAGCCCCTGTGAGGGGTTTTCGTAGAGTCAAGATGTTGTAAAGAAGGGCGCCTAAACCATAGATATCAGTTTCAGCGCTTCTTTTTTGATTTTGGGGATCCACTTGTTCGGGCGCCATGAAGCCAGGAGTGCCTTTGATCTTGCCATCTAAACTTTGTTCGACTTCATATTTTAATTCGGAATCACTTAAGTTCGCATTTTCTTCCTGAGACATTTCTCTGGCTAAACCCCAGTCACAAAGCAGGACGGCACCAAATTGATCGACTTGAATATTGGCGGGCTTTATGTCCAAATGTAAGATGCCCTTAGAGTGGGCATAGGCAACGGCATCACATATTTTTAGGAAAATTTCGAGCAAGCGATCTCGGGTGTAATACTCAGAAATTTGAGGGTCTTTATTATTGAGGAGCTCAATGATCTCTTCTAAATTTTTCCCGCCTGAGAGCTTCATGGTGAAAAAGGGGGCGCCTTCTTCGTTCGCATCTAAATCGTAAACGGGAACGATATTCGGATGCTCCAAGCGAGCCATGATACGGGCTTCATTAATAAAGTTACTAATGACTTCGTGGCGAGACTTATTTTTGAGTTCGGCCTTAGCTACAGGGCGTCGAAACAGTTTGTCATATGCAGAAGAAATTTTCTTCATTCCCCCTGAGGCGATATCATCTTTCTGCTCATAACGGGGCTCGTCATCCATGATTTCGAGAACATCGGAGGGTAACTCATCTTGGTCATTGCCGCTCATGACGAGGTCATAGAGGGCTTCGGAACCTTGATCTAATCGGTGAAGAGAATCGGAGTCGAGGCGGTCTTTTTTAGCTGAGTTGTTCATCGAGACGCCTGATTTCCGTACTCAGTTTTTCGAGAACTCTTTTGCGGAGGACAAATGCACTATTGCGTTTGAGTTCGAGTGTTTCGCAGACATCATCAACTGATTTTCCCTGGCAGAAGAGCTCGAAGCATTCGATTGCTTTGCCTTCAAAGTTGGGGCGAATATTATTGAGAGCTAGGTCCGTAACGTGTTTTTTCCAGTCGGACTCCATTTGCTCATAAATGAGTGGAGAATCATTTTCAGTTATGTCTTCTTCAGCGGCTTTACTCAATTTCTTGGAATAGCGAATTTCGCCACGAAAATAATTTCGGCAGATATTTAAAATCACATTATTCATCCAGGTGCGGAAGCGGCATTCCATGGGGCGGTACTCAAATTCGGGGAGTTTATCCCAAAGCACTAGCAATACTTTTTGGCTCACGTCTTGGACATCATCGTATTTGACACCCTTGCGGGAAATGACGGTGTGAATGTAGTTTTCATAAAATCGCACAAAGTCTTCCCATGAGTGTTGGTCATGGGAATTTTTGATCTTGGCGATCAGCGTTTCTCGTGTGCTGTAATCAGGTTTCATAAAAAAACATATTTTGTCGTAGCGATGCTGTCAACTCGCAAGGGGAAAAAGACATTGCCTTCAAAAGAGTTTAACAAACGAGGTTACATGAAAAAATTATTATTGACGGCGACGGCACTTTTAGCGCTTTCCGCAACAGCGAAAGAATTTGATAAAGATGCGAGTCTGGGGTCTTATAAACCCAAATGGATTGGTGAAGTTCCCAAGGGTTACGAGAAATATATCCATGCCTCAGAAGAGGATATGCAGTGGTGGAAGGATGCTAAGTTTGGTGTTTTTGTTCATTGGGATCCATCATGCCTTTCAAAAGCCGAGATCAGCTGGAACCGTCACGGTGAACGTCCAGGGCACTCTTATAATCCAAAGGGGATTCCACGAGAGGAATACGACACGAATTACAAAAATTTTAACCCAGTTAATTTTGATGCCGATGAATGGGTGACAATGGTTAAAAATGCCGGCGCTAAATATATAGTTTTCACATCAAAACACCATGGTGGTTTCTCTATGTGGGACACTCAATACAGTGACTATGATATTATGAATACGCCATTTAAGCGTGATATCTGTGGTGAGCTCGCGGCCGCTTGTCAGAAGCAGGGCATCAAGATTATGTGGTACTTCTCTCAGCCCGACTGGAAACATCCCGATTATTGGACAGAAAATCATGATAAATTCATTCAGCATGTACACAATCAACTCGAAGAGTTAACGACCAAGTATGGTCGCATCGATGGCATTTGGTTCGATGGGCTCGGCAAAAATGGCGGTACTTGGGATACTCCGAAGCTACTCAAAAAACTTCGCGAAGCGACTCCAGGCATAGTCGTCAATAATCGTATGCACAGTCGTAAAGATAACTGGGGAGATTTTGATACACCAGAGCAGCAAGTCGGTGCCTACCGTGTGGATTATCCTTGGGAAAGTTGCATTTCCATGGGTGGCGGAAACTGGTCGTGGCTCGGTCGCAATTATGCCGTGCTTTCCTACAGAACTTCACTGCGTACGCTGATTAGCTGTGCGGGTGGAGGGGGAAATCTGCTACTTAATACGGGGCCTCGTCCCGATGGTAAAATCAATCCTCCGGAAGCTGCGAATTACCTCAAGATGGGTGAGTGGTTGAAGCAGTATGGGGAAAGTGTGTATGCCACACAAGGTGGACCTTATATGCCAGGTCCTTGGGGTGTGAGCACGCATAAAGACAAAACGGTCTATTTACATGTGATGCAGGATTTAAATCATCAGGCTTTAGTATTACCAAGTCTGCCCCATAGCGTAGAGGCAGCCGAAATGTTGACTGGCGGCGAAGTTGAGTTTAAGCAGATGAATGGTCAGTTGGTGCTCAATTTAAAAGGTGAGCTAGGGACTTCAGTGAGCAAAGTGGTTAAGTTGACTTTGAGTGGAAAGATCCCAGCTCTTAAAGGCATTAAAACAGCTCCTGAACATTCTTTGAGTCATGACGCCGAAGTTAAAGCTTCTAGTGAAAACAACGGCAAATATGCTGCGGGTAATTTGGTTGGTAAGGGCAATAGCCACTTTAAAGCAGGTGCTCACCACAAGTCGGCTTGGGCACCTAGGCATAGCGATAAGAAGCCATGGGTCGAAATTGATTTGGGGCAAGATAAACTGATCTCAGAAGTCTTAATCACCGAGTACAAGAGTCAGTGTCGTGAATTTATTCTTACGGCAAAGAAGAATAATGGCGAAGAAGTGGAACTTCACCGCGGCAGCTACCTCGAAGAGTTTTCCTCTAAATTTGAGCCCTTTAAAGCTCGCTATCTCAAGCTTCAGGTTCTTAAGTATGAACATGGAAGTGTTCAGGTAAAGAAATTTGATATTTACGGGAAATAATTGATGAAGATCTATTTTATTTTAAGCTGCTTATGTTTCACACTCTTTGGTGCGCAAAAGCCAAATATTATTTTGATCCTTGCAGATGACTTGGGTGGAGCTGGACTGGGCTGTTATGGCAATGAATTTTTTGGGACTCCGAATATCGATGCCTTGGCGGCCAAAAGTATGCGTTTTGATAATGCTTACTCGGGATCGACGGTTTGTGCACCATCACGCGCTTGTTTGATGAGCGGTCAGTATGTGGGACGTCACAAAATTACTTGGGTGAGTCAATTTCAAAGAGATTACATTAAAAAGAAGCGAGGGCCGAACCTCAATGGCTTTCGCCTTCTCCAGCCCGTTCACCCCTATCACATGCCGGAAGGTACCATTACTCTTGGCCAAGCTTTTAAGGATGCGGGATACGCAACGGCAATGTTTGGTAAGTGGCATTTGGGGCACCGTCCCCAAGATCAACCCGATAAAATGGGTTTTGATGAATACCTAACGTTTCAGGGGATGAAGCATTTTGCTCCCTACACTTTGCCCAACAAAGTTCAGCATGGAGAGAAAGTTTATTTAACGGATCTCACTTGCGATAAAGCCATTGATTTTATGGAACGCAAAGTCGCAGCAGAAAAGCCATTTTTTCTCTATTACCCCGACTTCCTCGTACACGCCCCTATGGAAGCTAAACAAGCGATGATTCAGTACTTCGAGAAAAAGACCATCGGTCAACATCATAAGAGTGTGATTGGCGCTGCCATGACGAAACACTTGGATGATACCGTGGGACGTTTGGTTAAGAAAGTTGATGAGCTTGGAATTGCTGAAAATACGATCATTATTTTTACTTCCGACAATGGCGGTCTTGGCTATAAATCGGATGGCGGTTATGGGGATAAAGGAACGAGCAATTACCCTTATCGCTCGGCGAAGAGTAGTCATTACGAAGGCGGTTCTCGCGTGCCATTGATTTTTCATTGGCCTGGTGTCACTGAAGCAAATTCCTTGAGCCATGAAGTGGTGAGTGGTATTGATATTTATCCCACTCTCTTAAAGATTGCGCAAGTCGCAAAACCTCAAGAACAGATTCTTGATGGCATTGATTTTAGTTCGATACTCAAAAATCCGAAGCAGAAACTTCCGGCTCGCGACCTCTTTCACTATCAACCGATCTATAATCACAAGGTGTTTGGCGATGCTTCGGTATCGCTTCGTCGGGGTGACATGAAGTACATTTACTATTTTGTTGAGGAGAACTTTGAGCTCTTTAATTTAAAAGATGATGTGTCGCAAAAAAAGGACTTGTCCGCCGATTACCCCGAACTCTGTGAAGAACTTAAAAAGGCTTGCTTCAAACATTTGGATGAGACGGATGCCCTACGCATGACGCTGAATCCTGATTATGATCCTAAACTCAAAGTTCAATTTAAATAATTATTCTTGGTAGGGTGTTTTAAGTTTTATATAGAAAAAATTGTATTAGTATGTCAACTGCAGGTTCTCGACGAACATTCATCATGAAAACAGGAGCATTTATGAAACGTTTTACTTTGATCGAATTGTTGGTCGTTGTGGCCATCATTGGCATACTTGCCTCACTACTTTTACCAACTTTGAGTAAGGCAAGAAAGCAGGCGAAAGCGGTGACTTGTACCAATAATCTCAAGCAGCTTGGCTTCAGGATGTATATCTAAACTGATGATAACGATAGCTACTTGCCTTTTAATGGAGATGGCGGCTGGGGTACTGAAGGCAATAGTTGGGATGACTTGATTTCAACAAGACTCACTGATGATGAAAAGGCGATGCACCCGCTGCCAGCAGATAATGCCAATGGACTTGCTGAAGAAATTTATGTTTGTGCCTCAGATACCCGCAGTGTGGCGGACAATACTTTGAGTGCAGGAATGAAAAGATCCTACGCCATGAATGGCGGTTTTGCCATTAAACAAGGACCTAATTTAACAGGGATATCAACGGTTGATGGCTACTCGGTTCAAATTTCTGAAGTGGATAACAGCGCAGGAATTATCATGATTGGTGAACGTTTTAATAAGGGGAATACTCGAGGTCGTGGGCAGAGTACTTCATTGGGCTGGCAAGAGAGTCATTTAGGTGATTCCGTACATGTAAGAGAGGGGGTGTTTCAGTTTGTCTATGTTGATGGTCATACAGGAAATATACCTGGGGCTTTCTTTATGAATTTTCAGGATTTTAGATGAAGTTTTTTCTCTGTTTCTTTTTCTTATTCAGTTTAAATGCAGAACAAAGACCTAATTTCATTTTTCTTTTAGCCGATGATCGTCGTGCCGATGCGATGAGCTGCGCGGGTGACCCTATCATAAAAACGCCTCATTTAGATTCTTTAGCTGCGGATGGTCAGCGCTTTAGTCATGCCTATACGGCAGCGCCGATTTGTAAGCCGAGCCGAGTGTGTTTTTTTCTTGGTCAGCATCAAAGAACTCATGGCGTGGGTTTTGCCACAAGTAAAAAAATGGATGAGCAACAATGGAGCAATAGTTATCCAGAATTGCTCCGCAATGCGGGTTACTACACAGGATTTATCGGTAAATTTGGTGTTGACTCCTACACCTTTAAAGGTCAAGCTGATGAGAAGTTCGATTTCTGGCGGGCTCATGATGGCTGGTCGAAATTTTTCCCAAAGCAACGAGAAAATACCCAAGTCTATAAAAAATATCAATCTGATATAATTACCGAAATTATGGGCGAATGCATCTCGGAGTTTTTTGATTCTCGCGATCAAGATAAACCTTTTTGTCTTTCAGTGAGTTTCTCGGCTCCCCATGCTTCGACTTCGACTTCCATGGTGCAAGATGGTGGCTGGTTTATGGATAAAGCCGCGAATAATAACCCAAAATTGAAGGGGCATGCGATTTACGACAAAATGTATCGCGATGTAAAGTGGCTAAAAGCCGCGATCAAAAATGCTGAAGCCGCTCAACATATTCCCTTAAATGTGATGAACTCAGAACACGGGCGCAAGAAAGTTTATGCTTATTCCTATCGTCAAGAGAGTTTTGAGGAATATAACATCCGCTACGCTCAGCTGATTAGTGGAGTTGATCATCAAGTGGGCCTTTTGAGGCAACGCTTACAAAAAGAAGGTCTCAATAAAAATACCATTATTATTTACAGTAGTGATAATGGCTTGCTCCGAGGGGATTACGGCATGGGAGGCAAAGGCCTGATCTATGATGCGACCGCAAAAATCCCTTTTATAGTTTACAACCCTTTACTGCCTGAATCGCGTGCGGGGATTGTCAATGAATCACTGCTTATTAGTATTGATCTAGCGGCCACCTTGCTGGATTATGCGGGGGTCGCAAAACCTAAGTCAATACAGGGTGAATCCTTTAAAGGTATTTTAGAGGGTCAATCAACAGGCCGAGAACAAGTCTTGTTGGAAAGTTTATTTACCCTGCGTGGCAACCCTATGGCTGAAGGTCTACGCAAAGGTCGCTGGAAATACGTTCGCTTTTTTCGAATGGAGGCTCATACAGAACTTTTGCAGGAAACGCGCGAGCGCTATGATTTTCGCTATGATATGAAGGCGATTGATTTTGCGAGCCCCGCAATTTATGAACAGCTTTTTGATGTGGAAAAGGATCCTAGTGAAGTCAAAAACCTCGCCACGAACCCTGAATACCAAAGTGTTTTACAGGAGATGAGGAAACTTAATAAAGAAGAATCCACTCAATTGAGTCATGAATAACTTGAGTGCGTGTCAATTTTATAGAGTGTCTGGAAGTTAATAATCCAAGAGTTAAATTAAAGAGAGCCTCCCGATGAATAAAAAATTATTGTCAATTTTTACCCTGTTTTCCTTTATCAGTTTAGCTGATAAACCCAATATCGTTTATATCCTTGCCGATGACATGGGCATAGGCGATATTTCGGGCTTAAATACCCAGTCGAAAATCAGAACTCCTCAACTCGATAGTCTGATTAATAATGGCATGACTTTCACTGATGCTCATACGGCCTCAGCAGTTTGTACTCCAACGCGCTACGGTTTACTCACGGGTCGTTACCCCTGGCGTTCAGAACTGAAAGACGGCGTTACTAATGGTTATTCCAAGGCGCTCATTTCCGAGAGTTTAGATACAGTTCCAAAATTGCTTAAGCGAGCAGGTTATAATACCGCAATGGTAGGCAAGTGGCACTTGGGTTTTAACTGGACTTTCAAAGAGGGGGCCAAAGCCGTCTATGATTTAAAGCCCGATAGTCGTGAACTTGAAGACCAAGTGGATTACACTAAACCTTTTACTGGAGGCCCCGTCGACTGCGGTTTTGATTATTTTTATGGCATGGTGGCTTCGCCGGGAATGCCTCCCTACACCTATCTCGAAAATAGAAACGTAACGGTTCAACCGACTGAGAGACAGGAATGGTTTGGGCCACGCCCCAAGTTCCCAGGTGGGAAGAAAATGGATTTTGAACGCAAGGCTCAGATGTTGCGTCCAGGTTATAAGGCACCAGGTTTTGAATCAAATCAAGTGATGCTCACTTACACCGAAAAAGCGGTGGACTACATTGATAAGTATAGCTCTGAAAAGCCTTTCTTTTTATATGTTCCCTATGCCTCACCGCATACGCCCATTTTTCCACGCAAGCCATTTTTGGGCACAAGTCAGACGGGCATTTATGGTGACTTTGTCGAGGAGTTGGACTGGAGTGTGGGACAAATTATTAAGGCTCTCAAGGATTCAGGGGAAATCGAAAATACCCTGATCATTTTTACGGCGGATAATGGCTATGCCCAAGCGGGCTTCCCCCAAGAGCACATCGATAAGTATAAGCATGAACCAAGTCGTGAACTCAATGGTCGCAAAGCTTCCTTGTTGGAAGGAGGTCACCGCGTGCCTTTTATTGCGCATTGGCCAAAAATCATTAAACAAAAGTCTCAATGTAGTACAGCCGTTAGCCTCAATGACCTTTATGCGACTTGCGCAAAAATGACAGGAATCAAAACGGACCTTAATCAAGGAGTTGATAGTTATAATATGCTGGATTTGCTCAAAGGTGGAGAGCTTTATGAACGCCCCAATATGATTTATGCGGATTACTCGGGTAAGTTTGCGGTTCGCAAAGGTGACTGGAAGTTGATCCTCAACCCTAATCCAAAGATGCGAGCTTTGTACAATTTAAAAAATGACCTCTCAGAAAAAACTAATCAATACACGAATCCCGAGTTCAAATCAGTGCTTGATGAGCTCATGAAAACGATCACTCAAGTTGTGCAGAACGGCCGTACGACGAATGGCAAAGTTTTAAAAAATGATGGTCCCGAAAAATGGCAGCAGCTTTACTGGATTAAATAGTCAAAAACTTAGTGTGAGCTGTCAATTAAAGGTCTTTTCCGGTAGTTAATTTATTAAAGAAATTAACTAGGAAAATTATGTTTACAAAATCATTTATCGCTCTCAGTTTATTAGCTGTATCAAGTTTAGCCTCACAAATTCCCGCACCAAAAGCCGAGCGTCCGAGTGATGCTCAAGCCTTTTTAAAGAAGCAAGGTAAAGATGCCGAGCTCTTTGTTGGCAATGAAAACAAGCGTCAATGGTGGGTAGATTCTCGCTTTGGCGTTTTCATGCACTGGAATCCTTCCTCTATTGAAGGGACGTCGATTAGTTGGGGGCGCGGTGGTCTAAGGCCTCATCATAGTTCAAAAGAGAATAAGAAAGGTGTTCCCGCTGAGCGTTATGATAATCTCTATAAAGAGTTTAATCCGGTGAAATTTGATGCCGATGCTTGGATCAAAATGGTCAAAGAGTCTGGTGCGAAATACTTTGTCTTCACCTCAAAGCACCACGATGGTTTTTGTATGTTTGAAACCAAGCATACAGATTACAATATCATGAATACTCCCTTTAAGCGCGATATATGTAAAGAGCTGGCAGAGGCCTGTGAGAAGTATGGGATTAAACTCTTTTTCTATTACTCGCAGCCCGACTGGAACCATGCGGATTATAAAAAGAAAGATTTAACTGACTACAACAAGTTTTTGCATGCCCAAATTGCGGAGCTTTTGGATTATCCTGCTTTGGCAGGCATTTGGTGGGATGGCTTGGGCAAGCATATCGACAATTGGAATGGCACTGAATTAGTTAAAATGATTAAAGCGAAAAGACCCGATATTCTTATGAATCCCCGCTTTGCAACGCGCAAATGGCGCTTTGGTGATTACGACACCCCCGAGCAAGAAATCGGTGGTTTTCAGATTGACCGTCCCTGGGAAACTTGCCTGACAATGGGGCAGAAATGGTCTCACGTTCACAATACCAAGCAGGTGTTGCCTTTCGAAGTCTGCATGCGTTCGCTTATTCGCTGTGCGGGTGGTGACGGTAACCTACTTCTCAATGTGGGGCCAACGCCCGAAGGAACAATTCGTCAGGTTGAACAGGACAACTACCGCCGCATGGGTCAATGGCTCAAAAAGTATGGCGAGAGTATCTACGCGACACGTGGTGGTCCTTATAAGCCGGCGCACTGGGGCATGTCCACTCGGACCGAAAAAGCCATTTATCTTCACGTGCTTCAGCACTGGCCAGATGGTGTTTTAGAAATTGCCGACCCCGGCCTCAAAGTATTGAAGGCCGAAGCCCTCACTGGTGGCGATTTGCGCTTTTCGCAAAAAGATGGCAAGCTCATTCTGAATTTAGATGCTTCCAGTCATGATCCGGCCAATACCCTGATTAAACTCACTACGGAAGGGAGTCCTCTAACTCTTGAAGTTATTGAAGCGGAGCAAACAGGTAAAGCACTAAATCGCCAAGCAGGGGTTACAATTACACCTTCCAGTGAGAGTGATCGTGGACCAGCTTCAGTTCTCATTAAAGGTGGCAAGGAATTTGTTTCTGGAGCTCATCACCGCAAAGCCTGGACTGGACTACATTCCGATAAGAAGCCCTTTCTGGAAATTGACTTAGGTTCAATTAAGATTTTCTCAAAAGTGGCTATCGAAGAACGCATGGCCTGGACTGATATGTGCCGTGGCTTCTTCCTAGAGTATCAGGCGCCAGATGGCAGCTGGAAAGAAATCACCAAGGGTGATTACCTCGGTTACTTCACTGTGGATTTTAAACCGGTAACAGCACAAAAAGTACGCGTACGTTTTGTCAATCACGAACGCCCAACCGCAGTCATGAGTTTTGATATTTTTGAATAAATAACTTTTTATGTCACCTTTGATTTTCTGTCCTGTTTTCTAAATATTAAGAAAGTAAGGCGTAGTCAAAATGAAAAAGAAAAATTTTACTCTGATCGAGATCCTCGTTGTTGTAGCTATTATTGGTATTTTGGTATCTTTACTGATGCCAGCTTTAAGTAAAGCAAGGGAAACAGCACGGACGGCACAGTGCGCTAATAATATCAAGCAGCACATGACGGCTTCTATGATGTTCTTGGGAGATAATGACCATGAGTTTTGGCCTCGCCGAGCTTATAATACTAAGAATGAAGATCCTGCGGAAGGTGGAACACCACGGACTTGGGATCGTTACAGTTCTAGTATCTTTTATGATACTCACGATTTAGACGCTGCTCGACATGCTCCGGGAAGTAAATCTTGGGGTTCATATAAAGTCAGTATTTGGGATTACCTCCCATCTGATGAAGTACAAATGTGCCCGAGTCATGATCATGTGGATGCGGATGATAAGCATCGATATCAGTATTCCTATGGTTTTTCTGGGGCTTATGATGGCGTAAAGTTGAGTTCTTTTATCCCATCAGCGTCAGAATTGGGAACGATAACAGATATTGATTATACAACTCACGTGGAAGTCATTGCACGAGCGGGTCAGATATATGCACGGCACAACGCCAAGCTCAATATCGCATTCTTGGATGGCCATGTGGAAGGAATGAATGCCTTGCCTTTTTATGATATGAGTGCCCAATGGAACATTCTCGGATATTCCGAGCCAAGTAATGGAGTGCAAACCGGGGGTAACACAGGAACTAAGAGTTCTTGGAGTGATAAATATGGTGATCCAGTTATTGAGTAAGGCTTAGATTTTTAACGGAGTTTATACATTTCTAAAAATGGCAAGATACCTTTGCCCAACCTCGGTGGGCAGGTAAACTCTAAAAACGCAATCATTTTTGTGCCTAGCTGTTAATTGCGATACTTAAGCGGTCATAAATTAAGTAGACTTCATCAATTAATGGGATCACCACTATGCGCCTTTTATCAATACTTTTATTCACTTTCTGCCTTTCTGTTTCAGCAGAGGAAATTAAAACGAGTCAGTGGAAGGGCTTTGAACGACACGACTTTAAATTTGAGAATAGAAAAGCTCATGTGGTAGTGCCCAAGAAAGCGATGGAGGGTAAACCCTGGGTTTGGCGGGCGAAGCAAAATCCTGAGAAAGTCAATGCGATCTACGCCGAAGCTCCCGTGTGCGACATTAAATCTTGGCCAGGAGGCAAAGGCAAAGGTGTTGGCGCAAAGGCTCAGTGGACCCAGTCGCAAAAGGTTTATGAAATGGATGAGGCAGGACTGATGGCTTGGAAGGGGAATCCTATTGATGATATTGCGCTACTCGCAAAAGCCGGTGTGCCACTCTTTTTTGTGACTCACAAGGATGACATGATTGTGCCTAATGCAGAAAATACGGATGTTCTTGTAAATAAATACCGTGAAGCTGGCGGTGAAGCTCAAGTTCATGTGCATACAGGTGAGTCGAAGTCTAAAGGTCACCACTTTAAAATTGAAAAAGTCGACGAAGCGGTCGAGTTCATTCTTAAGAATTCCAAAAAAGAGGGGAACTCACGCAGAGCCGCGAAGATCGCAAGGAAAAGAAGTCATCAGTTCGCTACGCTTGCAGATCGTTCGCAAGCTTACTGCAGATCGGCCTTCGGCCCACAGGAAAGGGAAAAGTTATCAGCAATCCGTTGGCAGATTACCATACTTCTATAATTTTCCTCGACGAGGGAAAATGTGATTAGCCTGGGGTGACTGAAAGGAACCCCAGAAAAAGGTTTCGTAAACAAAAAGCGTCCTCGACGAGGGCGAACTATGATGGAGCTTAACTTTCCTGTTGCGGTAAATTACCGCCTAGTTTTGCGACGCGATCATACATCAGGATTGAACCGGCGACGGCGACGTTGAGACTGAAATAACCTGGAAGTTTCACAATGCCATGACAACGCTTTAGAACCTTTGGAGCGAGCCCTGCTTGTTCGTTGCCGAGTAAGTAGCAAGCTTGGTCGGGGTGTTCGTAGTCGGCAATGTCTATAGCATCTTCAGTGAGTTCGACAGCAATTATCCGCGTGGCCGTGGGTTGATTATCGTAAAAATCATCAAAGTTTTTGTAGTGGTAGAGGGGGATCTTTTTCCAAGTATGAGTGACATCACTCATTTGTTTTTTGTACTTCTTGTCGATAGTGAAAATATAGCTGGCTCCCATGATGTAGGCACTGCGCCAGAGTGTACCAATGTTGAGGCCGTTGACATTATTCATGATGCCGATGCCAAAGAAGCCTTGGTTTTTATATTTGTGTGATTTAACTGCCATGATCGTAGTAAGTGATTTTGATTTTCTTGTTGAGCTTGTCGAGTTCCTTTTGAAGGTAGACCCCGCTGGGGAGAGTAAGTTCCCTTAAAGTTTTCATATGATTGAAACGATGGATGCCGGAACAAAATTCGTTGATGGTGAGTTTTTTCAGTGGGTACTGATAGATGGCTTCGTAATCACTAATTTTTGTTCCTTTGATATTTAATTCCTCTACAGGAATATCCCAGGCTTTATTCAAACTATTCACCGGAGTGTGGGCAATATTGAGTTTTTTGAGTGGGTAGGTCCAAAGAATAGTGAGGTCACGAAAATTTGTGTAGCTCATATCGAGTTCAGAGATTTTCCAATGGCGAATTTCTTCGTAAGGTGAGCAGCGAGTACCGTTTAAGGAAAGCTGGTAGGAACCATCATCCAGTTGCTGCAGATTAAAGTTGAATTGCTTACTTTTATTGCGGCGCTTCATAGAGGATTTAGCATATTGAATACAGTCGTCCATACTGAACTTATGACGGGTACTGGAGTTAATGTGCCAAGCGATATAATGCTTATCAGCATTAAAAGAACCTGAAAGTAGGCTATTGGTGAATTGGAGTTGTTCTTCCCAAGTATATTTTTTGCTATGACCATGCGGTGTTAAAAAATCAGTATAGGCCTGCTTGATCCACTGAGTGTCTTTTGGACCTTTGTACTGCTTAATATAATCGCGAGTTTTCGTCATTTGAAATGCGCCTAATTCCATTAAGGCGGCATGATAGAGTGCATCTTGATGACGAGGATTGAGCTGAAGAACAAGGCGAATGGTTTCGGTCGCACTCAGATAATTCTTCGCTTTTCGAAAAGGCACAAAAGCTTTATCCATGAGTTCTTTTGCCGCTTGAACCTTGAGGCTTGAACTGAACTTTTTTTCGGCCTGAAGAGCCTGTACGAGGGAGAGAGCTTTAGTCTCGGCATTTTCGGCTTCGCTTTGGGCTTTTAATGCCCTGTTCTCTGACTCATGGGATTTATTAGCCATGGCCTCAGCATGAGCTTGCGCAGATTCAGCCAAGTGTTTTTCGTTTCGCAGTTGATGAATAAAAAAGCTCGTTAGAATTAAGGTGCCAAAGAGGGCGACGGCGCTGAGTATAAAGGGCAGTTTATTGCGAATGATTAAGAGCTTAATTTCTTTAAAAAATCCAGCGTCTTCTGCGGACGTCGCAAAACCCTGTAAGAAAGAACGCACATCATCGGATAATTGTTTAACTGTGGGGTAGCGTTCAGAGGCTTTGTTTTTCATGGCCTTTAAAACAACTGCGTCAAGTGCGAGGGGGATCTCGTGCTGTTTGGTTCTTTTATTGGGGGCAATTAAATCGCCATTTTCAGTTTGCTTGAGCAATTCTTCTAGGTTTGAGCCATTAAAGGGTTTCTCATAAGTGAGCAGGAAGTAGAGTAAGCCACCTAAACAAAAAACGTCGGTCTTCTGGCTGCGGGAGCCAAAGCGTCGGCTGATTTGCTCGGGCGCCATATAACCTGGAGTTCCTTTGATCTTATTATTGTAACTTAGATTCAAGTCTTTCGGGACCATTTCTTGTGTGGAAAGGTCTTCAGAGAGGGTATCATTATCACTGAGATCGCGCGCTAAGCCCCAATCACAGACGAGGACCTGACCGAAATCATCGACTTGGATATTAGAAGGTTTTAAATCCAAGTGCAGGATGTTTTTGGAATGGGCAAAAGAAATCGCATCACAGACTTTGAGAAAAATCTCTAAGCGATCATTTAAGGATAAAAATTCTTACTGTTTTTCTGATTTTTTGATGAGATCATAGAGGTTGCAGCCACTGAGCTTTTTCATGGTGAAAAAGACCTGTCCCTTTTCGACTCCAATATCGTAAAGTGGGATGATGTTGGGGTGCTCAAGCTTGGCTGAAATGCGAACTTCGCTAATGAAATTATCAACTTTCGTTTCGTCGCTTAGAGGATAGGCGCGTGCCAGTTCGCGATCGGTAAATGAGTCAAAGGAACTGACAATTTTTTTCATGCCACCCGAGCCGATTTCCTCTCCGTCTTGGTAGCGCTTTTCGGCGTGACTTATTTTATCTAAGAGTTGGTCAGATTCGTCGTTGAAAGCCTGATCAAAAGCTTGAGTCATGAAGTCTTCGTTAAAGTCTTGCATTAGCCGAGTTCATCATCTAGAAAACGAATTTCACGATTGAGGCGTTTGAGAACGCGTTGACGATAGACGTGAACGCTATTCTTTTGCAGTTCGAGTTCTCCACTAATTTCTTCGACATTTTTGCCTTCACTAAAGAGCATGAAAACTTGACGGTAGGAGTCAGATAGGTCCGGCTCAATGCGTTCCCAGGCGAGGGTGAAGATATGTTTTTTCCATTCGGCTTCTTCGATGTCTTCGGACTTAGATTCACTTTCTCCTTCAAGAGCCCCTTGTTCACTCGCTTTTTGAATTTTGTTTTGATAACGCTTATTGGTGCGAAAATGACCGAGGCATTGATGCTTAGTCACGGTGTAGATCCAATTGCGAAATTTGCCTTGTCCAGGCACATATTCAAAGCGCGGCAGGCTCTTCCAAATTTCGATAAGAGATTTTTGGACGAGATCATCGCGATCCGATTCCTGAACTCCCATGCGAATCATGATGCTATAAAGGTAGGCTTTATACAAATCAGTAAATTCTTCCCAGGACTGCTCGTTGTGCTGTTCCCGGATTTTTGCGATGAGAGTTTGTCTAGTGTTATATTTATCCATAATCCAAAATATGTCTTTGAGTTAGCTAAGGTTAACACTTTGTCAGAGGAAAAACAAAGAGACTTCGTCCTTTTTCCGTCAAGTCTTAGGCTTAACAGGGAAAGGAATTTGGTTCTGAACTTATATCAAAGTCATCAGTCCGCTGCGCTTGCAGATCGTTCGCAAGCTCACTGCAGATCGGCCTTCGGCCTGCAGATAAAAGCTGGGAGCCCCGCATTCCATGCGGAAGTATATTTTTTCTGAGAAATCTGTGGATGTATTTTAAATTATGAAGCCTCACGCAGAGTCGCTGGGACGCAGGGGGGGGAAGTTGTCAGATTACCATGCTTTATTCTCCCTAGAAGAGGGGGGATATCATTAGCTTGGGGTGCCTGAAAGGAACCCCAGGAAAAAATTTCGTAAATAACAGCGTCCTCGACGAGGGCGAATAATTGGCCGTCTTCGACGACCCGAAATTGATTACATTGCGGTCTCCGGGTTTGGACTTCGTCCTACACCACGGAGCTAATCAAATCCAGCACCTTCGGAGCTAAAAATCATAAGAACTCGCAATTGAGGCTTCAATAGAAGAGGGGGGATATCATTAGCTTGGGGTGCCTGAAAGGCGATTCAGAGTTTTTACTCTGTGAAAATCTGAGAAATCTGTGGATGTATTTAAATTATAAAGCCTCACGCAGAGCCGCGAAGTTCGCAGGGGGAAAAGTTGTCAGATCGACCTTCAGCCATCAGTACGGATTTTTTTTTGCTTTTGAGTCAACTCTCGTTTCTGACCGGTCCTAAGTGAGTATATCTTAGTTAAATTTCGGGTGAACTCAATGAAGAAAAAATTTACTTTAATAGAACTTTTAGTCGTGGTGGCCATCATTGGCATTTTGGCATCGCTCTTATTGCCAGCTTTGGGGAGTGCAAGAAAAAAGAGTCAGAGTGCTGTTTGTAAAAGCAACACGAAGCAGCTGGGTACGACCATGTTTATGTATCAGGATGATGCCGATGGACTCTTTGTGCATTATCAGGGGATGGAAAGCGCTTGGCATACATGGAAATGGCAATTAGCTCAGTATGTCAATAATACCGATAACTCAACTTGGTGGGATCATCAGTACACAAATATTTTTGCTTGTCCGGAATATATAGACCAGCAAAACAGTCGACAAGGAATTGCCTATAGTTCAATTGAATTAGGAGGCGCGCCTTTTGGTGGAACAACGCGTCCAGCGAAATTGTCAGAGGTGACTAAGGCCACAGATACATTGATGCTCGGAGATTCGACCACTGATTATACCTACGTCGATAATATGTTACTCCCACCCTACAACCCTTGGACGATTAATAACGTAAGTCTCGGGAGACATGACTTTAAAAGCAACATCCAATGGGTCGACGGGCATGTGTCTAGTGAATCGCAAGCTTCATTATTATCGGGCGGTAACGGCAACATAACATATTCTTGGTTGGTAGAAAAATAATTTCGCTAAAAAAATCTCAAAGCTAATCAACTCTCCTTAGGGGGTGGCAATTATTCACTAGAGAATAATTTAATTGAGAATAAACATGAAATACCTTTTAACGAGCCTGCTTTTATTGACCTTTAACCTATTTGGGGGTGACGCAAATTTTGATATGAAGTGGGACAAAGTTCCTAGTTCCTATGTGGAGGGAGCCATTCTCGGCAATGGCGAGCAGGGAACCATGATTTGGGCCCGCCCCGAAGAAAGCCTCCATTTTGATATTGGCGATACGCGAATTTATGATGAGGGAGGACGTCTTCCCATCGGTAAATTCATTCTAGAAACCAAGTCGCAACGCGAGTCATTTCAAATGACCTTAGCCATGCAGACCGCCGAAGCTCAAGGGGCTGTTAAAACATCGTTAGGAGCAGTGAAATTCAAAGCAATTTCCGTATCGGGCCAGAATCTCAATTTAGTAAAATTCACTCTTGCGGGCGATGAGCAAATTAGCATTAAACATTTTGCCATTCCCGGCATCACCACTTCTAAGCTCAGAAATGGTATCAAAGATATCAGTGGTGCACCGACTCACACAATCAGTGATTATAGTAATCCCAAATGGGCGCAAGGAATTGCTAAAACAGTTGAGAAATATAAGCCTGGGGCAGAAGTCCTCAATGATTCCAATGGAGTGCAGTCTCGCCTTGTTCCACTCAAAAAGGGCAAAGCTTATTCATTGACTTGGCAACTAAAGAAGCTTTCCGAAAAAAAATACCTTTTAGCTTGGCGCACGGATTACACGCGTGAAAATTTAAAGGCTAAAGCTCAGAAAGTTTGGGCAGGAAAAAATGCCCAAGCCTTATCACAATCATTAGAGAAATCTTATGAAGATTACTTTGTGGATCACGCAAAGTGGTGGAAGAATTATTCTCAACGTTCCAATATTTCCCTGCCTGATAAGAAACTCGAAGCTTATTACAAATGGCAGCTCTACAAAGTCGCCTCCGCAACGCGTCAAGGCAAGCTTCCCATCGACCTCATGGGGCCCTGGTTTCGAGCAACCAATTGGCCGAAGATCTGGGCGAACCTCAATGTTCAGCTCACTTACCTTCCCATGGCCGTTGCTAACCAAGGGTCGATTGGCGACACACTCTTTCAATTCATCGATAATAATCCACAAATCTTTATTCAGCCTGCAGGTAAATACAAGAGTGATTCGGCAACTCATGCCCGTGCGATTAGTCCTTATGAGCCAGGGGGATTCAGTTGGGAATACGGCAATTTTCTTTGGACCCTACATAATTATTGGCATTTCCTCAGAGTTTATCCCGACGATAAAAGAACTGTAGAGAAGTTTTATCCCATGCTCAAGCGCGGCATTAATTTTGTTCTTCATCACTGTCGCACAGATGAGCAAGGCTTTATTCATACGCCCAAAGATATCTCGCCAGAATATGAGATGAATCGAGTTTTTCCTAAAGAAGAAGACACAACGTATAACTTAGAATTCTTGCGTTGGGCACTGCGAACTGCTGTACATATTAATCACAAATTTCAGCTCAATGATGCCGATGGTGAACGTTACGAGAAAGTGGTAGAAAAACTTGTTCAGCCCCATCTCGATAAAGAAACGGGCATTATGATCGCTAATGGAGTGAAGCTGGAAAAAGCACACCGTCACTACTCACACCTTGTGGGGCTCTATCCTCTCAAGCAAATGCGTTTAGATGAGCCCAATAAATTTGCTTTAGCTAAAAAATCTGTTGATTACTGGATCAATCTACCCATTCTGAATAATTGGAGTTATAAAGGTTATAGTCGCACAGGTGCAGCCTCGATGTATTCCATGCTTGGCGATGGTGATGAAGCCTATAAGCAAATGCAAATCTTGCTCGATACTTATGGCTCGGCTAACACCATGTATATCGAGTCTGGACCAGTGATTGAGACGCCGATTTCGGCCGCTGCATCCATTCACGAAATGCTTTTTCAAGCTTGGTCACATGACTTCAACAAAGATCACATCAAGCTCTTCACGGGAATCCCCAAGGCTTGGAAAGATGTGAGTTTCAAAGACCTCAAAGCCGAAGGGGGCTACACCCTTAGCGCACTTCGCGAAAACGGAGCTGTGAAGAGCTTTCAGATAAAAGCCTCTACAGAGCGTTTTCTCATCGTCAACCCTGGACTAAGTCAAGCATTCTCTTTGCAGAGTTCTGTAAGAGGTGAAATCAAAAGCCTTCAAGAAAAAGGTCAGCACATCTTAAAACTCAAAAGCAAAGCCGGTGAGACTCTCACTTACGGCGACAGCTCTGAGCTAGGAAAATCAGTCCTCGGCAACAAAGGTGAAAGCTCTTATCACTTTGGCCTGAATTAATACCTTAAGCATTAGTCATCAGTGGTCAGATCGTTCGCTACACTCCCTGCAGATAAAAGCTGGGAGCCCCGCATTCCATGCGGAACTTATATCGAAGTCATCAGTACCATGCATTTTCAGATCGTTAGCTCATTTCATTCGCTGCCGTCAGGGCAATTGGTTAATTATTTTGTAGTGAAATTTGATTTTTTACGGAACTTGAAATCAATTTCTGCCCAGACAGGTTTATGATCTGAGAGGGGAGGCTGCAATTCAATAATTTCCGCTTTACTTGCTTTGGCACTTTTAGATTTGTAGAAAATATGGTCGATGACACCTTCCTTTAAACCAGATTTAGGATTATTCGGATTCCAAGTAAATGCTTTCTCAAGGTTCATGTTTAAATCTTTCCAGCAAGCATGGAAGCCAGCTTCCTGCAAGCGTGTGAGTGCCGGGCTCTCAATTTTGTCGTTAAAATCACCCAAGACAATAATGTTTTTCTTTTTTTCTTTACTGAGGTATTTTTCACGAAGCCTATCGATATGGCTTTTTAAATTTCGGGCTTGACATACATGAAGTGAATACAGCCTTATTTTGACGCCACGTATTTCTGTGTCGGCGTAGACGGCAGAAGCAGGATTCCATGCGTGTTCTCCTTGTAATGCTACTTCTTCAGTGTTTTTCAGTGGGGTGCGGCTCAGTATAGATTTATATTTATCTTTATGATTGGCGGATGAGATTTTCCCCACATAAACATATTTCATGCCTAAAACTTTACCGACCCGAGCAGTCCAGTCCCCATTGGGGACTTCATTAAAGCCTATCATGTCCAAATTATAAGGCCTGAACATTGCGCCTATTTGCTCAGGGCTTCCCGAAAGTCCATATAATACATTGTAAGCGGCGACGCGTACTTGGGCATTAAGTGATTGTGAGATTAAAAAGCTTGTAGTTAGTATAAATAAAAATAGTGATAATTTTTTCATTTGCGCACCTATGTTGATGATTTAATATTAGGTACGGACCTACAGAGTGTTTTTAAACACAAGAGACTTATGAACTTGCGGTTTTTTGTAAAGCAAGGAGTTTGGTAACTCCAACGAAGAGGGAGGAAACACAGTAATCAGTTGGTCTCGCTTTCAGATCTTTCGCAAGCTCACTGCAGATCGGCTTTCGGCCTGCAGATAAAAGCTGGGAGTCCCGCATTCTATGCGGAAATTGACTCAGTAGGCATTATTTTTAGCTTTGATGTCATAGAGTGTTTTTAGCCTGCGTATTACTGAGAAACAAGCGAAGGAACTCTATGAAGCAATTTATTTTATTATTACTGATGTCATGTTTTGCGATGAGCGCAGAAAAGACCAATATTATACTCATTTTTGCCGATGATATGCATTATGGCGCACTTGGGGTCACCGGCTCGGTGTTGACTAAGGCTAAGACTCCGGCAATTGATTCAATATTTAATGAAGGGGTACATTTTCCCAATGGCTATGCGAGTCATGCCACGTGTGCGCCGAGTCGTGCGGGTTTATTGACGGGTAGGTATCAGGCACGTTTTGATTTGGAGACTTTGCCAGGGGGGACAGCGGATCGCAAAAAGACTGGTTATGGCGTAAAAACTTCCGAGATTATGATTCCCGCACTAATGAAAAAAGGGGGGTATCAAACCTGTGCTATTGGTAAATGGCACTTGGGCTCCAGTGAAGAATTTCAACCCAATGCTCGTGGTTTTGATCATTGGTTTGGCTATCGCGGTTCCTGCGGTTTTTATCAATTTAAGAGCCAAGTGCAATCTGCAAAGAAAGGCCAAGAACTTAAGCCCTTGCCAAGTGGCGAGGATCCTAATCTCGATGTGGTCCGCAATGGTGAGAGCGTGCGTCTGGAAGGTTACCTCACAGATCACTTCTCGGATGAGGCAGCGAATTGGATTAAAGAGAATAAAGAAAGGCCATTTTTTATGTACTTTGCCCCTTACAATGTTCATGCTCCGGATACCGTTCCCAACAAATATATTCCCAAAGGCGGAACTGCCCACGATGGCGTGATTGCGGCCTTGGATGCCTCAGTACAAACTATTCTGGATGCGCTCAAAGAAGCGGGCATAGCTGATAATACCCTCGTCGTTTTCAGTAATGATAACGGTGGTAAAAAGGATTACAGTAAAACTTTCAAAGGCAATAAGGCGACTTTCTACGAGGGTGGCATTCGCGTGCCTTTTGCCATGCGTTGGCCCAAGGGGATTGAGGCGGGTTCAAAATACAATGGTGTGGTTTCAACTCTAGATTTATTGCCAACTTTTGCGGCCCTCGCAAAAGTCGATTTACCGAGTGACCGCGTCTACGATGGACAAAACCTTTTGCCCGTAATTAAGGACTCCGCAAAAGATCAGCGTCAAGCGCATTTTTGGCGCAACGGAGCTTGGAGAACGGCGCGTGTGGGTGATTGGAAACTCGTTTGGCAAGTGGATCGCAAGAAGCAGAAAGCCTTGCTCAATAAGCTTGGTATTAAGCATGTGAAGGGGCGCGGTGTGACTTACGCCGAGCGTGCGGATGAACTCTTTTTAGAACCCGAACTCTATAACTTGGCGAATGATCCCAAAGAGGAAAGTAACTTAGCGCAATCGAACCCTGAAAAACTCCAGGAAATGGTGAAGATCTATAAGGATTGGGAAGCAAGCATCCCCAAGTGGAGAGAGTAGAGAAGTGGTGAGTACGCTCACTACAGATAAAAGCTGGGAGCCCCGCATTCCATGCGGAACTTATAAGGAAGTGGTCAGTTGTCAGGTCGTTCGCTACGCTCACTGCAGATAAAAGCTGGGAGCCCCGCATTCCATGCGGAACTTATAAGGAAGTGGTCAGTTGTCAGGTCGTTCGCTACGCTCACTGCAGATAAAAGCTGGGAGCCCCGCATTCCATGCGGAATTTGACTCGATAGTTGATATTTAGAAGTCCTTTGAATGCCGAGTAGGAGCTCAGCGGTTCGAACAAATTTAAAAGCCGAGCACGAACTTGGTGGTGAAATATAATATTGAAAAGGAAATTGAAGATGAAGTGGATAGTTAGTTTTTTGTTTGTGCTTATGAGTGTCTCGGCTCAGGAAAAAATGAACGTGGTTTTACTTACGGTAGATGATATGAATGCGGATTCACTGGGAGCTTTTGGATGCCCAGTGGAGGGGACGTCTCCTCAATTTGATGCTTTTGCGGCCGATGCGATGCGTTTTAATTATGCTCATGTGCATGCGACGAGTTGTATCCCCTCACGCAATATTATCAGTAGTGGCAAATATCTCTATAATAGTGGACTCGAGGGTTTTTATCAGTTGCCCAAAGATCAGGTGACTTTTAGAACTTTACCGGAAGTTCTTCAGGCTAATGGTTATTTCACGATGATTCGCGGTAAGGCCCACCACTCCTACCCTTATGTGCCCTACAAACGAGCGTTTGATATCATTTTTGATGATGAACTGAAAGAGAAGAAACTCAATATTCGTCAGCCAAAAACTTTTTATGATTACACGAAAAAGGGTGTGGAAGCAGCGAAGGAAGCCGATAAGCCTTTCTTTTATTCGATGGATATCCACGATCCGCACACGCCGTATTATGGTTTAATCAAGAAGAAGTTGACGCCTGGCTTGAATAAGGAAGATGAAAGCAATCCGCCGAGCCGAATTTTTAAAGCAGAGGAAATTGTGATTCCGGGATTTTTGCCCCAAACTGAGAAAGTTCGTTTAGAAATGGCGGCGTATTACTCAACGGTGAGACGCGCGGATGATTCCATTGGCAATGTGATCCAAGCTTTGAAAGATTCAGGTGTCTATGATGAGACGATTATTATTTTCCTTTCGGATCACGGCCTTCCCGAGCCCTTTGGGAAAACGACAAATTATTACAATGGTTCCCACACACCATTGACTGTGCGCTGGCCCGGTCGAACAAAGGTAGGTTCAGTGGATAATGATCACATGATTGGTTCAGTTGATATTTACCCTTCTGTTTTAGAAATGTTGGGAATTAAACAGGAAACGGGTCTCGACGGACGCTCTTTTGCATCCATCCTCAAAGGTGATAAACAAGATGATCGCGATTATGTGTTGACCATGTATGAAGAAAATGTGGGCGGTAATCGTCAGCCCACACGTTCGATTATTACCAAAGATTTCGGCTATATTTATAACTTGTGGTCGGATGGGGAACGCAAATTTGCTTCAGCAACAAAGGGGACCTTGGCCTATAAAGAGATGGATCGTTTGGCTAAAGAAGGAAATGCCCATTGGAAGGCGCGCTTAGATCTTTATAATCACCGTAAGCCTGAAGAGCTGTACAATTACCATCTCGATCCCCATGCACTAAAAGATTTGAGTGAGAGTCCTGAATATGCGGTCAAAATGCAGGAGCTACGCCAAGCCTTGGCTCAGGCGATGAAAGCGAGTGGGGATCCTCTCTATAGCTTATTCAAGGAGCGTGAGAATGAAGAGCTGATTCAAGCTCATTTAAAAAAGGTTGACGGCGAATCTGACGTACGAAAACGCGATGCTGCTTATTCTCGAAGTGGAAGAGCCAAAGCTGACAAAAAGAAGAAACAGCCAAGTAAAACTAAGAAAAACAAAAAGTAAATTTCCTCCCTACTGGCAAATGACTTTTAGACTGTATACAATTGACTAAGGTGTACTTACTCAACGATAAGGTTCTATGACGAAAGATGCGCAGTCAGTTTTTGATGAGATGATCCCAGATTTAGTTTCTGGGATCAAGGATTTGGATGAAAGTATTCCCGATGTTTATCCCCTGTGTGACGAGATAGCCGAAGCTTCAGAACGCTATGAGAATGGCGAGGCTTTAGGCGAAGGGGGCATGAAGAATATACGTGATTCACTTGATAAACTCACAGGGCGTCATGTGGCGATGGCTAAGCTTAAGGGTAGTCATGATCCGGAAATCATGGAAAGCTTTTTTAAGGAAGCCCGTTTAACGGCGCGTTTGGAGCACCCCAATATCGTGCCACTTTATGATATGGGCTACGATGAAAAGGGCGAGCCTTTTTTTGTGATGAAAAAGTTGGGGGGCAGAAACCTCAGCGACTTGATTGCGGAGTTCGCAAAAGAAAAAGATTATAAATCACTGATGCCCCGGATCATCGATATTATGATGAAAGTTTGTGATGCCATGTCCTACGCGCATTCCCGTGGGGTGATTCATTTGGATTTAAAACCCGATAATATTCGTATTGGCGATTTTGGTGAAGTCCTCATCTGTGACTGGGGGCTTGCTAAGACTCTTGGTGATGCCGATTACGACTTAGAGGATGACCTCTTGCCAGAAAATTTTAATACAGCGACACTAAGTGGAGTTGTGAAGGGCTCGCCAGGGTATATGGCGCCTGAGCAGGTTGATAAGAAAAAAGGTGATAAGGATCAGCGAACTGATGTCTATGCATTAGGGGCGATCCTCTACGAAATGCTTTGCTTTGAAGTGCCCAATAAAGGCGAGACGATTCGTGAAAGCCTGCTCATGACTGTGAATGGAGAACATAAGAAGCCCTCACAAGTACTCGCTTCAGTGCCCGTAAGTTTAGAAGCCATTAGTTTAAAGGCTCTCGCGCTCAAAGCGGACGATCGTTATCACACGGTACAAGAACTCCGCAATGATTTATTTAAGTGGCTGGGGGGATTTGCAACCAGTGCCGAAGAAATTGGTTTTTTCGGTAACCTGAAACTCTTTGTCTTGCGCCATAAATTAGCCAGTATATTTACGCTAATTCTATTGATCTTAGCTTTGGTCTTTACTCAGCGTTTGAGTGTAGAAAAGCAGTTGGCAGTCGAGGCCTTAGAACTTTATACGCAAGAGCAGAAGCAAAAAGAGCTTTTTGGTAAAGAAGCGGCGCCGCGTTTAGTTGGACTGGCATCGGGAGCCCTTAAAAAAAATGATTTTGAAACGGCCAAAGAAATGATTTTACTAGCTGTGGAGGCCGATCCAAATTTTGATCATGCTTGGGATACAAAGGCACGTATAGATTTTATTCATGCGGACTTGGCAGAAGCAAAGAAATCGCTAGAGAAGTCGGATAAAGAGCCACAGCACCAAGCCGTAAGAGATTTAGAAACGTTTTTAGCTCAACGCGATTCAAAATCGCCAGATGTGCTTACTTTGGATGATTTTGAAGTTCTTGCTAAAAGAACTCGCTCCAGGTACGATGTGGTGAGTGCGATCAGCGCCAATATGGACCAGTTTAATTTAGAGGAAAAGATTAAATTAGTAGGCCTGCTACTCTACATAAAAAATGGCGCTAAAGAGTTCAAGTTGGCTTATGAATTGAAAGGAGAAGAACTCCACGTCGATCTTTCTGGAAATCAAGGTCTGCGCAATATTGATGCCCTGCAGTACTTGCCTGTGACGCATTTGAATTTGAGCCGCAATCGTGAATTGAAAACTCATGAATTATATAAGAATCATTTATTAGAAGTCGATTTTTCGAGGACAAACTTTAGTGACTGGAAAGCGCTTTTTAGAATTTCTGAGCTACGGAAAATCACTATAAGTAAAGGCATGCAAGCCAATCTTCCCGAAGTTCCCAAAAGGATTAAATTGGAAATAATTAAGTAGTTGCTGTCATCCTCTTTATTTAGCTCTCGTATGACTTAGTAAATCAAATGAAAGAGATGAGAAATGAAAAAATTTACTTTAATAGAATTACTCGTGGTGGTGGCGATTATTGGGGTGTTGGCTTCTTTGCTTTTACCCGTGCTAGGAAAGACGAGGGAAGCCGCCAGACGAACTCAATGTGTGAATAATCAAAGGAATCATTCGACGGCAATGTTTATGTACTTCGATGATAACGAGCAGTCTCATCCAGCAGATAAGATTCAAGACTCTGCGGCGAGTGGTAATACTCGTCGTGGTAGCAATTGGTTCGGTAAAGCAGGGACGCAAAATGCAAGCATTA
The DNA here is from genome assembly GCF_000170755.1 of Lentisphaera araneosa HTCC2155. Taxonomy (NCBI): domain Bacteria; kingdom Pseudomonadati; phylum Lentisphaerota; class Lentisphaeria; order Lentisphaerales; family Lentisphaeraceae; genus Lentisphaera; species Lentisphaera araneosa. Next base: position 256,929 of record NZ_ABCK01000007.1, read on the forward strand.
CAGTAGCGATGCGCCCGCTTAATCAATATTTACAAAAGCAAAGTGAAACGGGTGAGATGCCTGTCGCGAAATGTCCTTCAGATCATCAAGATATGGATGAATATACAAAATGGGGTTCCTCCTATTACCGCAATAAAGAAGCGGCGATGCAAGATAGTTCTGACGGGGATTCACCCTCCTTGAAAATCACTGACATTATCAATCCATCAAAGCTAGTGTTACACGGTGAATTGGGTGGGATTTGGTCAATATCCAATGCAAATCGAGCACAGCTAGATAAGTTTTATACCCATACGGATTTGGGTGATACACGTTGGGTTTTGCAGTTCTCAGATGGGCATGTTGCCAATACTTACGTCATCCCTGGTGATGAGGGGTCAGCAGGGAATTATCTTTGGTTTAATGAATAAGGAAACAGGTGAAAAAATGAAATTATTATATTACATATTGACAGTATCAATGAGCTTGGGGCTCTGGGCTGATGAACGGCCGAATATCGTTTTGATCATGGCCGACGACATGGGGCGCGAAACAGTGGGAGCTCATGGGGGCTTGGATTACTCGACGCCCGTTCTCGACAAAATTGGTTCAGAGGGCCTGACTTTCGATCACTGTTATTCCTTGCCCATTTGTACGCCATCCCGAGTCAAAATCATGACGGGTCAGTATGGCTTTCGCAATTATCGCCAATTTGGTCTCTTGCCCTCGAGCGAAGTGACTTTTGGCAATGCCTTACAAAAGGCTGGTTATGCGACCTGCATAACGGGCAAGTGGCAGCTCGGTGGCGATCATCAGCAAATATTGAATTTTGGTTGGGATGAGTACTGTTTAACAAATGGAGTGAAGCCGAAGAATCCCCAAGACAAGCCTCTAATTCAGGGGCGCGAACGTTACTGGCAAACTGCCAATGTCATTGCCAATGGCAAGTATTATAAACCCCGTTGCCATTTTTATGGGCCGGACATGGTTAATGAATATGCTTGCGATTTTATTAAGCGTAAAAAAGACAAGCCCTTTTTCCTGTACTACCCAATGATTCTCCCTCACTCACCCTGGGCACCAACACCTCATTCGAAAGATGGTGATAAGAGCGGTGCTAAAGTTTCTGAAGTACGCTTTTTTAAAGATAATATCGAGTACATTGATCATCTCGTAGGCAATGTGGTGAAAGCATTGGAAGAGAGTGGTCAGCGCGATAATACCCTATTGATTTTTACAGGAGATAATGGCTCGGGTTACCCCGTTCCAGTGACGCGTTCCAATGAAAATATGAAACGCATTGTTTCCCTCAAAGGTTGGGGAGATTATGATGAAATCATTGTGGAAGCTGGAGAGAAATCACCAAAAAGTTCAAAAGGGATTCAAGAAGGTCCCATCACTCGAACAAGTTATGGAGAAATCCCTGGGCGTAAAAATTTGATGTTGCGAGATGGAACAGGTGTGCCTTGTGTGATGCAATGGCCAAAGTACAGCGCTCAGTATAATGAACACAAGCTAGATGATCTCATCGATTTTTCCGATTTTTTTGCGACCTTCGCAGAACTTGCGGGAGTGAAAGGTCAGTTTGAAAATGATGGCATCTCCTTTGCCTCGCGTTTAAAGGGTGAAGGCAAGAATTCTCGTGAGTTTGTTTTCTGTCATTATTGGAAGTCGGGCCGTGATCCACGAGGTGCGCGTGATGCGATTCACAACGGCAAATATAAGATCTATAATAACGGTGACTTTTTTGACTTGGAGAAAGATCCGGATGAGAAAAAAGCGCTCAAAATCACTGAGATGAATGAAGGGCAATTAAAAGCTCGTGCCGAATTGATGAATGCTTATTATCAATTGCGTGGGATGAATTTACCGGCGACGGAAGTTTCTGATAAAGCAGCCCCATCAAAGAAGAAAAAGAAAAACTCAAAGAAGAAAAAAGCATGAAGTTTTTATTCAGTTTGATGGGCTTTGTCGCCCTGCTTAGGGCAGCTGACAAGCCCAATATAGTTCTCGTCTTTGCAGATGATATGGGCTGGGGTGATGTGGCTTATCATGGGGTGGAAGATGCTCAGACACCCGCCATTGATGCAATTGCAAAAGGGGGCGTTTGGTTTGAGCAGGGTTATGCGGCGGCATCCGTTTGTGGGCCTTCTCGAGCCGGGATTTTGACGGGACGTTATCAGCAACTCTTCGGTGTGGTGACCAATGGCGATGCCGACAAGGGCATTCCCAAGAGTCAAAAAAATATCGCTGAGTTACTGAAGCCCGCGGGTTATAAATCAGGGGCTTTTGGCAAATGGCATTTGGGTAGTAAGAAGGGTCAATTTCCCAATGATCGTGGCTTTGATACTTTCTATGGTTTCCATTTTGGAGCTCATGATTATTACCGAGCAGATAAAAAATTAAACAAAAAGAAAAAGGGCTACGCACCCATTTACTTCAATCAAGACATTGTGGATTACAAAGAAGGCGATTACCTAACTGAAAAGATCACTGATCATGCCGTGGAGTTCATAGAAGAGAATAAAGATCAGCCCTTTTTCATGTATGTGGCTTATAACTCAGTACATTCCCCCTGGCAAGTGCCCGATGAATATTTAGCGAGAATCCCAGAGTCAGTTCCAGCGTATCGTCGACTCTTTTTAGCGATGGTTTTAGCCATGGATGATGGCGTGGGAAGAATACGCGCTAAACTCAAGGAACTCAACTTAGATGAGAATACGATTTTTGTCTTCACTACCGATAATGGCAGTCCTAAAATTGGTAACAAAAAGCCAAATGAAGGTCAATACCGCATGTCAATGAGTCAGGGCTTTCGAGGTTATAAAGGCGATACTTATGAGGGCGGAATTCGCGTACCTTTTTGTATGAGCTGGCCGAAGAAAATTAAATCGGGGAATAAGTTTGAAGCTCCAGTGATTGCTTATGACTTAGCACCTACTTTTTTAAGTGCTGCAAGTTTGGAGTACAGCACAAAGCAGTTTAGTGGCAAGGATCTGCTTCCTTATCTTGAAGATGAACAAAAAGGTCGGCCCCACGAAACCTTATTTTGGCATCGCCATAGTGGATTAGATGATTATGCCGTTCGTCACGGTGATTGGAAACTGACCTACAATGACCAAGAAGGGACGAGTAAAGACTTTTTGAAAAAGGTCCACCTAAAGCTCTTTAACCTTAAGCAAGATCCCTACGAAAAAAAAGATCTCGCGGATTCCATGCCCGAAAAACTTCAGCAGCTTAAACAACTCTATTTTAATTGGCATGAGACACATGCGAAGTAGCAAGCCGTTCATTTGTTGCAGAGTTGTCATCTGAGTCGATCGGGCTTCGCCCTGCAGATAAAAGCTGGGAGCCCCGCATTCCATGCGGAATTTGACTCGAGAGTTGACATTTAGAAGTCGTTTGAATGCCGAGCTCCCAGGGAAAACATAGTATGGCTTTAGCGTGTGAGATCAGAATAATGACTTAGGGTGGGAAGTAAGAAAATAATGAGTGAGTCGTCATATAATAAAAAGCAGGGGCGTAGTACCTTAAAATAGAATTTATAAAGGATACGATTTAATGAGAAATCTTGCTCTGCAGTTTTTATGTTTTGTACTTGCTTCACTGAGTGCGAGCGCCGCAAAACCCAATATCATTGTTATTTTAGCGGACGATTTGGGTTATGGTGATGTGAGTTATCATGGTACTTTAAAAGAGACCACGACGCCGCATATTGACTCCATTGCTCAAAGTGGTGCTTGGTTTCAAAATGGCTACTCGGCGGCACCCGTTTGTGGGCCCTCACGTGCGGGCTTATTGTCGGGGCGTTATCAGCAGCGTTTTGGCTATTATGATAATATCGGTCCCTTTACTTTAAATAAAGATGTGGAAGCGGGCTTGCCACTGAGTCAAAAATTGATTCCTGAAATCCTTGTGAAAGAGGGCTATGCGACGGGCATGGTGGGGAAATGGCACGATGGCGATCAACACAAGTTTTGGCCTTATAATCGTGGTTTTCAAGAGTTCTATGGCTTCAATAATGGCGCGATTAATAACTGGGTTCTCAAAGGCGAAAATCATACCGTGGATGAATGGGGAGCCGTCCACCGTGAGAATAAGCGCGTTGAAAATAGCGGAGAATACATGACCGAAGCTTTTGGTCGCGAAGCGGTCGAGTTTATCGATCGCCATAAAACCGAGCCTTTCTTCCTCTACCTCTCCTTTAATGCGGTTCACGGTCCACTTCAGGCACCCAAATCATACACCAATCAATTCAAACATATCAAACCTGAAAACCGTGCCCTTTGTTTGGCCATGCTAAAATCAATGGATGATAATATTGGTTTGGTACTCGAAAAACTTCGTAAGGAAGGTCTCGAGGAAAATACAATTATCTTCTTTACTTCGGATAATGGTGGTAAACTCAAGGGGAATTATTCTTTTAATGGTAAGTACCGTGGAGAGAAAAACACGGTCTTTGACGGTGGGCTCCACGTTCCCTATGCAGTGCAATGGAAAGCACAAATTCCCGCACAAACAAAAGCCTTAGAAGCTCCAGTGCACTCCATCGATTTAGCCCACACAATTTTCGCCGCTGCGGGCGTTGAAATCAAGGATGAATATAAGTTAGATGGTCGCAATCTTCTTCCCTACTTAAAGAATCAATCTGATTTTGATGACCGAAACCTCTATTGGGCGAATAACGCAAATATTGCCATCCGAGATAATAAGTGGAAGTACCTTAAGCAAGCAGGTAAAACTTACCTCTTTAATTTAGAAGAAGATCCCTATGAGTCGAACAACCTCGTGAGTCAGTATCCCGAAAAAGCTCAAGATATGCAAAAACGTCACGATGCTTGGCAAGCAAATAATGCACCACAACTCTTCGGCTGGAATCCCAATAATTGCAAATATAATGCAGGTTATCGCGGCAGAATGGGCGGTGAACACGGGAAGAATAAGAAGCGCAAAAAATAAGAGGGGTATCGGGAGGTATTCTCATATTGTGGTACTCGGGGGCAGCCCCGCACGCTGTGAGGGTTGCCACCCTCAACTGGCGGATGGTTTAAGGAGAGGTTTATGAGTATAAAATTACCAGTGATTTCTGATATGGTGTTACTCGGGGGCAGCCCCGAACGCTGTGAGGGTTGCCACCCTCAACTGGCGGATGGTTTAGAGATTAAGTGCGGGTGCTTTGCACAGGAGAGGGGCGCTGTCCCCCTCGAGCTCCCCTAGCAAGGACTTGCCAGTCCTTGACCAGGCATTCAAGTTTTTAACTCAGTTCTCTTTTGAGGCGAGCGACTTCGTCTTTGAGCTTGGTCATGACGCGTTTTTTATAAACCGCAATGGTGTTAGCAGGAATATCGAGTTCCTCACCCAATTGCTTGGGGAGTGAGCCTGCTGCGAGGCGTTTAAAGATGGAAATAATCTTTTCAGAGAAGCTCGGAGCAATATTTTCGAGGGCCATATTATAGATATAGTTTTCCCATTCTTTTTCGGCAATTTCTTCGATTTGATGTTCGCTAATTTGCTTGCCCAAGTCCCATAGTTCAGAATGACTTGCTTGGTCTTGGAGTTCCGTTTTTCGACTTTGCTTCCGACAGAAGTCACGAACCGTGTTTTTAGTGACTAAATAAAGCCAGGAACGGAAACGAGAAGTCTTGTCGTAGTCGAATTCGGGAAGCTTATTCCAAAGTTTAAAGAGTACTGCTTGGGTAATTTCTTCTGCATCGTGATGACGAAGATTGAGGCGCCGAGCAATGATATAGATGAAATGACGATAATAAAAGACAAATTCCTCCCACGACTTCTCGTCGTGCTGCAGGCGCACGCGCTCAAGTAGAGTGGCACGTGTCATGTGTTGTGGATTGTCTTTGTTCATTCATTACCCTTGTTGTAAACTACACTACGTCTACAAGTGGATTTAGTTTACAAATAAGCCATCTACCTATCATTTTTATTCATTATTTTTATGAAATTGCTCGCGTTAGGTAGTAATAAAAGGGTAATAGACTGACGAGCAATAGCATCAGTAAAGTGACAATGACTAAGCTAGAATTTTTACTTCTCTTTTCAGTATGGGGCAATTGAACAATAGTTTTCATAAGTCTCTCCGGTTTCGATTAATGTAAACAGGAGGGGCTCAGAAATCAAGTTTAATCTGTAAGCGAGAGCGACGAAGGTTTAGTCGAGGTGTCTTTTAGTGTACTCAGGGTAATTATCGCCCAAGTAATTTTTTAAAGACTTTATAGGCGAATTAGGGAGGTCGACGAGGATAAGACCATCTAGGGTGCCTCCAAATTCTTCATCAATGGAGAAGGAAGAAAAGGTGCCGCCCATCTTCATGTAGTGCTTGATGAGAGGGGGGATATCCTTGCCATCAGCTTCTAAATGTTTAATCAGAGAAGAGAGTTCCTCTGGATTGGAAACTTGAAGTCTGCGGCAGAGTGAATACGCTTCTTTACTCAATTTAAGAGATTTGCGTTTATCGCAAGGCTCAAGTTTATACTCATCTTTCACTAGTGAACTGGCAATAACAGCTCGTGAGAGTGGTGAGTAGAGTGAGCTAACAGATACACCACCGAAGAGGTAGCGGTAGCTTGGGTTTCTCATTATCCAAGTCCCGATTCCTTTCCAAAGAAGAAGTAAAGAGAATGGTTTACGTTGATATTCTGGACGTACAAAAGAGCGCCCAAGTTCAACAGCATTTTTGTGTTTTGCGATAAAGTTATCTGTATAACGATAAAATTTGGATGTGTAGAGTTTTTTGATGCCACCCTTATCCACAAGCTTGTCGACAAGCCCCATGCGATAAGCGCCAACTACTTCTTTTTCTACGCGATTCCACATGAAGAGTTGATAGTAATGTTTATCAAACTTGTCTATATCACATGAGAATCCACTGCCTTCTCCTGCTTGACGGAAAGTGATTTCACGCAGGCGACCAATTTCCAACATTGTTTGAGGCATTTGCTTCATGGTGGCGCAATAGACCTCGATATCTTTGTAGCTTAAGAGGTGGCAATCAGCGGGGAGAGATTCAATTTCTTTATTGAGTTTCTCTCTATCAATTTCTTGAATGATTGGTTCCTGATCAGTATTGCTATAATCAAAATCCTTATTCTTATTAACTTTCTCCCCCAGAAGAAGAGTTTGAAGGCGTAGGTAATTGATGCCACGATCATCGTCATCCCAACGCTTGATTGAACTTGGGGGGATGGGTTTACCGATGCTGATAGTGACTTTGCGCCCTTTTTTGGCAAATTCTCTTGGAAGAAGTGCCGTACGAAAGGCGGGGTGAACAGCTCCCATAGCGTTAAAAAGTAGGCTGTTACGTCCGGAGAAGTGCATGGTCACTACTGTGGCACCAGTCATTTTGGCAATGCGGAAAATTCCTGGGTTCCAATCGTCATCACTAACGCTGCCATACTGAGGTTTAAAATTGGCCACTGAACCTGCGGGGAAGACAGCGAGAAGTCCGCCCTTTTTCAGCCACTTGATTGAATCCATAAGTGGTTTGCGGTTTTGATCGCTACCCTTAGAGAAGGCGTCGACAAAAAAACAGTCTTGGTTAAAGTGATCAATCTGTGAAATGAATTTGTTGGCAAGAGCTTTTATATCGGGGCGAAGATCTTTGAGGATGCCCATGAGCATCATTCCATCTATGCCACCGTAAGGATGGTTGGCGACAATCATTACCGGCCCATCTTTAGGGATATTGGCGATTTGTTCTTTTTTAACTTTTACGGTGAGATTAATTTTTTCGAAGAAGCTTTCGACAAATTTTTTGGTTTCTTTGACATGCCTAGTTTGTTGATAAATATCATTGAGCTTATCAATACTCAGAACTTTATTAAAAACGGGAGCCGTTAAACTGAGAAGTTTATTTTGCTCTTTGTCGAGAAGAGATTCGATACCGATTTTCACATTATCTTTTTCAGCCTTAATCACAAAAAATCCTCATTTGTTTAGTGGAGATCATTTCTCCGAATTCCTGTTTATTGATTATAATTAAAAGGAGTGAGGTTAATTTTTTGTGAGTGCATTATTAAAAATAAGAAGCTTAAAAAGGCCTTATGTTAGGAGATCTTTAAACTTGTTAAGCTCGTGTTGTGACTCTCTGTTCAAAATGTAAAAATAAGTAAATTCTTGTTAAGAAATGAGTTGAGAATTCAACCATTTTATTTCAAAATTTAACCAATATAATGCTCGGATTATTTATCCAAGTTATAGTTATTCAATACTTTATGTTAAATGACACTGGAATTTGTAGTCCAGTTTTTTGTTTTGACTTGGAGTTTATCTTAAGGTATGGTTACTTTTGTACAAATATGTACCTTTATCTACGTGTACAACTTTACTTGAACGCCATTTTTTTCCAGTTATCCATAGGACCATACGTACGAAAATGACGAGCCAGCTTTTTCCAGATATGGTCTCTACTCAGTTTTTCTCAAAGCCCTTGGGAGCCTTTGGGCACTTCTTAAATTGACTATGGGTTAGTTATGTTCAAAGAGTTTTATAAAAAAGTATTTTCCCTTAGAAGGCTTGAATAATTGATTAAATTTTTGTTTTTCGTCTGAAAGTGTATGTCAGTGTGTTGTGAGCTGATTTTTGATTCTTTTTAGCCTCTGTGTGGACGATCGCTTTAGAGGCTTTAGGATGAGGAGAATTAATTAGGAATACTCCATGACTCATAATGATGTTTTACGTCGTCTGCGTTTCACGCTCAATATAAATAATGAGGCAATTATCGAGCTTTGTGAAAAAGGTGGTCGCACAGTAAGCGAGCAAGTCCTCGATCAGTACCTGAAGCGAGAAGATGATGAGGATTATGTAGAGTGTTCAGCGAAGGACTGTGAAGCCTTTCTCGATGGCGTCATTCTTTGGAAGCGTGGACCTAGAGATGGCGATGCGCCAAAGAAGAAGCTGAAGTTTGATAACAATATGATTTTGCGCAAGTTGCGTATTGCTTTTGAATTGCGTGATACGGATATGTTAAAGGTTTTAGACCTTGCAGATATGCCAATTTCGAAGTCTGAGCTCAGCGCTTTCTTTCGCAATGAAAAACATCGAAATTACATGGAAGTGCAAAGCCAGCTTTTACGTCGTTTTATGGTCGGTTTGGACAAGTATTTACGTCAATAGAGTATGAGTTACAATAAAAAAGCAGCCCGAGTGAGCTGCTTTTTTGTGGCCTATGGATGAAAAGGATTTACTCCCACTCAATGGTTCCTGGAGGCTTGTTGGTAACGTCGTAGAAGACGCCTTCAAGTTCGGCCTTTTTGCGAATTTCGCTAATCATCTCTGAGAGTTGGTTTTGCGGAATGCGCGAAAAGCTTGCCGTCATCGCTTCAGTAGAGTTGATGGGGCGGAGAACGAGTGATTCACCATTAAGTGTGCGACCCACTGGGAGGAGAGCTACTGGCATTTGCCAGATATCTTCGTAGAGGCCTTTATCGAAAAGGTAATCAGTAACAACTTGGTCAGCTTCACGGAGGCGGTCGAGACGCTCTTTATTAGTGTCGCATTTGTGAAGTAAGATTTCGCCACTCCAGTCATCGCCACCAGCATTGTAGATTACGCGGTTAACTTCAGGAAAGCGGTTGGTGAGTGAAGTTGAAATTTCCTCGAGTGTTTCCCAATCGGCTTTGCCGCTGATGAGGCAAGGGTGAGCATATGTGCGGGCATCGCCTTGAACACCGACCGACTTTACTGGAAGGATGCGACCCGTGACCTTGTACTTTTCTAAGAAAGTGTTGATGCGAGCTTCGGCTTCTGAGTAATCTTCACTACCTTCTGAGTCGGAGCAGAGGAGGCGAACGCCGAGTCCTGGTCCGGGGAAGGGGTGACGCCAAACGAGTTTGTGTGGGAGGCCAAGGAGTTCACCGAGTTCACGAACTTCATCTTTGTAGAGTTCTGCGAGTGGCTCGATCACTTTGCCTTGATTAATGAGTTCCTGAATGCGGTCAACGCGATTGTGGTGCGTTTTGATGAGGTGTGAGTTTTCTGTTCCGCCGGACTCAATTGTGTCGGGGTAGATTGTGCCTTGGCCGAGTAGCCAGCTATCGTCCACGAGATCGGATTCTTCGACAGCTTCACACTTCACGTCGAGGAAAGTATCGCCAATAATGACGCGTTTAGCTTGTGGTTCACTGACGCCTGCAAGGTTTTTGAGGAAAGTATCGCCTGCGTCAACAACGTGGAAATTAGAGAAGCCCGCTTGTTTGAGTTCTTCTTTAACCCATGCCGATTCGTCTTTGCGCATGAGGCCGTTGTCAACATGAAGTCCGTAGACGTTTTCGTCGCCTAAGGCTTTGTTGAGTAGGGCGAATGCTACATTTGAGTCAACACCGCCGCTTACGAGTAAGAAAACTTTTTTACCGGCGTTTTCATGACGAATATTGTCAATGCTTTGCTGCATGAAGGCTTTGATGTCCCATTCGAAACTGCAGCCACATTGTTTGAGGAAGTTCTTCATGAGCTTCAATCCGTTCTCAGAGTGGGTGACCTCTGGGTGGAATTGTAAGCCAAAAATTTTCTTCTCGAGATTTTGAACGGATGCTACTGGGCAATCGGGAGTGGCGGCGGTGATTTCGAAACCAGCAGGGATTTCTGCCACTGAATCACCGTGACTCATCCACATAACTTCAGAATCACCGAGGCCTTCGTAGAGGGGGGATTCGAAAGATTTTGCGACGCGCGCAATACCGTACTCTTTAACTTCGCCTGGTTTTACTTGTCCGCCAAGTGTTTGGCAGATGAGTTGGTGGCCATAGCAAATGCCCAAGATTGGACCATTGAAGTTGAGTATATCTTTGTTGAATGAGGGAGAGTTTTCAGCATAAACACTCGAAGGGCCGCCAGAAAAAATGAGACCCTTGTATGAGCTGAGAGTACTGAGTTCAGCAGTAGGGGAAACGATTTCTGAGTAAACACCCATTCGACGTACGCGGTTGGCGATAAGGTGAGCGTATTGTCCACCAAAATCCAAGACACCGATTTTATCCATTGTCGTTATTCCAGATAGTTAAAAATTAAGAAAGGGGAAGGTAGTGCGCATGCACTTAAATACAAGCTATTTGGAAGAGCGAATAGAGGCTAAAAAGCGAAAGGTTTTTAGGGGCTAATTTCTTGCTGGCTTAGGCAGTGGATGGCGCCGCCTTCGAGGATGAATATTCTACAATCAATGGGAATTATCTTTTTGTTGGGGAAGCAGTTCTGAATAATGTTTTGAGCGCGTAAATCATTTTCTTTCTGATCAAAGGATGGGATGAAGACAGCCTTGTTTGAGATTAAGAAATTCGTATAAGAAGCAGGCAGGATTTCGCCTTCGTGGAAGATGGGGTCGGGGAGCGGAAGCTCGAGGATTTCGAGTCCTTCGCCATTGGGGGTTCGGAATTTCTCTAGCTCTTTTAGGTTTGCTTGGAGCTGTGTATAGTTTGGGTTCGTGGCGTCGCAAGTGCAAGTTAGTATGCCTCTTTCTTTAAAGAAGCGCGTGATATTATCAATGTGCCCATCCGTATCATCATTGATGAGTCCGTCATCTAAGATAATGAGTTCATCTAGGCCGTAGTGAGTTTTTATGGCCTGCGTCACGTCTGCTTGTTGCTCGGCTGGATTGCGATTGATGTTGTGGATGACGCTCTTGGTGGTGATGCCGAGTCCTGCTCCGTTGGTGTCGATGGCGCCCCCCTCAAAATTGAACTTGCTTTTTGTGAGTTGCAGAGAGGAGTGGTCAGCTATTTGCTGAGCTACGGCATTGTCATTTACGAAGTCCGCAAACTTCCCGCCCCAAGCGTTAAACTGCCAGCTTAAAAGTTGTGTTTGATCGCTTTGGCTGTAAGTGAAAATTGGTCCGTAATCACGGATCCAGACGTCATCGGTTTTGATATCAATGAGGGTGATGTTGTCTCTTGTGCTTAAATGTGCTAGCGCTTGGTCTTGATGGGATTTTTCACAGAGGATTTTGACGGCTGTGTGTGGCGCAATGGTTTCTACGAGCTTTGCGAACTCCGCAAAAATATGCGGTCGTGAATTTGGCCAAAGTTTTTCTGAACAGGGCCAAGCAAGATAAATGGCGGATTGAGGATGCCATTCGGCGGGCATGCTCATTTTTCAATCGCTCTGAGTTTGAGTTGATCGTAGGCGTCGATGCGACGGTCGCGAAAGAAGGGCCAGATTTGGCGATGTTCGCGAAGTTGTTTTAGGTCGAGATCGGCAAAAAGGATTTCTTCTTCATTTGAACTAGCTTGGGCAAGTGTTTGACCATAAAAATCTGAGATGAAAGATTGACCCCAAAACTGAATGGGTTCTTCAATGCCGACACGATTGACAGCGGCGTAGTAACAGCCGTTGGCAACTGCGTGTCCCAGTTGAACTTGTGTCCAAGAATGAGCTTGTTGAGCTCCGTGTTCTTCTTTTTCGTCGGGCAGCCAGCCAATAGCAGTTGGAACAAGAATGATTTCGGCGCCGGCTAAGCATGCGAGGCGGGCTGTCTCGGGGAACCATTGATCCCAGCAGATGATGAGTGATATTTTACCGAATTGGGTTTCGAAGACGGGGACGCCTAAATTGCCGGGAGTGAAGTAGAATTTTTCTTCAAAATAAGGATCTTGGGGGATGTGTAATTTTCGGTATTTACCTAGGTAAGTCCCATCGGCATCAATTATCACTGAAGTGTTGTAGTAGACTCCGTTGAGAGCTTCTTCAAAGAATGAGAGTGCGAGTACGACGCCATGGTTTTTAGCGCATTGTTGAAAGTCTGCTAAGAGTTCTTGGTCAATTTTTTGTGCGTATTGAAAGTGTTCGGTATTTTGCTCACGACAAAAGTAGTTGCTCAAGAAAAGTTCTTGCGTACAAATGATGTTGGCTCCACTTTTCGCGGCATCCGCAATGAGTTTGAGGTGCTGTTTTTTGTTGGCTTCGGGTGAGCCGTAGTCGCGACTTTGGAGGAGGGCTAATTTAGGCATGGTCAAGTTTGTTTAGCAGCGCAGTTTTGGGCCAGTTTCGATGGTGATGCTTTCTTTGTCTCTGACGCGATCTGTGAGTTCAGTGATGAGTTCTTGGGAAGGGAGGAAAAAGCAGCCTTCAACTTGGCCTTCAAATTCGTAAGCTTCAGTGCAAGGAGTGAGTTCTTTTTTTTCATCAAGGATTAAGTAGACAGATCCGTTAAAATCAGGTTCGCTTGCGGAGATCGTTTCGCTGGATTCAAGACGTTCTTTTGATGAGTCCGAGACGTCAATACATTCGCTTTTTATGGCAAATGGCGCAATTGCCTCTTCGAATTCTGAGCTGCTTTCTGTGAGGGTGATAAAATCGGCAGAAAAACTCGGCATCAGTTGTGAGGGCATTTGTCCGCTGCTGAGTTCAGACCATGTGTAGCGATCAAAGGCAATATAAGCTTGTTTGGTGTCGAGTTTGGCGAGTGCGTCGGCAAAGGCTGGGATATCATCCGTTGCTAATTTCCAGAGGCTGAGTTTTGGGGCGTAAAAATTTTGAAATTGTTGGTCTTGCTGAGTCATATTAAAAAAGTGTTGAGTTACTTAATAAAAGAGTTTGTCTTACATATTATAGGGGTTTGCAAAAAAGTCCTTTTAGATTAACGTATTCACTAGTTTTTTAAACCTGTATTACGCAAGGGGGTTTCTTAACCCCCTTTTTGTATGGTTAGATTTATGAATAATTGAATGTTAGGAATTGGAATATGAATAGTGAACTTGTTGCAATGGTTGAATACCTTGAGCAGGAAAAAGCCATCGATAAGGCAATCCTTTTCGACCTCATTGAAGATGCAATGGCATCGGTCTACGAGAAAGAGGTTGGTGAAGAATCAGAGATCAAGGTTGAGATTAATCGCCGTACGGGTGATGTGACAATTATTGCTGATGTAGTTATCGCTGAAGAAGTTTTTGACAAGCGTCATGAAATTGACTTGGCTTCAGCTCAAAAAGAATACGGTGATGAAGTAGCTATTGGCGACACAGTCAAGTGGACGCTTCAGCAAGATCAAATGAGCCGCATTGCAGCTCAGAATACACGTCAAGCAATTATGCAACGCCTTCGTACTTTCGAAAAAGAGCGCGTTGTTGAAGAGTATTCAGATATGGTTGGTGAACTTATCTCAGGTACAGTTCGTCACTTTGAAAAGAACGAGCTTATTGTTGACTTCGGTCGTGCCCAAGGTGGCTTAGGTAAAATGGATCGCGTACCTCGCGAACGTTTTGATAATGGCGACCACATCACAGCACTTCTTAAAGAGATTGATGAACGCAAATCGGGTCCAAGTATTGTTCTTTCTAGAACGGACGCGAAACTTGTAACTAAGCTTTTTGAACGCGAAGTGACAGAGATCACAAATGGTCTTGTAGAAATCAAAGCTGTAGCACGTAAGGCGGGTTTCCGTACTAAGATTGCTGTAGCTTCAGATTCACTTGATCCAGTAGGTGCCTGTATCGGTATCCGCGGTTCACGAGTAAAAACGATCTGCCAAGAACTCAACAACGAAAAGCTCGATATCATCGGTTACAGCGAAGATGAAGAAGAGTACGTTCGTGAAGCTTTCAAACCTAATCCAATTGAAGAAGTTGAGATCGACCAAGATGGCCGCCTCATTAAACTTCTCGTAAGCGAAGAATCCTACAAGTCAATTGTGGGTCGTGATGGTGAAAATATTCGCCTTACAGAAGAGCTTATGGACTGGGATATCGAAGTGGAAAAATATGTTTACGATACAGAGATTACTTTTGACGAACATATCCAAGAAGCTTATCAGACAATGATGAAGCTCCCCAATATGGATGAAGGCAAAGCACGCATGATGATTGATGGCGGCTACCTTTCACTCGAGGGCGTTTCTGAAGCGTCGACAGATGATTTGGTTGAAGCTGGAATTGAAGCTGACCACGCCACTGAAATTATAGAATACGCAAAATCAAGACTCCAATAGGAGGTTTAAGTAATTATGGCAAATCAAAGACAAAGACCCCAAGGCGGTCGCCCAGGCGGCGGTCGTAGAGGCGCAACTCGTAAGAAAGGCGGAAAAGTTACGCTTAAAAAGACTGAGGTCATTTTAGACGAAAAATGTGTATTGGCGATTGCTCGTCGCTTACACTTAGCTCCAGAAAGTGTTCTTAACTTTTTAGCTGACCAAGGTTTTGACGACCTGACTTTAGAATCAATTCTCGAAGATGATTACATCGAAATCGTAGAAGAGCACAAAGATGAAATGGAGCATCGCGATCCGAACGAGATCCACATGAAGCCCCCATTCATCGTTAAAGATGTTGCAGAAGCTATTGGTGAAAAACCAAACGTGGTTGTGAGTGAGCTCATGAAAATGCGCGTTTTCGCTTCTATCACGCAGTCAATTGCTGCAGACAAATGTGAAGCACTCCTTAAATCACGAGGCTTAAAACTCGTTGCTGACAAGAGAGAGAAAAAAGAAGAATCAAAGCCAGTTGTTAAGCTCTCTGAGCCTGAGCAACCAGAAGATAAAGAAGCTGATCGCGTTGCACGTCCTCCAATAGTGGCGGTGATGGGTCACGTTGACCACGGTAAAACTTCGCTCCTCGATGCTCTTAGAGACACGAACGTTGTAGCTGGTGAAGCTGGCGCAATTACTCAGCACACAGGTGCGAGTATGGTTGAGCGCAAAGGCATGAAAGTGACGTTTCTCGATACACCTGGTCACTCAGCTTTCTCTGCTATGAGACAGCGCGGTGCCGATGTCACTGATATTTGTATCTTGATCGTTGCGGCCGATGATGGCGTTAACGCTCAGACAAAAGAAGCTTTAAAAATCATTATGGATTCTGAACGTCCATTGATTATTGCGATTAATAAAATGGACTTGCCAACGGCTAATCCAGATCGCGTTTTCACTGAATTACAGAACCTCGGTATTCTTACAGAAGAATGGGGTGGTGATTATGGTGTCGTTAAAATTTCTGCAAAAACGGGCGATGGCCTCGATGAACTCATCGAGCGTATTCACTTAGAATCAGAACTTAACGAGCTCCAAGGTAATCCACGTCTTCCAGGAAGTTTTGTGGTTGTTGAATCTGAGCTTGAACAGGGTATGGGTGCAACGGCGAATGTCGTTATTAAAAATGGTACACTTAAGCCAGGCGATGCTGTTATCTGTGGGGAGTTCTATGGTAAAGTGAAAGCTTTGGTTGACAGCAACGGTAAAAGACTCAAAAAAGCAGGGCCATCTGACGCGGTGAAACTTCTCGGTCTTAATGGACCTCCTGAAGTTGGAGCAAAAGGTCTAACTTGTAAGAATGAACGTGAAGCTAAGGTTTTTGCTGATGAACGTGTACACGCACTACGTCAAGAAAAGCTCGTTAAGCCGCGTGTTACTTCTCTCGAAGATCTGCTTAGTCAAGTTAACGAAGAAGAGAAAAAAGTTTATAAAGTACTCATTAAATCTGATACTCGTGGTACGGGTGAAGCTATTGAGTCTGAGCTTAGAGCGATTGAATCTGAAAAGATTAATCTCGAAGTGATTACAAATGCTGTTGGTTCAATTAGTAATGCCGACGTTCAGCAAGCTTCTGCTGCAGGCGCTGAAATTATTGGTTTCCACTCACGTGTAAATCCTGGCATCAATAAAGTTGCGAAGCAAGTAAATGTTGAGATCAAACTTTACTCACTGATTTATGAACTCATTGACGAAGCTCGCGAATGCATGACGGGTCTCCTCGATAAGACTCACAAAGAACAAGCCGTTGGTAAAGCTGAGATTCTTCAAGTATTCTTGGCTCACCAAGGTAAGATTTGTGGTTCAGTTGTTCGTGATGGCAAAGTGAAGCTCGGTGCGCACTGTCGTGTACATCGCGGTGAAGACCTCATTTATACTGGTACAATCAAATCTTTACGTCGTTTCCGTGACAACGTAAAAGAAGTTGCTAATGGTGTTGAATGCGGTATCCTTCTGGATAACTTCAACGACTTTGAAGTCGGTGACCAGATCGAAGTATTTGATTACGTCGAAGTGGCTGACACACTTTAACTAATTTGACTGCCGTAGCTTTTGTTGCGGCAGTTTTTATTTAAGGATTGAAAATGAGAATTTTACTATTCAGCCTGATGCTGTTTTCATTGATTTCGTGCTCGACTGATATTCATAATTATGAAGAAAAGAAGTTGTCGTCGACGCTACAGAATATGTTTCCTGATGGGGTGACTTATGCAGATGGTGATGAAGTTGATTTGCGCGTTTTACAAGATAAAACCTTAGCGCTTTATTTTACCTCCAGTAATAATCCACAGTCACCTGAGTTTGAAAGCTTACTTAGAGATATGGCTATAAAATACGACTATCGTTTAAGCGTGGTCGTTGTGAATTCAGGTCCAGATTATGAGGAGTTTGCCGAATATATGGACAAGTATGGCTCTGATTTTTTTATTGTATCAGATAAGCGCAGTAAAACATTGACTTCTAAGTATAAAATTGTGAAGACTCCGACGCTTATTATTTATGGGATGAATGGAGAGTTAATTGAAGAAGATGGTGTGGAATCACTCGTTAATAACTATCCAAGAATTGTACCTGATTGGGAATGATGATGAAATTATTTAAACTCTTAGTGTTAGCTCTGTTTATTGTTGGCTGCCAAAGTTCAGATAGCTCAAAAGAGACTCAAGCTGAAATGACTCCAGTGCCGAATAAGCCCTCCAAGCCATATAGTCATCCAGTTGTTAAAATCACTAGCTCTAAAGGTGTAATGATTGCTGAGCTTTATGAAGACAAATCACCAAATACGGTAGCGAACTTTGTGAGTTTAACTGAAAGTGGTTTTTATAACGATATGCATTTTCACCGTGTTATTCGTGGTTTTATGGCTCAGGGTGGATGTCCTTATTCTCGCAGTAATGACAAGACACGAAAACGTCCAGGGACTGGTGGTCCAGGTTATAGTTTCAATAACGAAACACACCCCCAGTTGCGCCATTCGCAAAAAGGGATTCTATCCATGGCGAATTCGGGCCCACATACCAATGGCAGTCAGTTTTTCATTCTCTTCAAAGAGTCGAGTTTTTTAAACGGGAGCTATAATGTGTTTGGTCGGGTTATTGAAGGTTTAGATGTTTTAGATAAAATTGAAGCAATTGGTGCCCAGCGTGATGGCTTCCCACTCAAAGAAAAAGTGACTTTTTCAGTTGAGTTGCTACAAAAAAATGATCACCTCTACAAAGTAAAAAAGAACTAAAAGTAAGAAAAAATTAAGGAAGAGATTATGTCCAATCCTCGCGTTAAAATCATTACCGACAAGGGTACAATGATCGCTGAGCTTTTCGAAGATAAAGCTCCAAATACAGTTGCTAACATGATTGAGTTAGCTGAATCTGGGTTCTATAAAGATTTACGTTTCCATCGCATATTGAAGGGCTTTATGGCTCAGGGTGGATGCCCAAATACGAAGAAAGATGCAGAATCTGGTTCGCCTGGTACTGGTGGTCCTGGTTACACATTTGATAATGAGCATCACCCAGAAGCTAAGCACGACGCACGTGGTATTCTTTCTATGGCTAATGCTGGACCTAATACGAATGGCAGTCAGTTCTTCGTTTGCTTTGGTGCAACGCCATTCTTAGATGGTGGCTACAGTGTGTTTGGTCAAGTCGTTGAAGGTCTCGAAGTGATCGATGCTCTCGAAGCAGTTGGTTCTGCTCAGGATCCGATCCCACCATCAGAAAAAGTTTACTTCTCAATTGAAGTTGAATCCAAAGGCGATAAAGACTACAAAGTTAGCAAAAACGGCTAAATGGATCAAAGTAGTCTTGAAGTTCGCAAGTTACGCGAAGTTAAACAAGCTAAGTCAGGTGACTCACTCAAAAAACGTTTGATCACCCAGTTTGTCAAGCTTAGCGGTATTGGCTCAAAAGGGCTTAAAAATGCTCTCGATCTTCAAGTTCGCAATTATAATTGGCGCTTTCCTAATCTTCCCAAAGAAGTAGAAGGAATGCGCCTTTTGCATTTAAGCGACACACACTTAGACGGGGTGCCAGGTCTCCTCGAAAATCTTCTTCAAAAGTTGGATGAACTCGAATATGACTTAGTAGTTTGGACGGGCGATTTTCGCTATGACAAGGGAGATTTTGATGCTCAGGTACTTGAGCCAACCTTCATATTAGCAAAGTACTTATTAAAGCGTAGTCGAGTTTTGGCCGTGCCAGGCAATCACGATTGCACACAAACTTTGCAGAGTTTAGAAACTTTAGGCATCGAAGTTCTATTGAATTCCGGAATGGAGTATAAGTCCGGCTTTTATATTGCTGGGGTCGACGACCCACATTATTATCGGACCGATGATTTAAGTTTATCCTTGAAGGATAGGAAAGGGGAGGACTTCACCCTCCTTCTCGCACATAGTCCTGAGATCGTTCATGAAGCGGGAAACAGGGAAATAGATTTTTATTTGTGTGGTCATACACATGGTGGGCAAGTTTGCTTTCCATACTTGGGGCACATTTATTGGGGAGCCCGCTGTGCGCGAAAGTACGCCAGTGGCAAGTTTGAATATGCTAAGATGCAGGGTTACACTCATCGAGGTACGGGGTCTTCGAATTCTCCCATTCGTTTTAATTGTCCCCCAGAAATAGTTATTCATCAATTAGGAGGATGAAATGAAGTTATTATTTAATATTTATATTTTGCTGTTTAGTGTCGTTAATGCCGCGGAAATCGAATCGCTTTTTAAAGATCCCAATACGGCAACACTAGCGTCGTCTCAGTTTGTTGATAGCAATAAAGATTTTGTCTGGAAAGGAGATAACAAGCGAGTCGCCATTTCTAAAAGCTCTAGTGTAATGGGGTATAATGCTTATGAATCCTTGGCCTATTTTACTGCAAAGGGGAAGTTAGTACGATTGGATAGCTGGATCTATAACAAAGGTGATCAAGGGGAGAAAAGTAGTGATGAATTCGAGAAAATTTATAAAGATTTATTGAATAAGTTAAGTGCCCATTTTGGGGTAAAGCCAAAAAGGTTTGCCAAAGACGGAGCCACCCGAGGCTTAGCTTACAGTTTTATGATCACTCAAAAATACGAAGTCCGTTTGCTTATAGGCCACGACAAAAAGAAAAAGCCGAGTTATCTAAGCTTGGTTATGAGAAACTATGCCACTAGTGATCGTGTGAATTCCGAAACAAAGACCAAAGCTTTTATAAAAAAGACTTCGACGGGGGATGTGTATATTGATATGATCCCGATGATTGATCAGGGTGAAAAAGGTTATTGTGTTCCTGCAACTTTAACGAGAATTGGTCAGCATTATGGTGTGGATGTGAGTATGCATGAGCTCGCTATGGTGGCTCATTCAAGTAGTGAGGGTGGCACGAGTCTAAGGCAAGCGATGGATGCGGTTAAAAAAGGTAGAATTGCGCTGAGTATTCGAGATATCAAAGTCAATTATTATGATCAAATCCCCTACAGGGTGACAGCAAATGAGGTGAAAGCGTGGGCACGTGAGATCGAAGACAAAAATCGCGATATGGCTCGATTTGAAAAAGAAGTTATCAAACGGATAGATCGCGGTCGAATGATTGCTTGGTCGATGATGGCGGGCGCCTTTCCTGAAAAAGGAGTCCTAGAAGGCAAAATGGGTGGACATATGCGTATGATCATAGGTTACAATTCAAAGACTCGCGAGATCCTTTATTCTGATTCCTGGGGGAAAGGGCACGAAATTAAACGCTGGCCCCTAAAGTATGCTTATCTAGTGACAACACGTCTCTATGATGTAGTTCCTAAGTGATTCTGAGTAAAAGATAGCTATAAATCCATTTTTTCACCTTAGAAATTATGGACTTCAAAATTAGCAGGCTTAAATTTGAGTATCATATTATTTATTTTAGGAGTTTGTCTATGAAGAAGTTTTTGCCAATTTTTAGTTTGGCTGTTGTCCTACTACAATCATGTAGTTCACAATACAGCGAATGGGAAAAGCCCTTACCGGAAGGTGAAATTGTTCCTGGTGTAGAGTTAACACCTGACCCCATTGAGCGTGCCAACCGCGTGAGTTATTACGTAGATGATAAGTTGATGAACTACATTATTGAACCAGCTTCGGACGGTTATCGTTATGTTGTGCCAGAAACTGGACGAACTGGTATTAACAATTTCTTTGATAATATTCTCTTCCCTAGAAACTTTATCAATAACCTCCTCCAAGCTGATTGGGATGGTTTAGGTAGGACTACTGACCGCTTTATTCTTAATACAACTATTGGTATTCTTGGTTTCCGTGATGTTGCTGCAGACAAATATAATCTAAAAGCGGCGAAACAAGACACAGGTAAGACTTTTGCTAAATGGGGATGGGAAAATAATTTCTATCTTTATATACCCCTCTTAGGTCCAAGTTCAGATCGTGATTTAGTTGGTAAAGTAGGTGACTATTTTATGAACCCACTCAATTACGATAAAGACGCAAAGATACTCAATTACTTCTTGATCTTTAACCGAGCGACTTTCTTTACGGATGCCTACCGCGCTTTAAATGAAACTCAGTACGACCCTTATGACTTACGTCGTTTGATCTACTCTGTGACGCGTCGTTACAATACAGATCCAATCAGTTTCCAAGGTGAAGATTCACCTGCAACACAAACTTTAAGAGCTGTTTACTTGCAGCCACGTGAAAAAGATTTTGAAGACTGGAAAGAAGAAGGTGAGCTTCAGGTAGCCAGCACTGGCGAAACCATTAATTATAACTACTGGTTACAAAATAAACCAGCGCCACTCATGTACGTGATTCCAGGTCTTGGCTCACATAGAAGTTCTGGTCAGCCAATGTTCCTCGCAGAGATGGCTTACATGAAGGGTTATAATGTTGTGACTTTCTCGAATCTCATGAATTTTGAGCCAGTGCTCAAATCTAAAGAAGGTACGTACCCTGGATATACACCAAAAGATGTTAAGAATATCAAAAAGTTCATGTCAGCAATTGATGCGGATCTTGAAAAGAATTACGTAGGTCAATTTGGTGATAGATCTGTTATGGGTGTATCGCTCGGGGCATACTACCTGCTCAACTTAGCCGCAAGTGAAACCGAAGAAGATGCTTTAAAATTCAATAAATATATTGCGATTGATTCTCCGCTAGATC
Source organism: Lentisphaera araneosa HTCC2155 (assembly GCF_000170755.1). NCBI lineage: Bacteria > Pseudomonadati > Lentisphaerota > Lentisphaeria > Lentisphaerales > Lentisphaeraceae > Lentisphaera > Lentisphaera araneosa. The sequence goes on from NZ_ABCK01000007.1 coordinate 279,006, forward strand.
TTCTTTATGGTCTTAAACAACTCGACAAATCATATAATGCACCGCTTGCTCTAGAGACACAAGAAGAGAGAGAAAGATTTGTTCTTGGTACTCTAACAAAAGTCGCTGCGATCCTCGCAAATGGCCAAAAAATAGAACACAATCAAAATATGCCATTTACAGATGCTGAAGCCAACTATTTAATAGGTTTAAGTTTCCGCAAAACACTTCGTGATATGCTCTTTATTAGTGCCTACCAAGAAGAAATCATGGCCAATAATGAGTTCACACCAAAGAATGGTCTCTACGATACACTAAGTCAGTACTCATGGGAAGATTATTATAAGAATTTTGTTATGCCTAAATTATTAGAGACAGGCTTAAGTGAAGAGCAAGTTGCTAAAGATGTAAGCCTCAAGTCACTCACAGATAAGCTTAAAGCTAATGATCGCATTTTTGTGTTTACTAACAAAAACGATTTCTTAAATGAAGCAGGAAGTGATGAGTGGGTAAAATCAACTTTTGGTGACCGCGCAAAAGTATTTGAAGATGGTGGTCACTTAGGTGATCTTATCACAGATAAAGTGAGATCTGAAATTGTTGAAGTTTTAGAAAAATAATTCTCACATAAAGATTAAAAAAAGCCCTTTCGAGGGCTTTTTTTATGTCTGGATCAAATTCAAAGGAGGTACAAAAGTAAAAGTGTCTTCCAAAATTATTGCTAATTACTTTCCAAGGAACTTTATTAAAATACGGGTTTAAATAAAGGGCACTTTTATGGGTTTATTACAAAGATTAGGTGAGTCAATTGCCGGTTATTTGGCTCGTGAAAGACCGAGGGGTATGTATGTGGCGACCTCTAACCCTGAGTTGCTCAAGAAAAATCTAAAACCAGGTGATGTCCTCTTAGTGGAAGGGAGTAGTCGCTTTAGCTCAGCTATTAAGTATATCACACAGTCCACATGGTCTCATTCAGCGATCTATGTGGGTGATTGTGGCCTAGAAGCTGAAGGTGAAGAGAAGGCGGTTCTTATTGAAGCGGACGTTGTTGAAGGTGTACGAGCTGTGCCCATTAGTCAATACACTTCTTTTCATACACGGATCTGCCGTCCTGTAGGTATTACTCCTGATGAATTAAAAGATCTAATCCAGTTTCTAATTGATCGTTTAGGTTATCAGTACGATTTGAAGAATATATTTGATTTAGCCAGATATTTTCTGCATCCACCACCCATTCCAACAAAGTGGCGTCGCCAATTATTAGCACTTGGTAGTGGAGATCCCACACGAGCCATTTGTTCTTCTTTAATTGCGATGGCTTTTCAGTCAGTTAAATATCCCATCTTGCCAGAGCGGTTACAACCATGTGAGGAAGATGATGAATGTCGTGAGCTCTATCACATACGGCATCATAGCCTCTTTGCGCCACGGGACTTTGATGTTTCACCATATTTTGAAATAGTTAAGCCAACGATATATCAAGATTTTGATCCGCATCAATTACTTTGGGCAACTGACGAAGAGTTGCGTAAGATGGAATTGCGTTTTTAGGGTTGGATGAAGTTTTTGAAGCCTTTGAGTTCGAGGTGTTGCTTAATTTCAATCTTGAGTTGCTTGTTGACCTGATGGCTTTTGAGTGAATTTATAATCTTTTCTTTAACTTTTTCAAAAGCTAATAGTTTAGCATCAACTTTACTTGTGGGTTTGCAAAGAAGTGGGCCTATTGGACTGTTAATCATATAGATTTGATGTATTTGAGCATCTCCTCTCATGACAGCGAAATCTGATTCGTGGAGTTTAGTTTCACTGATAAATTGTTCTGGTAAGGGCGTAAAGGAGATCCCCTTCTGTTGTAAAATTTTCTCAAAACTCAAGCCTTGCGCTAATAAACGGTTAATCGACTGAACGTCAGAAGAAGTAAGGGCGTTTTCGATTTTATATGAATTAAACTTTAAACCAGCTGCTTGAGTGAAAGTGTTTTTATTCTCATGGTAATAAAGCATGGCTTCAGCTTCACCAATGAGATAGTTTTTGAACAATTTTTTTCGGTAGTTTTGGACGCTTTGTTTTTCGTAAATGATCCTAATGATTTCTTCTTTGCTGAGGTTTAAAACACTTAATTCTTCAATGAGTTTAGAGAGGCTTAAGCGATTGGAATAAGCATCATAAAATTTCCGTGCTTCATCCATATCAGCTGCGCAGCCTGCATTTCTACTGAGCTCATAAAGAGCTTTAAAAGAGAAGTATTGCTCCAAGGAATTACGGATAAAGCTTTTGACGGTTTGAGCATCGCTAGGAGCACCGACATAATAGGCGAGATATTGTTTAATGATTTGTAAACTCTGATTTTTGTCATACTGAATGTCATCGTATTGAATACATACTTGAGGAAGCAGGGAGGTGTTTAGTTCTTCTAGAGTAACTTTTTTGACTTGGCTTGTAAGACTGAGCTTGATTACGCAGAGGAAGCTCAAAAATAGGAATTTACTTAGTTTGGTCATGAAATGAAATTAGACAAATTGAGGTATTTCCGGCTCTGGGATAAGGCTTAGTAATTTGTGGACTAAATCATCTTCACTCATGCGAGTCGCTTGAGCTTTGAAGCTTGGTGAAATACGGTGTCGTAATACCGGGATGGCACATTTTTTGATATCGTCACAAGTTGTGAAACTTCGGCCTTCCATAGCGGCAAAAGCCTTAGCACCTCGAATGAGGTATTGGCCCGCACGTGGACCGGCACCATATTCGATGAGTTCATTGAGCTCCTCAGGACAGTCTTTCGTTCCAGGGCGGGTAGCTCGGGTGAGAGCTGTGACATAGGAAATGACGAGGGGTGAGGTTTCGACTCGTTCAATAGCTTTCCTGAAGCGAATGATATCGCTGGCCTGAAAGATTTGCTTAAGGTGAACAGAACTAGGTGAACAAGTCCGACGTAAGATTTCTTCTTCTTCAGTTGGACTTGGATAATCAATATTGATATTGAACATAAAGCGGTCGAGTTGAGCCTCTGGAAGGATATAAGTTCCCTCTTGTTCTACCGGATTTCGCGTAGCCATCACAATGAAAGGCGATGGCAATTGGAGAGTTTTTTCACCGACTGTCACTTGCTTCTCTTGCATGGCCTCAAGTAATGCCGCTTGAGTTTTTGGCGGCGTTCGGTTGATTTCATCCGCTAAAAGTAGCTGTGTAAAAATAGGACCTTTAACAAATTTGAAGGAACGTCTGCCTTGTTCATCTTCATCGAGAATAGTTGTGCCGGTGATATCAGTAGGCATGAGATCGGGAGTGAACTGAATGCGTTTAAAGTCGAGATTAAGAACTTTAGAGATAGAATTGACTGTGATTGTTTTGGCTAAGCCAGGAACACCCGTTAGTAGACAGTGGCCCCCACCGAAGATACCTGCTAAGATTTGCGCAACAACATCGTCTTGGCCCACAATAATTTTCTTGATTTCATTGCGCAAAATGGGAATGCGATTCGAGAAGTCAGTCAAAGTATTTTTAATATCTGAACCGCTGATAAATCGAACGAGAATGTCACCGATAAGAAATGTGTCTTGATCTTCGATTTTAATTTGTTTGTGTTTATTACCGTGGACTTTAATGCCATTGGTACTGTCACAGTCCGAGAGTGTTAATTCACCGCTTCTGAGGTCGAGGGAAGCATGGATTTTGGAAATCGAAGGGTGAGGGATACAGATGTCGGTGCTGGTGTCACGACCAATAAACTGAATGCCTTCATTGAGTGGGACTGTCAGGCCTGGTTCAGGACCTTCAATAATTATTAAATGAGCGCTCATTATATCTCCATCGAACTTTGCTTCATAAGTGATTCACGTACTTTGACGCTCCGTTGGATAAATTCCAGTAATTTCTGATCCTTTGGATCTTTCACTTGTTCACTAAATACTTTAAACAGTTCATTTAGTTTATGCTTGTAGCAATAGAGTGCCATATTGAGTTTTTTTCTTTTGTTAGCAGGGAGGCTAGAGATGAATAGGTCTGCGAGTTGTTCCGCATTAAAAAATGTGTAAGAAGCTTGTGAACCATCATCTAAATCAAAGCCGAACGGCGTAACTTTTTTTACCGTTTTGTACTGGGGGAAATGACGCGCTAAAAAAGTTGTAGATTTTGCTAAATCCTGCTGCTTAATGGTGTCATAGAAAAGCTGATATTCCGCTTTTGCGTACAGTTGCTCACAACGTAAAAGGTGTAGTAAATCTTGGTTTTCAACTTTGTCTTCGGATTCCTTGGCGAGATCGTGAATCGCCCTTAAGTTTTTTAAAGGTTTGAGCAAGCGATTTTGATATTCTTCATTAATATTTTTGAGGATGGGTAATTCCTGTTCAACAAAAACTTTTTTCTTGAGGTCTCTCTTCTTATTCTGAATCTTTTTGAAGGATATCGAACCTAAATAATTATCGAATTCACGCTTTTTATTGTGTTCTGGATAATGTTTGTCGATGTTAGCAATGATTTTCTCGGCGCGATCATAGTCCTCGTTTTCCATCGAACGTTGAAGCTCTTGCAGGGCTTTAGTGAAAATTTGACTTAATGAGTTTTCCAATTCAAAAGTGAAATTTTGAAAATCGGCATCGTTTTTGTAAAAGAGACGAGAAAGTTGCTGACGTTTTTTTGCGCGATCCGCAAAGCCCATTTCAGCAAGGTTAATAATCGCCTGCTGTTCATTTTTCAGAGCGCGCTCATCAAAGGCTTTCTTAGGAGTAACTTTCCTTTCCCTTTCTACTTGGAGGCTGATGGGGTCATAAATGTCTCCTAGCCAATCGCTATTAAAGAATTTATCTTTAAAAACAAATGCCAAGATGAATAAGGAAAGAAAAATAGAGAAAGAAATTTTCATAAGCTTTCTTTGTTTTTCTTTACGAATGAATTCCGTTTCAATATCTCTTAGAGTGAGTTGACAATTGAGTGGATCTTGTTTAATAGCGTTAAAGAGTTGTTGCAGGAGTGGGGAAAGTTTGTGTTGGATTTTGAACTCAACTGGTTTAGCTTTGCCACAGACTAGATAAAGGAAAAGGCGGTTTCTGAAATAGAAAAACTGTTCCTTTGAACTCAATTTCGAAGGAGGGCATATATCAAGTAAATCAGCATCATTTTTGTCGATGATCAATTGATGAATCGGGCAAGCACCAGGAGTGCGCAGCTTGATAAACGACTCGTGCCTATTTTTAATGAAGCGCAGAGCGGGAATAAGGGGGTTTAAGTTCTCATTTTTTTCGAGCTCTTCTTGGGTGCTTTCTAAAGTTTGAAAAATGAGTTCAAAATCCTGCGAGGAATGACTTTCTTGTGAAAAACCAAATTGTGGGATGAGCGCGCGACTATCCAGTTGCCTATAACAAATGATTGAGTATTTGTCATGACGGGCGTAAGCAGCATGATTGAGATAAAATGGACCTTTAGCTTTGGCAGATTTTTTAACTTTATCATCAAAGCGATCAAGCATGGCAGCATTAGCTTCGCTACGAATGTAGAGCTGTAACTCAAGATTCACCCCTTCGAGGTTTTTGACCAAGGCGACAAGGTGTTGGCTGCCCTCATCTAATATTTTTAAGAGCTGAAATTTATGGTGCTCTAAAATATATAAATGAGGACTATCTGGCATAGTTATTCCGACTTTTCTTAGGGGTAAAGGCGAACTTCGTTCCAGTTCACAGATGTGTCAGGGGTGAAGACCTGGCGTTCATGCAGGCGGAAGTCGCGTTTTTGCCAAAATTCGATTTTGCTCGGAACAATGCGGAAGCCCGACCAGAAATCTGGTCGTGGAACTTTGCTCGTCGCAAACTTTAAGCCATATTTGACGACCCGCTTTTTAAAATCCATTTTCTGTTCAATTTCAGTAGATTGTTTACTCGCCCAGGCACCGATTTGGCTTTGTTTGGCACGCGTGGCGAAATAAGCATCGGCTTCTTGGTCAGAAACTTGCTCCGCACGGCCTTCAACACGGATTTGCTTGGAGATATTATGCCACATGAAGTTGATGCAGACTTGGGGGTTATTTTGGATCTCGCGAGATTTTCTACTTGTTAAGTTGGTATAGAAAACGAAGCCTCTTTCATCAAAAGCTTTGAGCAAGACAACTCGTGAAGATGGGAAGCCATTTTCATTAACTGTAGAAAGCGTCATCGCAGTAGGTTCGGGGTGGCCTTTTTGAGTTGTGGCATCTAGATCTTTTTGAAAGCGTTCAATGAGTTCGCTAATGGGGATAGACATGGTGTTACCTTAAAAAATTATATACTATTACTATGCAAAGCTATGCTTCTTTTTGCCATGTCGCAAATTCTTTGGCGTGATAGCTAAGAATTATATCTGCACCAGCGCGCTTGAAAGACATCAAAGTTTCGCAAACAGAGCTACGGTAATCCAACCAACCCTTTTCAGCTGCCGCCTGTAACATAGCGTATTCACCTGACACATTATAGACCGCAATAGGGAGTTGTGAGCTTTGTGAGAGTGACTGAACCACATCTAAATAGGGGAGGCCCGGTTTAACCATGATCATATCAGCACCTTCGGCGGTGTCCAATTCGGCTTCTCGTAGAGCTTCACGTGTATTAGCAGGGTTCATTTGGTAAGTTTTTTTATCGCCTGCTTTTGGTGCTGAGTCGAGTGCGTCACGGAAAGGGCCATAAAAAGCTGAGGCATATTTTGCTGTGTACGCAAGAATACCAACATTCGCAAAGCCTGCTTGATCAAGGACGTCTCGAATCACCGCAACACGACCGTCCATCATGTCCGAGGGAGCAATAATGTCAGCGCCTGCTTCAGCTTGGGCAACGGCCATTTTGGCAAGTATGGGCAAAGTGATATCATTGATGATTTCACCGTTTTCCACAAAGCCGTCATGGCCATCTGAGCTATAAGGATCCATGGCAACGTCACAAATTGTCAGCATGTCAGGGCAGGTTTGCTTCACTGTTTGGATAGCGCGCTGAAATAAGCCTTGGGGATTAGTGGATTCAGTTGCGACTGAATCTTTCAGATCATCATTGATTGCGGGAAAGAGTGCCACGGCTTTAATTCCGAGTTCCCATAATTCAGCGACTTCAGCTGCTAATTTATCGAGAGAAAAACGATAGATATTTGGCATTGAAGGAACTTCAATTTTCTGACCTTCGCCTTCAATGACAAAGAGGGGCATGATGAGGTCGTCAACCGTGACTTGGTTTTCTTGAACTAAACTACGGATGGATGAGTTGACGCGGTTTCTACGCGGGCGTATGGGGAGCTTATAAGACATGATAAAATCCTAGATTTATTCGACGGGACGCAGGGTGACCCCTGCTTCATTTAAAAGTTGTGAAGATGTTGAGTCAATGCTATAACGTTGATGGAAAATGACTTCGTGTATTCCAGCATTAATAATCATTTTGGCACAGAGTAAACAGGGTGAGTATGTGGTGTAGATCGAGGCACCATTAATCGAAATGCCATGGCATGCGGCTTGAACGATAGAATTCTCCTCGGCATGACAGCAGAGGCATTCATCTAGGCCGTGTCCCGAAGCGACATCAGAGTTACAGCGTGGGCAACCACCATCATCACAGTTTTTCACGCCGCGTGGAGTGCCATTGTAGCCAGTTGAGATGACGCGTTTATCTTTGACGATGACGGCTGCAACATGACGGCGCGAGCAGCTGCTGCGTTCCGCAGCTACATGTGCGATATTCATGAAGTATTGATCCCAAGACGGGCGTTCTTTGTTGCTCATGTATTTACCTTTAAGTTTTTGCGGTCACAAAAATGATACTTTTAACCTGACCGGGAAAGCGTTGTTGAAGACGCATCAGTAATTCTCGAGAATAATAGCTTCTGAGCGAGTAAGTGTAGGTGGAATTATCGCCTTCGATAATCATCGCACCATCAGGGCGTAGAAACTTGGGGCGAGAATGTTCGACGAGTGGCCCGCTTACATATTGATCCCACTCTTCTTGTAGGATGCGTGCAGGGTTGTTGAGTTTTTTTTCGAATTTATTAACGATGTTATTGAGTGAGCCCTGGATAGGAGCAGAATCATTGCGGATGAGATGCGAGGCTTCGGAGGGGCCAAAAGCTGAACCAAAAAAATCGATAAGCGACTGTTCGCGTTGGCGTTCTTTCCAACCCAACTTACGCATTTCACCTGTGCGCCAGTTATGCTCTTCTTTTAGTTCATCCATTAAAGTTTGACTCGATTAGTTTTAGTAAAAAGTTAATTCAAAACTAGCATTTTTCTCTAAAGAATACAGCACGAACAGAATTAAACTTACTCACTACTAATAGCAAAAGAGCAGGGCTGGCCGTCTTCGGCGACAAATTCTAAGTGATATTTGATGAAATCCAGCTGAGCTTCGGCTTTGTGCGAAACATAGAGAATGGTCATGTCGGTTTCTTTAGCGAGAAAGGAGACTGTATTCATGAGAGCGGTGCGGTTGCGTTTATCGAGGCCTTGACAGGGCTCATCCAAAATTAAAATATTGGGCGACTTAACCATCGCACGAGCGAGCAGTACACTGCGTCGTTCGCCATAGGAAAGGTTTTCGAAGGAAATATCTTCTAAGTCTTTGAGCCCTAAAGTTTGCATCCAATCACGGGCAATTTGTAAATGGCTGGCATCCGCTTCTCGGTAGAGTCCGATTGAATCAAAAAAGCCAGAAACCACCACGTCGAGGGCAAAAATATTTTGGTGATACTCGAGTTGGAGTTCAGTCGTCACAATACCAATGCGTTTTTTGATGTCCCAAATAGATTCACCACTTCCGCGCTTACGACCAAATAAATAGAAGTCCTTGCCATAGCCTTGGGGATTATCTGCTGAAATAAGTGAGAGCAAGGTCGTTTTTCCGGCACCATTGGGGCCAGAGATGCACCAATGCTCTCCTGCGTTCACGGACCAAGTGAGTTGATTAATCACGGTTTTCTCTCCGTAGACAACTGAGAGGTCTTTCATGCGGATAATTTCAGTGCCTTTTTCAATGATTTCTGGACTGGTGTATGAGTCAGGCAAAGTTGTTGGTATGGGGGGAGGTTCTTTGAAAAGTCGCTCAAACTCACGCGAACTTTCTACGCGTGAGCGCGGTCCAGAACTCATAATCTGGCATTTATCTAAGCACAAAAGGTGGGTGCATTTTTCAGGGATTTGATCACTATCTTGAACACAGTTGATGATTTGTGTGGAGCCGGGCAGTGCATTGATAATAGCGCCGATTTGAACTTTGGCTTTTTTGTCTAAGCCCTCGAAAATACCATCGAGAATAAGGATTTGCGGATTCCGCACTAAGGCACGCAGGATATGCGCTTTACGCATTTCTCCGTTCGAGATGAATTTAATGCCTGTTTCGAGAAAATTATCAAGTTTGAATTGCGTGATTAAATCTTGGTCGAGTTCATAGCGATCTTCGCAAATGAATTCTTTTACTGAGCGACCTTTATCAAAGCCACCCTCGATGAATTCGGAGTCGTCATTCCAAGCTTCATAATCGAGACTTTCTTGGACAGCAGAGAAGGAAACTTCCTGGATTTTCTCGGGATTAATGAAAAATTCAATTTCCTTTCCTTGGTACCTTTGTGTGAGCAGTCCAACGAGTAGAGATTTTCCTGAACCATTGGGCCCAATAATTGTCCAATGTTCATGAGTTTTCAGTTCCCAGGAAAAGTTTTCTAGGAGGCGTTTTTGACGGAGTACAAGTTGAGCGTTTTCTAATTTTATTAAACAGCTTTTAATATTTGTCATGGTTGTCTTTAAACAATTGGGCTAGCTTAGCCGCCTCCTCTCTATAGTGTTGCACATTATCCCAAGCTAATTCTGGATGAATGACTTCATTTGGAACACCTTCGATAGCATTAGGGACTTCAAGACCAAATGATTGATCAGTAAAGTAACCGTTTTTTTCAATTGAACCATCTAAAACTGCGTCAATGATTTTTCGAGTTAAGGGCAAACTAATTCTTTCACCAACTCCATAAGGTCCGCCAATCCAGCCTGTGTTCACTAAGTAGACACGAGACTCATGTTGATCAATTTTTTTACCTAAAATTTCGGCGTAACGACGAGGGTGTAGAGTGAGAAAGGGTCCACCAAAACATGGAGAAAAATCGGGACGAGGTTCGGTAACGCCCAACTCGGTTCCCGCAACTTTAGCCGTATAGCCTAAGATGAAGTACTCCATCGCCTGTTCTCGATTTAAACGTGAGATAGGAGGCACAACGCCAAAGGCATCGCAACAAAGATAAATAATGACTTCGGGGTGGTTGCCACGGCTCACAGGAGAAACGCGATTATCGATGTGTTCGATGGGGTAGGAGACACGCGTGTTTTTTGTTTTGGAATCATCATCAAAGTCAATACTTTTGTCTTCTCGAATAACCACATTCTCTAAAAGGGCATTTTCTTGAATGGCGCCATAGATATCGGGTTCAAATTCTGGATTGAGGCGAATTGTTTTGGCGTAACAGCCACCTTCGAAGTTGAAAACGCCTTCATCATCCCAGCCGTGCTCATCATCACCAATGAGTTCGCGTTTGGGGTCAGTCGATAAAGTGGTTTTTCCTGTGCCTGAAAGACCGAAGAAGAGGGCGGTGTGGCCTTCTTTGTCCATGTTGGCTGAGCAATGCATGGAGAGGACACCTTTTTGAGGGAGCAGGTAATGCATGACAGAGAATATACCTTTTTTCATTTCCCCGCCATACCAAGTTCCTCCAATGATGGCCATTTTCTCTTCGATGTTAAAAATGACAAATACAGGAGAGTTTAAGCCGAGCTCTTCGTAGTCATCTGCCGTGATCTTACAGGCATTAATAATGGTGAATTCTGGCGTAAAATTCTGGAGTTCGTCATCACTGGGACGAATGAACATATTTTTACAGAAATGTGATTGCCACGCAATTTCGGAAATGATTCTAACTGATAGGCGGTTGCTATTATCCACGGCGCCTGCAAAACAATCTGTGAGGTAAATGTCTTTGTTCTCGTAGTGTTCCAGGGCACGTTTTTTTAGCGTATCCCATGTGCTTAGTGGGACTTCTTGGTTGACGGGCCCCACCCATAAATCATCCGTGGGAGTAAAGAATTTATCCTTAGGCGAGCGTCCCGTGAATTTACCTGTGTCAACGGTGTAGGCACCAAGCGTAGTGACCTCACCTTCGTGATTGTTGATTTCGTGTTCACGGAGCTCTTGATAAGAGAGGTTTCGATAGATGTTTTTGGGTTCAAAACCCAATTCGATTTGCATGACAGTCTCCTTGTTTGCAGGCTAATCAAACTTATGAGTTGAGTCTTATAAAAACAAGGCTAATTATGCTACTTAGAGTAAAAAGTATAATTTTTGCTTTTTTATCGAATAATATTGGGTGTTGAGAATAATTATAAGGGCGTAAACAATGAAATATTTTTTAATAAAAGTTGCTATGGCGGCATCAATAATTACAATGATCTCAATATTGATGAGTTGTAATTCAAGTTGTGGTGGTTGTTCAAAGTCTTGTAGTCAATCAGTGGTGAAAACTAACTCAGTAGAGAATCAGTAAGAACCACTCACTATGGACAAAAAGAAGGCTGAATCAAAATGATTCAGCCTTCTTTTTTTGCGAGTGGTGAGTTTACTTGATTAGTTCGCGCGTGAAGTCAAGAGACTTTTTAGCGAGGTCAAGTTTGTCGCCGAAGAGTGGACGCCAACGGTTTGCGCCTTCACGAAGACCTTCAACATCATCGGCAAAAGCTTCGATCACAATATTGCCATCATAGTTTTTGAGTGATTTGACTGCTTTCTTTGTCGCTTCCCAATCCACTAAACCTTCACCAAGAATACCACGGTGGCTCTCGGAGAAGTGCAGGTGATTAAAGAAAGAACCACTTTCGTCAAAGGCACCTTGGATAGAGTATTCTTCGATGTGAGCATGGTGAGTGTCGTAAAGAATTCCAATATTAGGTTCATCTACAAGTTTACAGTAATCCATCGAGTCTTTGGCACAGTTGAGAAGAATGATTTCGAAACGGTTGAGGAATTCTACACCAATGTGAACGCCTTTTGGAGCAGCATATTGGCAGGCTTCTTTCAGTAAAGAGGCAGAACGTTTGAATGATTCTTCCATCGAATCCTCAAGTTCAAATTGCTTATGAGCCGCATAGACTGGACCAATCAAAGTTTTTGAACCGAGGATTTCAGCTTTATCAATATTATCTTTGAGTTTCGCTAAACCTTTGGCGCGAACTTCAGGGTCGCTAGACATGGGATCTTCATCAGGAGCCACAAAAGTTGATGCAGAAGCCATGAGGCCAAGGCGATCAAGTTCAGCTTTCATTTTGCGATAATGATCATAGTCGCCATCCATCACGGGGATTTCGACGCCATCATAACCCATGTTTTTTAATTCTTCGAAAAGGTAAAATTGATCTTCGCTGACAAAAGTTGTCCAGAGAAGAAAATTGAGTGAGACTTTCATTTGAGTCCTTACTTGATTAAGAAATTATTTAAGTTAACAACAATGTATTCGTGTTTGTGAATGAATATTGCGCTATTTACACAAAAAAACCGACCCTAAGGCCGGTTCGCAACAAAAAAGTTAAATTATTTTACCATATAGTTAACGGCGTCTTTGAGAAGACCTTGGAATTCAGCTTGGTTCCATTCGCCGATATCGTGACCGAGAGAAAGACCGATAACTTTACTTTTCCCTTGGGGAACTTCCCACATGACGATCGCTTTAGCTTCTTTTTTTCCTTGTTTTTGAATGCCATTGAGAAGAGGCTTTACCTCTTTAGTCACGTAAAAGTTATTGTAGAGTTCGGCTTTAGTTGTCGTGTAGCCCTCTGCTTTAAGTGATTTAGTGGCATCGTGATCGCAGCATTTTTCTACTTTAATGGGAGCTTTAGGGCCGTGCTTAGTAGATGCTACACCAGTGAAGTCACCCCAAATTGGGAATTCTTTACCTGGGTGAGCTTTTTCCCATTTTTCTTTAAGACCATTTTTAATCGTCGCCTTGCCTTGTTCTTTGCCTTTGAAAGTCGCCCAAAAACTATGCATTGAACAGTGAATAACCATAGCCGGCACACCTTTCTCTCTAGTTTGAGCAATGACATTGGCGGCAGCTTCTAAGTCTTCGGATTTTGCAAAGCAGAAGTTGTAAACGACTGCATCATAACCTTCAGTGAGTTTTGGGTCGCGCAGTTTAAGGATTTGTGGATCGTGATCACCTGTTGAAACCGAGAGTTCCCATCCAGCTTCTTTAGCAACTTTGATAAAAACCTCTTTTTGAGGCGCATATTTATGCCATCTGCCCGGCTCATGAGTGAAATAAAGGATTTTCTTTGCATCAGCAAGAGTTGAGATGCTCATAAGAGCGAGGGCGAGTAGGATATATTTTTTCATGGGTTCTCCATAGGGGGTTATTAAATTGTTTTCAAAACTGTACTAGTGCTAACGAAAACAATCTCAACACATGGAGATGACATTTTTTGATTTTTTTTAGGTCACACCATAAGCAAGCATGGTGTCGGCTATTTTTGAGAAGGCGGCAATATTGGCACCTTTGACATAATCAGTGTAATCATCTGTTTCACCATATCGCACACATTTTCGATGAATGTTTTGCATGATCCCCAATAGTTTTTGATCCACTTCCTCGGCACTCCAGTGAATACGCATCGAGTTTTGAGTCATTTCTAAGCCGGAAACTGCGACGCCACCTGCATTCGCAGCTTTGCCTGGAACAAAGATGACTTTCGCAGCTTGGATAACATCGATAGCTTCTTTTGTTGATGGCATATTAGCTCCTTCACAAACCGCTTGGCAAGCATTGCTGACCAAGTTTTTTGCATCATTTTCTTCAAGTTCATTTTGTGTCGCACAGGGAAAAGAGAGATCAGCGGGGATAGCCCATGGACGTTTTCCTTCTAAGTATTCTGCTTTTGGAAATTGTTTTGTGTATTCAGAAATACGACCGCGACGTACATTCTTAAGCTCTTTGATCCATGTGAGTTTTTCTTCATTGATACCTTCAGCATCATAAATGGTGCCGCCGGAATCTGACATAGTGAGAACTTTAGCGCCCAGTTGAATCAATTTCTCTGCACAGAACTGAGCCACATTACCTGCCCCTGAGACTAAACATGTTTTGCGATCCAAATCATCTCCCGCATGTGAGAGAGCCTCTCGCATCATATAAACACAGCCATAGCCAGTGGCTTCAGGACGCATCAACGATCCACCATAATCAAAACCTTTACCCGTAATCGCTCCCGTGTGGCGATTATTGAGTCGTTTGAATTGACCATAGAGATAGCCTATTTCACGAGCACCAACTCCGATGTCACCCGCAGGGATATCAATGTCAGCACCAATATGGCGTGTGAGTTCGGTCATGAATGATTGACAAAAGCGCATGACTTCGCGATCAGACTTGCCTTTCGGGTTGAAGTTGGCACCACCTTTACCTCCGCCAAGAGGAAGGGTGGTGAGACTATTTTTGAAAATTTGTTCGAAACCGAGGAATTTGAGGATACTTAAACTAACAGACGGGTGAAAGCGGAGTCCCCCTTTATAGGGTCCAATGCAATTGCTGAATTGAACACGATAACCGCGGTTGACTCGCAAGTTACCAAGGTCATCTTCCCAACAGACTCGGAAAATGATGATTCTATCGGGTTCGGTCAGACGTTCTAAAACTCGCCCCACTCGATATTTATCATGATCGAGAATAAAAGGCATGAGGCTTATCGCAACTTCCTCTACAGCTTGATGGAATTCCAATTCACCTGGATTTCGCTTGATGAGACCTTGCATGAAATGTTTGAGTTCGGCATTAGATTGATTACTCATCTGGGGGTCTCCTAAATTTATGATTTAGGCAAATATATGCGTTGAGGTGATGAAACCCAATTTTCCCGTCGATCACTTCACATTAGGTAATTTCATTTTTTAAAAAGGGGACGAAGGTCTTGTTCGAGACTTACTGCAGGAGGTTTTGGCCAAGAGGAAGGGTGATCTGCGGGTTCGTAGGAGCCAGCGTGACTAAACCACAAGCTAAAATAAGACCGGTAAGAGTGAATAACCATACGATCAAAACCATCGAATTGTGCAAGCTTCTTTTCAAAATCCTGCATGGTGGCTTCGAAACTCCCTGCACTGCCATCAAAGCGACTTTTCTCTTCTAAGATTTGCTCAAACCAAGTTTCCATTGAAGCATCATAATTAAAGTGACTGAGATCATCAGTCTCAAAACCGATGGAGGCTTTTTTCTTTACTTCCGATGCATATTGACAGACCGCTTCAGACCAACGGTAAGCTACAGTTGGATTATCGTTGTAAGCCATTAAAGCCACATGATCTATCGTATCTAAGATGTGTTTGTAGAATTTTTTATTTGTTCCTTTCCAGTTTAAATCCTCTCGAATATAAGAGGGTTTAAGAGTTTGAGAGAAGATTAATTTCGGAGCCACATTATCTACATGCTCTTGCCCAACCGTGAGAAATTGTATTAAATCATGCCAGTTCTCGGACTTATTGGGTTCTTGGTCTGATTGAATCCCCGCAAACTTTGCGTCAGGGAATTTTTTATTGAATGCTGCAATGCAGTCAATAATATGTTTGATGCCCTCAATTCCAGGTTTTACTTTTTCGGGTGAATCGTTGATGTAGTACATGGCCCAAACTTGAATGCCCTTTTTATTGGCTTTGCGAATCAAATTGGCGAGTTGTTTTTCATGTTGAAGTTGTCCATCGATGAATTGTGACTTAGACCAATGCCAAGAACCAATGTAGAGGTAGAGCACGCGGATGGATTTATTGTGCGCGAAATCGAGCAGTAAATCATGACAGTTCTTATAGTTTTGATTCCAACGGGTATCTTTTTTTTCTCCATCCCACATTTTTTGTTTTGTGGGGGACCATACCCAAAGCGCTCTTTTGTTGGGGGTGTCAAACTGCTGCCAAGCTTCAGTAGAAGCTTCACCGCCAATAAGATTTATAGTGAGTGCTAATATTAGGTATATCTTTAAAATTTTATTCATTGCTATGCCTTTATAAACGTCTTCTTGAATATGAATGAACTTTAAAGCTTTTGTAGAAATTCCTTAGATATTATAATGTAAAAAAACTCCCCGCTGTTTACGCAACGAGGAGCCCGAGGACAGTTCTTATAATTTTAGTTCGAAGCTTGAGCTCTTGATAGGACGTAAGCTTTTTTCTCTTCGATTGATTTACCTTCCATGCCTTTACGGAAAGCTTCGTGCTTAGCTCTCATTTCATCTTTGAAAGCCTGACGTTCTTCTTCGGGTAAGTTTTTCATTTTTTCACGCATGGCATCTTTTTTTGCTTCGAAGGCTTCTTTGACCATCTTGCGTTCTTCTTCACTCATAGTATCCATCACTTGGCGACGTTCATCGTGACGTTGCTTCATTTTGGCTTTGATTTCTTCACGTTCTGATTCTGACATGCTTTCCCACTGGGCTTTCATAGCTTCGTGTTCCATTTTCTTTCCGCTATGTTTTTCGCGCATTTCCTTTTTAAAAGCTTCGCGTTCTTCTTCGGACATGTCTTTCATTTTTTCTTTCATGGCTTCGCGACGCTCTTCGTGATCCCCGTGTTTACCGCGAGGACCTTTTTCACCACGCTCACCTTTTTCGCCTTTTTTGCAGCTTTCGCATTTGCCTTTTTTCTCTTTACCTTCACGCGCAGTTTTTTCATTAGCATCGAAAGCTGAAGTCGAGAGGATAAAACCCATGCTCATCATAATTGTAAGGAATTTTTTCATTGTAGTTCTCCGTGTTTTATTAAGTTTTTGTTGTTGCTTAACTACTAATTCGGGGAGTTTTCATACTTTCTTACACGGATTGATAAAAAAATTAAAAAATAATTGTTTATATTTAACGAGAACTGAACTGATTTAAATAAACGAGAAAGATTATTAGATGTATTGTTCTATTAATTAGAGTAGCTAATTAGGATTTATTATGAGTCAAGAAAGAGTTAACAAGAGTCAAGTCTTATCGATGCAAGAAATGAGCCGCCGCCACTTTATGAAGTTGGGTATGGCGGGCATGGGAGCCATGAGCCTAGGAGTTTCTGGGAAGGAAGAAACTCAAAAAGGTTTTACCGCTTTTGAAGAATTGCCGGCGCGACAAGCTTCCGGTTTGCGTTTAGCGCAAGGCTTTGTTTATAAAAATTTATGCGCATTTGGTGACCCCTTAAAAGCGGGTCTAGAAAGTTATGATCCAAAAAAACTAAGTGCAGAAGAGCAAAAAAATCGCTTTGGTGGAGCTTGTGATTTTCTTCATGTTTTTGAGCAGAGTGCCGATGAAGCCATTATTTGCATTAATAATGAATTCCCTGAACATGGTCAGCACCCAGATAGTAAAGAACGAAAAAAAGCAGCCTATCATTCTGTGGGAGTTTCGGTAGCGGCTATCAAGCGTGATAAAGATAAGAATTGGGAAGTTAATCTATCCTCGCCTTATAGTAGAAGGATCACGCCGGAGACAAAAGCGGTGATTACGGGGCCCGCAGCGGGCCATGAGAGAATGAAATCTAAAGCGAGTCCTGATGGCATCGTTTCTGCAGGGACTCTAGGTAATTGCGCGGGGGGTTATACGCCTTGGGGGACTTATTTGACCGCTGAAGAAAATGTTCAAGGGTACTTTTCAGGAGAGATCAAAGGTCATAAAGAAGAGCCAAACTTCAAGCGCTTTGGGATGAATAAGAAAGGGAACTTTTTTGCAGGGATTGATCCTCGTTTTGATTTAGATAGTGAATATCAATCAGCCCTGCACTTTGGTTTGGTAGTTGAAATCGACCCGCTCAAGCCCAATGAGCCGATGAAAAAGCACTCTATGTTGGGCCGTTGTAAACATGAATGCGCCAAGGTTCGTGTACGTAAAGATGGCTATGTGGAGGTCTACACTAGTGATGATCAAGGCTTCGAATACATATATAAATTTGTTTCGGCAAAAAAATATAAAGAAGGCGATCGCGACTATAATAAAAGCTTATTAGAGAGTGGCGTTCTGCATGTTGCGAAGTTCGCAGAAGATGGCACGATGAAGTGGTTGCCGATGGTGCATGGCCAGGGGCCTTTGACCGAAAAAAATGGTTTCCGTTCTCAAGCCGATGTACAAATTGATTCCCGAAAAGCGGCCGACTTATTAGAAGCGACGCCCATGGATCGACCCGAGGATATTGATATCAATCCTAAAACGGGGAATATCTTTTTCTTCATGACCGGTAACCGTGGTCGTAGTGCGAGTAAATTAAATGCAGCTAATAAAGTGGAACAAGGTGCGGGGCATATTATTGAACTGAATGATCAAGGCGACGGGGGTGAATGGAGCTTCTTTGTCATTTGTGGTAAGTTCAGCGGTGATCCTGCGTACTCAAGCTTCTCTAAAGAGACGACTTTACAAGGTTGTTTTGTTTACCCGGACAATGGAGCTTTTGATCTCAATGGTGAATTGTGGGTATGTTCTGATGGTTACAGTTTTCCTGGTTTTACTGACGGTATGTGGCATTGTCAAAAGACTGAGGGGGGAGCACTTTCTAAACGTTTTGCGACACCTCCAAAAGCCGCTGAATTTACGGGCCCTTATTTTATGAAAAATGGTAAGGAGCTTTTTCTTTCAGTACAACATCCGGCGACAAATCCATCGGGCAGTTTTCCGGACTTTAATCATTTACCAGCGCGTAGCGCAGTGGTGGTGATCAGCAGAAGTTAAACGCGGGGGGAGCAAACTTCAAAAGCTTGTTGAAGTCCTTTGTATGGATCAGTTGTAGGCAGGAACTCGTGAGTTACGTAGCCTTTGTACATATTGTCCTTAAGAGCTTTTATCACGGCGGGGTAGTTGATTTCCTGCTGGTCATTTAATTCATTTCTACCGGGGCATCCGGCGGTATGGATATGTCCGATAATGTCGATGTTATTGTTTATTCGAGTGATTAAATCACCCTGCATCACTTGGACGTGATAGATATCGAAGAGCAGTTTAAAATTATCTGAATTGAAGTGGCGAATGATTTCTCCGCAGTACTCAACGGTATCTCCAGCAAAACCTGGATGACCTTTCATTTTTTCAGTCACTCGTGAGTTCAAAATTTCCATTTGGATAGTGATGCCCTGTTTCTCAGCATAAGGAAGAATTTTTTCGTAGGCTTTAATACAATTCTTAATGCCATCTTTTGGCGAAACTTTACCTCCACCATTGGGACTGCTATCATGGTAGCCGACAAAGGTAATGACAGAGGGGAAGCCAAACTTTTTGCAGAGGTCAATACGCTCTTTTAGTTTGGCAATGTTGGCATCGTGAAAATTTATATGATTCATGCCTTTAGTGAAGGGGTGCGAGGTGCTCAGTGAGCATTCAAGGCCAGCATCTTTGAGTTTCTGCCAGTGCTTGGGGTCGACTAATTCAATTCCTTGACAATTTAGTTTATTTGCAACTTCAATCATCTGATCAATTGACCAAATATTCCTATAGGGCCAGTAACAAAAGGATTTTTTAAAAGGATAATGATCTTGATTTTTAACTTGGCTTGAGAGGCATGAACTTGAAGCGAGTCCTGCAACTACGCCAGTTAAAAGTGAGCGGCGATCTATTTTTTCTTGACTCCCCATTTTAGGTACGAATTTTCCTTTTCAAGATGTTTGAATTGCTGAATGACTTCCTCATCGGAAGGTACTTTCAGTTGTATTCGCTGCTGAGAGAGTTTCTTGCGCATGTTTTGTAAAATACTTTTAAATTCCGGGTCTGAGGCGCGGTTAATATTTTCTTCAGGGTCATTTTTTCGATCATAGAGTTCCCACTCATCGGTGGTATAAAAATGAATAAGTTTGTAGCGACCATCGGTGACACCGCAGTGTTTTTGCACCAAGTGCCAGTCGGGGTAACCATAGTAATGATAATAAAAGCTCTCTCGCCAGTTTTCAGGCTGTTGTCCTTTCATGATGGGGAGAAGGCTGGCCCCCTGCATCTCTGCAGGTACTTTGACTCCGGCAACTTCTAGAAAAGTCTGAGCAAAATCAAGGTTAGATGTAATGTGAGAATCAACTGAACCAGCTTTGATTTTTCCAGGCCAACGCATCACGAGTGGAGTGCGCAGGGCTTCTTCATACATGAAGCGTTTATCGAACCAACCATGCTCACCGAGGAAGAATCCTTGATCTGAAGAGTAAATAAGCAGGGTGTTTTCTGCGAGGCCACTTTCATCGAGGTAGTTGAGGACTTCTCCAATTGAGTCATCAATTGATTGGACACAGCGAACGTAGTCGCGGATATAGCGCTGATAATTCCATGAGCGCAAAGCTTTCCCACTCAGCTTAGCTTTTGCGAAGGCCGCATTCTCCTCGTCATAAGCCTTATGCCAATTTGCGAGGTCCGCACCATCCAAGTATTTCGGAGGTGTGAGTTTTAAGTCGCCAGGATTCATGGAGTCTTTAATCATCATATCTTGTTTTTTGACATGACTCGCCTTGCCTTGATAATCGGTATGGAGGTTGGCGGGCTTGGGGAACTTCTTATCTTTAAAGGCATTCATGTATTTTGGGGAAGGAAGCCAGGCGCGGTGGGGAGCTTTATGTTGCATCATCAGCATAAAGGGTTTGTTGGGGTCGCGTTGATTCTTTAGCCATTCCATATTGAGCTTGGTGATGACCTCTGTTGTGTAGCCGCGGTGCTTAGTGGGCTCTCCATTACGGTTCATGACGGGGTGATAGTACTTGCCTTGTCCCCCATACCCCGTGATAACTTCAAAGTGATCAAAACCCGTGGGCAGACTCGCAAGGTGCCATTTGCCAATGACCGCAGTTTGATAACCCGCTTGGCGAAGCAATTTCGGGAAAGTGATTTGCCTGCCATCGAAGTACATATCATTTTTATAAAAGCCATTGAGATGAGAGTATTTACCGGTAAGGATAGTGGCTCGGCTGGGGCCACAAATGGCGTTGGTCACGAGACATCGGTCGAAGCGAATTCCTTCACTCGCGATGCGATCAATATTTGGGGTTGAATTAATTATTGAACCGTAGCTTCCTACAGCTTGAGTTGCGTGATCATCCGAAAATATAAAGAGGATGTTGGGCAGAGCTGCGAGGGCACTTAGCGAGACGCTAAGCAAGAGGAATATTGTAGAGAGTTTTGTCATCATGTATACCGAATTGAGTTCATCTTTGTAGTAATGAATAAGCTCTAGGAAGCAAAATGTGACAGCTAATCCACAAAAATGAGTTCAAGTTCCTGAGGTTTTTGAGATTGAATTCTATTGAGGATAGCCTCATTAAATGTATAGCGAGATAAGTAAACCGTACGCAAACTTTTGATTCCCTCGAGATAGCGTAAGTCTGACCACTTATTATTGAGGTGAATCACTTCGAGAGGTGCCGTGGAAATGTGCCTCAGGTTACGAACATTCGTTTTCCAAATGTTGATGTCCTTAATCGCTTTGCCTTCAAGTGGTAGGATGTCGTGTACATGTGTAAAACTTATATTGAGCTTTTCTATGGGCATCTGTGCAGTGGCGAGGATGTCGTCAATGTCGGTATTAGAAGCATCGAGTTCCGAGATTGGCAGGTTGTTAAGAGCCGTAATATCATAAATGCCTTTGCTACCGGCAATAGAGAGAGCAAAGGTTCCTCCTAGGTTCTCACTTAAGTCAAATTTAAAGTTGGCGACACTCATTTCTTTGAGGTGAGCCCGAGCAAATTTCCAGCGTTGCTCTTCTGGGTAGATGTAAGTAGCGAGGGAGAGGAAATGGTGGCGTAGTCTTTGGTGACGCTTGAGGGTCTTCATATCTTTTAAAATTTTGGTAAAAGTCGATGAGGTAACGAAATTGTCGTAAGTTTCTTTTTGAGCTTCGATGCAAAATTTGCGAAGCCATTCAGTTTCTAAAGGTCCTTGATAGTTATTGAGCTCTTCGAGTGCTTGAGAGAATTTGTGAAAACCAAAAAGATAGAGCGCGTAATAATAACGAGCTTCCATGAGCTGGGGATCAGAGAGTAGCGATTTTTCGACAAGTTCTAATGAGTGCTGGTAGCTACTTTTTTGATATTCTTTACGGGCAAAATCGAGTAAGTGAATAGCTGTTTGCTTACGAATCTCCATACTGCGTGCATCAGCTCTTTCGGCTTTAAACTGGGCGGCTTCAGCATTTTTACGAGCGACTTTTTCTTGCCCTTCGGCACGGCGGGCCATTTGTTCAGCTGCAATAGCGGCCTCCCGTTCATCTTTGAGACTTTCCATAAAGCTTGCGGTGATAATAACGATGAGAAAGACTGATCCAGCAATGAGTGCACATACTTCTTTGTGACGTTTGAAGAGGAGTTTTAAGAGCGTGAAGAAACCAGCGCCTTCTGCTTCGGTTGCAAAACCTTGTAGGAAAGCTTTGACTTCTTTAGATAATTCATTCACAGTTTGGTAGCGATCATTCGGATCCAAAGTCATGGCTTTGATGGTCACAGCATTCATACTGCGCGATATTTCTCGCTCGGGGCTGCGATTGATCGGTGGGGTGATTTGGCCTTTAAGGGTTTTAGCCACTATTTCCTTTAAATTTGAGCCTTCGATTGAGCGCTTGAGTGTGAGGATTGAATAGAGGATTGCCCCAAGGCAGTAGATGTCAGTTGTATATGATCGAGCACCCACAGAGCTAGTAATTTGTTCGGGAGCCATGTAGCCAGGACTCCCTTTGAGGATGCCGTCTTGAGTCAGTTCAATCGAATCGTTTTTTAAGTTATCTAATTCGGGATCATCTAAAACTTCGTCTCCAGTATTCTGTAATTGTCGAGCTAAGCCCCAATCACAAAGCAATACCTCACCATATTCATTGACTTGGATATTCGCCGGTTTGAGGTCGAGGTGTAAAACGTTTTTTGAGTGAGCAAAAGCCACCGCGTCGCAAATCTTAAGAAATATGTTGAGTAATTCGACCCGAGGATAGAGTTTTTCGTACTGGGAATTTCCTGCTTTAAGCTGATCGAGGATGTCCTGTAAGTTTTCGCCGTGCAATAACTTCATGGTAAAAAAAGGTTCGATCTCGTCTTCTATGCCGATGTCGTGAACAGGAACGATATTCGGGTGTTCGAGTGAAGCCGTTATGCGGGCTTCGCGAATAAAGTTTTTAACGGTTTCTTGGTCAGCAGAATTTTTCATGATGGCCTTGGCCACGCTGCGCTTGGTCAGCCCATCATAGGTATCGAAAATGTATTTCATACCTCCTTCGTTGACAGTGCTATTGACTTCATAGCGTTCGTCTCCGATTTCAAGTTCTTCCAAAAGGCGTAGGTATTCTTGCTCATGTTCATTAAACGCGGCGTCAAAATGATCCATCAAATGAGGAATCATTTCAGGAGTTTTATCCAAGTTTTTTTCGTCCATGAAAATGCCTAAATCGTTTCTTTGCGAGCAGCACAATATAAGCGCTCTAAGCCATTATAGGAGAACTTTTCGGTGATTTCGTACAATAAATGAGAATCTTTAAATGGAATTTTACTGCGCTTGTCAAATAAGGTTTTGCAGGACGATATAAAGAGTAAGACTCAAAAAGGATTTGGGTGAAATAAATTATTAGGAAGATAGTGATGAAAAAAGTATTAGTTTGGCTCTTGTGTTTAAGCTTTGTGAGCCCCTTGTTGGCCAAAGAAGAAAAAGTTGAATTGAGTAAGCTCGAACTTCAAGGGACTTTTAAAAAGGTGCCCTACGGCACCCTATTTATTGATGAAAAAGGTGAAGAGTTTATGCTCCTGAAAAAACCTTTGGAAGAAGTAAAAACCGCACTCGACGACGAAGTCAGTATGACAGTTAAAGTGAAACAGGGCGAGAACCGCCGTCAAATTGTTTACATCGCGAGCTTTGAAGTCGTCGAGTAAAGTTTAAGGTTTTGAGATTGAATGGGGAATATCGGTGGTAATTGAATCAACGCCCCATTCAATAAACTTTTTCGCCTGGCGAGCATCATTAATTGTCCAGACATGGCAATCAGTGCCTTGATTTTGGAGTGTTTGAATCATCTCAGTATTTAAATGATTGTGGGAAGTACTAAGGCCATCAATTTTATAATCCTTCAAGGTTTTTAAAACCGAGTCAAAACTCGGGCTGGGCTTGCCTCTTTTCTTTTTGATATTGCACAGCCATGAGGTGTAGATATGGGGAGCATGCTTTTTGACGTCCAGAAGGATTTTTTCTTTAAAGCTGATTATGGCAATTTGTTCAGGTTTCAAAGAGCTGTTGTTGAGAGCTTTTATAATGGGTTCAAGGGTTTCTGGCCCTGACTTGATTTCGATAAAAATCTTTTTCCCCTTTGGAATAGAGGCAAAGACTTCCTCAATTGTCGGGATCTTTGTGCCCTTAAATTGTTTGCCCTTAAAGGAACCCACATCGAGTTTTTGTAATTCACTCAAAGTCGATTTAGCCACGATTAAATTTTTCCCAGCAGTTCTTTTTGTATTTTGATCGTGAATGCAGACCACATGACCATCTTTTGTGAGTCGAAAGTCAGCTTCTATGGCATCGGCATCGTGCTTCCAGGCTAAGTCAAAAGCAGGGAGAGTATTTTCTGGTGCTTGCTTGGAAGCCCCACGGTGAGCCACAACAAAAGTCTCTGCAAACAGAGGGGAAGAGATGAGTAGGGCGAGAGTTATGAGAAATGATGATTTACTTATCATATGAATGGGCTTTCGTTAAAAAGATTAAAGGATGCTGCTTCCTGTTACTGAGGGCAGTTAAAATAGTTTCGTGTTTTAAACATCCGTCTATTAAACAAGAAGATTAATTTTTTGCTACATAGATCTAGGTCCTCTCTGAATAAGTTAAGTGTAATGGCTCTGACTCAAGAGCAACAGCTGACTGAGATTCATTTGTTTTGTAATAATATTTATGGACTTGTCAAAAAAGTCTTTTTGTCTTGCGTATGTCTTTGTAAGAAAGTTGTGAGCTTGCCGGCCTTTGAGTCAGTAGCTAAGGCGAGCAGCACATATTTATCAATTAGATTTAAAAGGATATTTTGCAATAATGAAGTTTTTTATCACGATAATTTTCAGTTTTATTTACCTTGCTCAAGCAGCAGAGAAACCCAACTTCTTATTCATTTTAGTCGACGATCAATCACCCTTTGATTTGAAAATTTACGATAAAAAATCTCCCCTCGACACGCCGACTTTGGATCGTTTAGCTTCACAGGGCATGGTTTTTGATGCTGCTCATCACATGGGTTCGAATCAGGGGGCGGTATGTAATCCTTCAAGACACATGATTATGTCGGGCCGCAATGTGTGGAATCTTCCTCACGGAGCCATTCGTAAGCTTCCTGCTTCAGCTGATCGTCAAACTCGTGAGCAGATGTGTCCGTCAAATTTAGCAGAGTATACTTTGCCAGCAGTTTTTAACCGAGCGGGTTACATTACCATGCGAACCTGCAAGCAAGGCAATAGCTACCCCGCGGCCAATGTAAGGTTCACAATTCGTCACGATGCGACTAAGCGTGGCGGAACAGCGGAGTCGGGCAGTGCTTGGCATGGTGATCAGGTGATGAATTTTCTCAATGAGCGGGAAACACAAACTACGAAGAAACCGTTTTTGATTTATTATGGTTTCTCTCATCCCCATGATGATCGCGAGGGTACGCCTGAGTTATTGAAAAAGTATGGTGCGATAAATCATCGTGATAAGAATAATCCACCATTACTCAATCCGGAATTGCCAACGCCAAAATTGCCCTATAACTACTTGAGTCGGCACCCCTTCCCTCATGGTCACCCCGGTCTTCGCGATGAAGTGAGTGCCCCAGGGATTTGGCATCATCGCGATGAGGCGACGATTCGCAATGAGCTCGGTCGCGAGTACGCCTGTAGTGAAAATATTGATATTCAAATTGATCGGGTACTGAAAAAATTAGAGTCTATGGGGGAGTTAGACAACACCTATATCATTTACACTTCTGATCATGGTATAGCCATTGGTCGCCATGGTTTGCAAGGTAAGCAAAATCTCTATGAACATACTTTTCGCGTGCCCTTCATCGTCAAAGGTCCAGGTATTCCAGCGGGCAAACGCGTCAAAGGAAATATCTATCTCACAGATATCTTGAGCACGCTCTGTGATTTAGCAGGAATTGCCATTCCAGAATCCAATCAAGGAAAGTCTTTCAAGAAGGTCTTGGAAGCAAAGCAGGATACAGTGAGAGAGACTGTATTTGGCGTTTACGCAGGCGGAACTAAGCCGGGTATGCGCTGCGTCAAAAAGGGCGATTGGAAACTGATCAAGTACGACACCCTCGAAGGGAAAGTGCGGAAGACGCAACTCTTTAATTTAGCGGAAAATCCCGATGAATTACTCAGTGAACATCATCAGGGTGAAATCATTGCCTTGACGGGAAATCAGCCTCAAGCAAAGCAAGTCAACCTCGCCAATGAGCCTCAATATGCAGCAAAATTAAAAGAAATGGAAGCGCTCTTATTAGATCAGATGCGCAAGCACCAAGATCCCTATCGCCTGTGGAACCAACCAGACGAAGGCTTAGTTAGAAAGTAATTAGATGCTATCTAAACAAGAGGAATAGTCTTGCTTCGAGCTCCGCTGCAAGGAATGCCTTTCCTTGATCAGGCGCTTAGCTATGGTCGCGATTCTAATACGATATCCGATGTATATTTTTACTGCTATTGCGGTAAAAATATGTTATTTTGATTGAGATTTTTAAAGACTCCCTCTTTAAACTCAATATTTTACTGTTTAAACAGTAAAATATTGATGTTTTATATATTTTCTATTGGTAATAATGTGGTCACCAGTATTTATTACTGCAAAAGCAGTAATTTGGAGTATTTTTATGGATTACATGAAAAAAATATCTTTAATGGTAAAAGAACATCGTAAAGCCATAGGCTTGACACAACTGGAACTTGCTAATATTGCTGGTGTCGGTAAGACGAGTGTTTTTGATATAGAGAAAGCTAAGCAAAGCATTCGTTTTGATAATTTAGTTAAAGTACTCGAGGCATTAAATATAAAAATTGAATTAACGAGTTCCTATGAAGGCATTAATAATGAGAAGGCTTGAGGTTTCCTTACACGGGGAGCTTGCTGGACACTTAAGTGAGTTTAATTCAAGTACTTATTTATTTGAATATTTAAGTGATTATAAAGGGCCACCTATCTCACGAACGATGCCATGTTCTGTTATTAGATATAAATTTGACCAGTTCCCCCCTTTTTTTGATGGTCTTTTGCCAGAAGGAGCTCAATTAGAGTATTTGTTAAAGAGTATGAAGATTGATGCGCATGATTATCTCTCTCAATTAATTGCCATTGGGGATGATTTTGTCGGTGCGATTTCGATAAAGGAATTATCTGAATGAGTCGCTGTTTGATTTCTATGGAGAATTGTAGATCGGGGGAATATACAGAGAAGTCTTTAAGGCGCTTAAATCCCAAACTTCGTCATTTAAATGTATTAAATTATAATCAAAACGAGCAATTGCGTATTAGTCGTGATCAGGTTGATAAAATTTCCATTCAAGGTGTACAACCTAAGTATAGTGTCAAACTAAGTGTGAGTACAGAGTCTTTTGAATTAGTTGAAAAGTACGGGACATTTATCCTGAAACCGCAAAATCCGGAATGGCAAGAATTTCCCGAAAATGAAGCTTTTACAATGTATATGGCGGGGTTGTATGGCATTGATGTGCCATTAAGTGGTCTGATTAGATGTTCAGATCACTCTCTATCCTATTTCATCAAGAGATTTGATCGTATAGGAAGAAACAAAAAATTACACGTGGAAGATTTTTCTCAGTTGGCAGAGTTGAGCAGAAAAACTAAGTATAATTACAGTCTTGAAAAACTGATTAAATTAATAGAGATTTACTGCACTTTTCCTAAAATTGAGTTGGCAAAACTCTTTCGTATATTCTTGTTTAACTTTTGCTTTGGTAATGAAGATATGCATCTGAAAAATTATTCAATTATTACGAATGCTAAAGGTTTTGTGCAACTGTCACCTTGCTATGATTTATTAAATACTGTTGCAGTATACAGGTTCTATAATAAAGATTTTAAAGACATTGAACAGAGTGCCTTGTCACTGAATGGTAAACGAAAAAAAATAGGGCTAGCAGACTTTAAGACTTTAGCCGAAAAAATGTCTCTTCAGCCTAAGATCATTGATCAGGCATATAAAGATTTAGGACATCTTTTAAAGCAAGCAGAAAATTTATTAACTTTATCATTTATGTCGGAGGAGATGCAGACTTCGTATAGAGAAGTTCTCGCTAAACATTCAAAAATTCTTTTCGCTTAATTATGGGAGTTTGGCAGCACCCTTATTAGATCAGTTGCTCAAGCACCAAGATCCCTACCGCCTGTGGAACCAAGCTGACGGGGGGCTTAGTTAACGATTACCCACAGGCATGATGCGACCCATACGAGAAGGACGCTGTCCCTCTCGAGCTCTCCCTGCAAGGATTTGCCAATCCTTGACCAGGCAGCTAGGGAGGTTTGGCTCCGCTTTATGAACAATCATGAAATAATTTAAAACCTTTATCCAATCTCATGCATCTTTAAGGTCTGAGTAGAAGACGTGTATTTATTTCAGTAATTCTTCCATGGCTTTGCCCATGGCGAGGCCGACGTTCATATAAGTTTTGGCATTGCCGCCGTAGTGGCTATTTGAGGCGCCGCCCATGCTGAGCGGGTGAGTGTAGACGGTTTTTAC
This sequence comes from Lentisphaera araneosa HTCC2155, assembly GCF_000170755.1. Taxonomy (NCBI): domain Bacteria; kingdom Pseudomonadati; phylum Lentisphaerota; class Lentisphaeria; order Lentisphaerales; family Lentisphaeraceae; genus Lentisphaera; species Lentisphaera araneosa. The sequence goes on from NZ_ABCK01000007.1 coordinate 307,664, forward strand.
ATCGCCTTTGAATGTTGGGTTTTTCTCTAGGGCAAACATGGCGTCAAGAATCAATTTCTCATTGCCCTTAGCTGTTTCTTTTTTGGTTTGGCCGAGAGTAGCCACGACCATTTTGGCTTTTGGACTATTAAAGTCCTTGCGCAAGGCTTTAAACAAGTTTACAAGATTCTGTTCATACTTGATCGCGTGACCCGTGTTATAGCGATCTTTATCTCCCTGCCACCAAAAGAAGCCGGCGACTTCGTAGCTCTTAGCCCCTGGGTAATACTTGTCGAGATTATTGAGAACGTTTTTTGCCCGTGCAATATCTCCGTCGTACTGAACGCCGGCTTTCCAATTAATGGCTTTGGCTTGCGTACCTTTTTCCCATCGATCGGGGCTTTGGCCATAGCCAGCATAAACGTAGGTCTTCATTTGCTTAGATTTCTTGTCTTTATCTTCGAATACGTAGGAGGGGCTCCCCGGAGGCAGTAAATCCCAGCCCAAACTACGGTTGCCAATACAACTTTTGAGGATTAAAACCGGTTCGCCATACAAGTTGCCCATGTAATGACCGATGCCGATTTCCGGGCCGATTTTACCTTTGTTTATGGTCATGAATTCATTTTTCTTGACGCCGCCTCTACTCTGAGGTCCTCCACTGCCCATGGTGAATACATTGCGAACGTCCTGGCGAGTGATCCAACGGCCTTTTGCATCCTGTAAAAATGGATAGAGACCTTCATTTTTTACTGCGTAATCCAGGCAACCATCCTTCCCCCCGGAGATTTTGCCAAAGCCGAGCATATTCGATTGGCCCATGAGAATAAAAACTTTGACTGGTTTAGACATGTTGGCAGGCTTTGTGTTCGCGCCCACTTTATCTTCAGCCATAAGGCTGAAAGAGTGGAGTAATAAGAAACTAAATATGGCAGTTATAATTTTTGGCATTGTGGGTCCTTTATCGCTGTAATTTGATATATTATTGTTTAATAAAGAATTACGAAGCTTGGATTAAAATATTTTAATTTTTAAAGAATTTTGACACCATTTTAACGAATATATTATATGATATGAGCAATGTCTGCCAATTTTTCGAGTGTGGTGCTGCGACGATAATATGTGTCATGGTTTCACCATGAGAATTGATTTTCACATTATGTTCCGTGGTGTTTGCATCCCAGGCTAGCACGTTTCATGGCTTTGCCATTATTTCGAATTGAAGATAAATCAATCCCGTTGGGATGGCAGGTATTAGCCCCAGGTGTGAACGTGGGGCATAAATGATTTAATCAAAACCGTGTGCCTTTAGGTACACTACATTCCAGGCTAGTACGTATCATGGTTTCACCATGTAAAACGAACCTCGAAGGGATGGCAGGTATTAGCCCCAGGTGTGAACGTGGGGCATAAATGATTTAATCAAAACCGTGTGCCTTTAGGTACACGCCCCCCCCTAAGATATGTATTATGGTTCTACAAAAATAGTAGAGGTATAAAACGACGCCCATGTGGCAACTGTACCAAAACTGTTTGTAGTCAAAGCCAACGACGATGCGATTGTCGGGTTGTAGGTAATAGGTGGTGTAGTTCGCCGTTTGCTGAGCACGCTGAAGCATGGCTGGGTCGTTGCTAGCTTCCGCTAATTGCTTAAGCATGGAGGCCCAGTTAAGGCTGTGTTTAGGAATGACTTAGTTTTATCTGTATATTACAAAGACGAACTGCATTCATCGAGAAGTTGCAGGATGCTGTTGAAGGGGATACCTGAATGGGTTTTGAGGCCAATTTCGCAACTGCGACTTGTGGAGTAGCCTTTGTCACATCCTTGAGCTTGTGTACGGATTTCTTGGAGGGATGATTCATTGAGTTCGGGGTGAGAAAAACCTCTGTCACCAGCAAAACCACAGCAAGCGATCTCTTCCACGGATTTAACCTTCTTGCTACAGGCTTGAGCAATTTTGCTAAGGGCATGAGATTCGCCGGCTTTTTGTTGGCTACAAACAGAGAAGGTCAGTAAGGGCATTTGAGTTTTTTGGATATTTAATAAATCGAGTTTATCGGCAAAAAAACTCGCAGCATCTAAAATCCTTAATTGATCTGTGAGTGTATTCAGCATATGAAAACTACAGGGAGAATTATCGCAGACGATGGGGATGTTGCCTTGTTCAGATAAATCTAATAAGGATTCTTGAAGTTCAATGAGTTTAATTGCTGCCGCATCATTAAAGCCTTTGCTCTCGTAGGGCATGCCACAGCAGAGTTGCTTTTGATTAGGGGGCATCAAAACCTGGTAGCCTGCTTTATCGAGTAAAGACAGAATACTGTTCGGCGTGCTCTTGCCAGATTCTGGAGCTAAAACAGAATTCAGACATGAACTAAAATAAATGACTTTAGGTCCATCTCCAGTAGGCAGTTCTAAGCTTTCATTTTTGGCGGCTTTGGGGTATTTACCTGTGGGTGAGGCTAATTTGAGTCCTGTCTTGATCAAGGATTTACTCAAAGCAAAGTTGTTGGCACTAAATTTGGCTACTGAACGAGTCAAGGTGCTGTGTTGCGAAGTGCGCAATTGCTTAATAAGTTTACCTGTATCTATATCGACGGGGCATTTGGTGGCACACATGCCATCGGCAGCACAGGTATCATTAGCTTGATATTGGAACTCACTTAGCCAAGGTTTTATACCTACTCCGGCATTTTCCTGACGTTTGATTTCTCGCCAAACGGCAATGCGTTGACGTGGAGATAAGGTGAGGTCCTTGGAGGGGCAGGCCGACTCGCAAAAGCCACATTCAATACATTGATCAACGAGTTCATCTGCGGGCGGAATCGGTTTGAGGTTCTCGAGATGAAGTTTAGGATTTTCGGAAATGATGACTTCGGGATTAAGAATTGACTTAGGGTCAAAAAGCTTTTTGATTCTTTTCATTAATGCATAAGCTTTTACACCCCATTCAAGCTCCATGAATGGAGCCATGTTACGGCCTGTTCCGTGTTCGGCTTTGAGTGAGCCGTCGTATTTTTCACAAACTAAATCAGCCAGTTCATCCATAAAAGCAGAGTAACGTAAAACCTCTTTTTGTTCATTGAAGCTTTGGGTAAAAACAAAGTGTAGATTGCCCTCTAGGGCATGACCGAAGATAATAGCTTTAGAGTAGTTATATTTGAGTAATAGTTTCTGAAGGTCTAAAGTTGCGGGAGCCAATTGATCGAGAGGGAAGCAGACGTCTTCAATAATAACACTCGTACCTTTGTCGCGATTAGCGCCTACAATGGGGAAAAGCCCCTTGCGGATCTTCCATAAATTAGCGTAAGTCTGCATTTCTTTGGTGAACTGATAATCGAGTTCATAGGAACTGAGGCATTGATTGACTGCCGTGGTTTTCTCACTCAAAGCATTTTGTGATGAAGCTCTCACGTCAACTAAAAGAGCAACCATACCTGATTCAATTATGTTTGGTACAGCTGGGACATCAGTCATGCAACGCAAAGAAGCTTCATCCATAAGTTCGACGGCATCTACTGAAACCTGTTTTAGCTCGGTGCAGGCAAGGCAGGCTTGTTCAATACTGTTAAAAATAACGAGAGCACATGATTTGTATGGAGGGTCAATGACTGTGTTATAAGTGATTTCAGATATAAACGTTAAAGTTCCTTCAGAACCAATGATGAGGTGAAGCAGGATGTCGAGCGGGTCTTCGAAGTCAATGAAACTATTGAGGCCGTAGCCACTGGTGTTTTTGATTTTGTATTTGCGTTTAATTGTTTCGTGTAATTGCGGGTCTTCTATGATTTCTTGACGGATAGTAGAAAGTTCTTTTAGTAGAGCTGCCTTACGTATTTTAAAATCGTGTACAGATTTAGGGTCACGACTATCTAGAAGTGTTCCATCAGCGAGAATAAGTCTAAGTCCGGCTAGAGTTTGATAAGAATTCTGCGAAGTTCCACAACACATGCCACTGGCATTATTGGCAGCGATTCCACCAATCATGGCAGAATCAATTGACGCGGGATCGGGGCCGATTTTACGCCCGTAGGGCTTTAAGATTTGATTGGCTCTGGCACCAATAATTCCAGGCTGAAGTCGAATGATTTCTCCATTTTGTTCAATCGTATAATCGTGCCAGTCATGGCCAAGTTTAACGAGTACCGAATCGGTGACGGCTTGTCCTGATAAGCTCGTTCCAGCAGTTCGAAATGTGAGTGGCGTTTTGGTTTTATGAGCTTCTTTAAGCAAGGTTTGAATATCAGTTTCATCGGCTGCTTTTACGACGAGCTTTGGGATTAAACGATAAAAGCTGGCATCAGTTCCGTGAGCTAAAAGTTGAAGTGGGCTATCGATGAGTCGCGTCGGACAAATCGCTGCTTGAATATTTGTATGGAACTTAGCGTAGGACATGAACTTAACCTTATTAAGATACTTTATATATGATTATGTATGGATGAGAGCTGTTTTATTGATCTGCTGAGGAGAATGAGTGATCTTGGAAAAAAATTAATTTCCTGTTGGTTATAGGGCTTTAAAAAGATTTTTTGATCTAAAACGATCATATCTTCTTGACTAAAGGATGTCAAGCTATTATGATTATTTGATTAATCAAACTATAATATAATGCTTTAAGGAGTTGATATGTCGAGTAGAAGAATATTACAAATCAGCAGATTTGATCAAATCTTGAATGATTTTCGCGATAGAGTTGTATTACTTGAGTTTGCAGTCGGCTCAAAAGTGCCAAGTGAGAGACACTTAGCAGAAGAGTATAATTGCTCACAGGCAACAATGAATAAAGTGATTTCCACCTTGATCTCAGAGAATTTGTTAGAGCGTACTGAAAGAAGGGGTGCTTTTGTAAAAAGACCCAAAGAGAGTGAAATTAAATTTATGGGCTGGATGGCTTCGGAAAAATCTGGAGTTGAAGTTTGGGGTCACCTTTTAGATGATTTTCAGAAAACTCAAAACAATTTGAAAATCGATGCTCAGACCTTGCATTACAGTGAGATACAAGAAGAATTGACTCTCGCTGCTGGCAGGGGAGAAGCTCCGGATTTAGCTCAGGTATCACGCAACTGGACGGGGCATCTTGCTAGTTTAGGGCTACTCGAACCCTTAGAAGACAAGTTATCGCAAAGTATTGTGCAAGACCACTTAACATGGGCTGAAGATAAAAAGCATTCTAAAGAAGAATTATATTCTATTGATTTTAGCCTGGTGCCGATGCTCTTGTATGTTAATTGCGATATTCTCGAACAATGTGGTTTGTCTAGCGATGTCGAGCCTCAAAATTTAGCAGAATTCATTCAATTAATTGAAGTAGTTAATAAAGCGGCTTGCAAAAATGATCAAGGCCAAGATTGCCATGGTTTTTTAGCGCCCAAACTTAGCGATGAAGTCACGGGTCAATGGTTCTTGCCTTGGCTGTATGCGGCGGGAGGAAACTTTTTCAATGCCAGGGGCGAGATTGCTATTGGTGCTCAAGAAGCGAGGGAGACTTTGATTAGTTATAAAAAATGTCTTAAAAACTCACCAGATAAACTCTCCATTTGGGATGTTCGCCAACTCTTTGAGCAAGGTCGTTCAGCGTTCATCATTGATGGGCCGAGAGGAGAAGATTTCTTTAAAAATAGCAAGATGAAAATTAAGGTTATTAGCTTGCCAAAAGATGTGCAAGGTAAGTCTTCGTCTTTAAATGCGAATCATGCATTAAGTCTATTTGCGCAGTCCGAGAACCAGTTGATGGGAAGTAAACTCATTGATACGATTCTCAATGATAGCCACCTTGCAGAACTCAATTATCGAGAGCAGGGTTATCTACCCCCTCGCCGTAGTTTATTAGAAAATGAACTTTATCAAGAGCCCTTTGCCCAACTCGTCTTACAAGAAGCACTTGAGGGACGTCGATCTTCGTCCTACCTCCCTTGTTATCAATTGGCGATAGGTCTTTTGGGACACGCTATTAGTCGTGCGCTCAATGGTCAGGCAAAGCTAGAGAATGTACTCGAAGAAACGGCGGCAAATATTGAATATATCATGAATCATACTAAAGGCTCAATCTAAATGTTTGCCGCGACGAACCAGTTTATTACTAATATAGACTTGCTAGTATTGGCAGCGTATGTCTTAGTTTTATGCCTCGTCGGTTGGTGGGCTGGTAAAAAAGAAAAAGTTAAATCTGATGATTACTTTTTAGCTGGTCGTTCCTTGCCGTGGTACGTCGTGGGTACATCTCAAGTTGCCTCAAATATTTCTGCTCCAGAGATCGTGGGCGCGATTGGTGGAGCCTTCCTCTATGGTATTTGTATTGCCGTGTGGTCTTGGGGCAATATCATGTCCTTCTCCTTGCTCATCTGGCTCTTTATTCCCTTTTTATTAGCCTCTCGCGTTTTCACGATTCCACAGTTTTTGGAAAAGCGTTTCAACCCCTCCATGAGGCTCTTTTTTGCGATTGTCACTATTCTTGCTAATGTCACCACTTTTCTAGCAGCAGTTTTATATATCGGTGGCCTCACTCTTAGAGAGGTCATGGGAATGAAAGTTGAAGCTTCATCTTTCATGGGCTTAAGCATGGATTGGAATTTACTGATTGGCATTATTGTGATTGCCTTCTTCTCTGGCATATGGGCCATTTATGGTGGTTTGCGTTCGGTAGCATGGACGGATTTTCTGACGCTAGTTTTTATTATCGCAGGTATAATAGGGATTAGTTATTTTGGTCTGAAATCTTTATCTGGAGATGCTAACTCCCTATTGGAAGGGTGGAATATCATGCTTGAGCGCAATGAGGCGCAAACGGGTGTTTGGAAAGAAGTCGTTGAGCAGCATGCCGAGAGTGTTGCGGGACCCGGGCACACAAGTTACAATCGTCTTTCAGTCGTTCAGCCTTTAACCCATAAAGTGATTCCTTGGCCACAGCTCATCTTGATTACTTTCACAATTAGTATTTGGTACAACGTTATTAATCAATTTATAATTCAGAGGATTTTAGGAGCTAAGAGCCAATGGGACGCTCGAATGGGAATGGTTTTGGCTGGTTATTTAAAAATTGTTCTTCCCTTTTTAATTGTCGTTCCTGGACTCATTCTTTTTGCTACTCATCCGCAATTACTCAAGGGAGAATTTAGTACTCTTGGACCGATTGCGGATGGAGCTTATTTAACTTTGGTTAAACAATACCTCCCCGTAGGTTTAGTGGGTCTTTTTTTAGCCGCTCTTTTTGGAGCTATTCAATCTACGGTTAACTCAGTCCTCAATTCAACCTCGACGATTTTTACGATTGACATAGTTAAAGAACACATCAAGCCCGATATAAGTGAGAAAGCACAAATTCGCTGTGGCATCATTTCATCAGCAGGCTTCTTGCTTTTAGCCGTGGTGATTGCCTATGGTATGTTTTATTTTAGTGATGCCGACATCTTTGTTTACGTCCAGTCCCTCTATTCATTTTTTGCGCCCCCTTTTGCGGCCGTGTTCCTTTTAGGGATTCTATGGCGCAGGATCAATGGTAAAGGGGCACTTTGGGCTGTCTCCTTGGGTTTCGTCTTAGGTATCGCCCTTAAAGTTTGCGTCGGGATGGGTGTCTTTGATAATAACTTTTTCCCTTGGCTCAACTCTTTCCTCAATCAAGCGGCAGTTAACTGGGCTTTTTGTATGCTTGTTTGCCTTGTGGTGAGCTTGATGACTGAGCCTCCACCCGCAGAAAAAGTGGCAGATAATTTAACCATTAATTGGCGCAAGCTCAATATTTTTGATGGCGTTTCAGGCAGTAAATGGTATCACAACATTCTCTTGTGGTGGGGGATATTTGTGGTCATTATCATTGCATTAGTAATTAGATTTTGGTAGAGAATGATGATGAAAAAATTTAGTGATCATACCGTGATTATTTCCGGAGCGGCTGGCGATATAGGTCGTGAAACTGTATTAGAATTTGCCCGCTTAGGAGCGGATATTGCGGCGGGTGATATTGTGCCCTTTGAGCAAATTAGAGAACTCAAAAATCAAGTTGAAGTACTCGGTCGTCGTTTTCACTATCAAAAATGTGATGTGACTTGTGATCAAGAAGTCAATCATTGGATTGATACAGTCAAACAGGAGCTCACTTTACCTGACATAGTGGTTAGCAATGCTGGTGTCACTAAAGAGATGGACCTTAGACAAATAAGTTATGAAGAGTGGCAACGACAAATAAGTATCAATTTAAACGGAGCGTTTAATTTACTTGTGAACTGTGCTAATCGCTTAGCTGCTACAAAGAAAGCGGGTCGCATGGTTGTAGTTGGCAGTTGGGCGGCGGAGCAGGTTCATAGAACCCTGCCAGCCTATTGTACGAGTAAAGCAGGTTTGCGCATGTTGATGAAAAACTTGGCCAGTGAGTATGCACAAGATCAAATTTTGGTCAACGAAATTGCGCCTGGGGTTGTGGACGCAGGCTTAAGTGCCAAAATTTTTAGAGAAAGTCCCGAGATTAAGGAGGACTTAATCAAGCAAATACCAGTGGGGCGCTTTTTAGATCCATTAGATGTAGCGCAACAAATTGCCTATTTGAGTTCTTTTGAGAACCTTCACGTCACTGGAACCGTCATGCTAATGGATGGTGGCCTTAGTCTAAATAGATGTAGATCTACAAAAAAAGAATAGTGTAATGAATTTTGATTTTACGGATCCGCAAGGCTTTAGCGGAAGCATTGGCGTAGCTAGACGAGATATAACGCCACCACTTGGCATCTATTCAAGGTGCTGGGGTGCCGCCAAATTTGACTGTGCTGTCGGCATTCACAGACCCTTTACTGTTACCGCAATGGTTTGCGAGGCTGATGATGATTTAGGCCCTTTTGCGCTTTTAGCATTCGATGGCTTTCTCTGGTCAGATCCAGAAGATGAATGGCTCTGTCGCCAAGCGGTAATTGAACATCTAAAGACAGACCAAAGTCGAGTCATTATAAGTGTTTCGCATTCTCACGCAGCTGTGCAACTCACGCGCGATAATAAGAACAAGCCTGGAGGCGAATTCATTGAGCCCTATATTCAACATTTGAAAGAACAATTTGTCGAAGTGTCTTTAGAAGCTCGTGAAAGAGTACAAAAATCAAAATTAGACTGGATTGTATCACGATGTGATTTAGCGACAAATCGCGACCTAAAAACACCTGAAGAGAATCGCTTTGTGGTGGGGTATAATCCAGACAAGAAAGTTGATGATACAGTTCTTGTAGGTCGCGTAAGTAATCGTGAGGGAATGGTCTGTGGTGTTCTCGTTAACTACGCTTGTCATCCCACAACTTTAGCTTGGGAAAATGATCACTTATCGCCTGATTATGTGGGAGCTTTGCGCGAAAGTATAGAAGAGCAATACCCCGAGGCGCTGTCTATGTTTCTGATAGGGGCCTGTGGCGACTTGGCACCGGCACATCAATATGTGGGGGATTTGGAAGTGGCCGACAAGCATGGTCGACGTTTAGCTTATTCGGTATTGCAGGCCTTAGAATCATCAGCACCTGCGCATCAACTTTATCTTAAAGAAATCAAAGAATCAGGGGCTCCTTTAGCCGTTTGGGATAGCCAGGTAATTGACTTTCCTAACCATAGCCAAGCACTTAAATGTGAGGTGCCCATAAAAATCAAAAAAGAATGGCTAGATATTACCGCCATTGAGAATGAACTCGCGGCTACAGATGACCGTGTTTTACAAGAGCGCTTACTCAGAAAATTACGCGTTAGAAAATCCTTGAATAATGTAGAGAATTTCACTTTAAATGCCTGGGTGTGGCGTTTGGGAGATGTGATTATCGTCGGCAGTTCTGCAGAGCATTATTCATGGTTGCAAGTAAGCCTAAGGCAGGAGTTTCCTCATTTGCCAATTCTCGTTTTAAATCTCATCAATGGAGCCAATGGCTACCTTCCCGAAAAAGAACTTTACCAGCAGGATATTTACTCTGTATGGCAGACACCTTTTGCCGAGGGGGGCTTGGAATCAATGAAAGAAATCATGGTAGAAAAAATTAATTTTCTCTTATCTGGAAAAATGTAGAAATGGACAAAAAATGAAAATAACAAAGATAGAAACTCATGTTTGCAATGCAAAGATGCGGAACTGGATTTTTGTAAAAGTGTGTACGGATCAACCAGGCTTGTATGGCTGGGGTGAAGCGACACTGGAGTGGCACACGCGCGGCGTTGTGGGAGCCATTGAAGATCTCAGTCAACTTTTAATAGGTGAAGACCCCACTCGAATTGAGTACCTCTGGCAAATGATGTATCGCCAGCACTTCTGGCATGGCAACGGCATTGTTAGATCCACAGCTATTGCAGGTATAGATATAGCCTTATGGGATATCCTAGGCAAAAGTCTGGGTGTTCCCTGTAGTAAACTTTGGGGTGGACCGGTACGTGACCACATCAGAACTTACGCACACCTCGGGGGTGGCAAGATGGAAGATTTTTATGAGACAGCGGATGACGATCACAAACGTTTTGCCGAATTAGCACAAGAAGCTGTTGAAAAAGGCTACACGGCTTTCAAAACCATGGCTGTACCTAGCACTATGCCGATTGAAGGCTCGAAAGCTGTCAACTACGCAGTCAATAACGTGGCCGCCATGCGCGAAGCCGTGGGCGAAAATATTGATATTATGGTGGATTGCCATGCGCGACCTTCCCCAGCAATGGGGATGAAATTTGGTAAGGCCTTAGAGCCCTTTAACTTATATTTTTACGAAGAGCCTTGTTGGCCTGAAAGTGTGGAAGGCTTAAGTATGATTAATAAAGCTTTAACGACGCCAGTGGCGACGGGTGAACGCCTCACACATCTTGCTCAATTTAAGACTTTGTTTGAAGCACGAGGCGCTGAGATTTGTCAGCTCGACATTACCCATTGTGGTGGTTTGAGTGAAGCAAAGCGAATTGCGGCCCTCGCAGAAGCGCATCGCATTGCTTTAGCGCCACATAATCCTCAGGGACCGATCAGTACAGCGGCATCATTAGAATTTGGTTTTTCGCAGCCGAGTTACATCATTTGCGAAACTGTGACGGAAGATGTTCCGTGGCGTAAAGATATTGTTTCTGAGGGCTTCACGATTGAACCCAAAGGTCAGATTGTCTACCCAAATACCAAGCCCGGTCTCGGTATCGAAATTAACGAAGAAGAAATTAAGAAGCACCCCTTTAAGCAAGAAGTCTTACAAAGAAGCTTTAACGAAGATAATAGCATTGGAGATTGGTAATGAATAAAGCAGAAAGAATTTTTGAACACAATAGAAAGTTTATCCCAGGTGGCGTAGTTTCCCTCAATCGCAGTATTGATCCTGTGCGCTCTTTTGTAAAAGCGGAAGGCGCATACCTCTATGATGTTGATGGTAATAAATACATCGATTATCATGCGGCTTTTTCTCCTCATCTTTTGGGGCATAATGAAGCTGGAGTCAATCAAGCTGTTGTGGATTCCATTCAAAATAATGAATCACTCATGGGCGCTGGTCCAACTCTATGGGAAGGTGAACTCGCTGAATTACTGTGCACACTTGTACCTAATCTCGATAGTGTGCAGATCACCAACACGGGTTCAGAAGCAACTTTTCACGCCATTCGTTTAGCCCGTTCCGTTACGGGTCGCGACGAAGTGATTATTATGCAAGGTGGTTACAATGGTTGGCACAATGATGTGGCCTTTAACTTGATGGATCCACTCGACAAGATTGATGGCTGGAAGCCAGGTAAAGAATGCCCCCTCAATGCCATGAGTGCAGGTATACCTTCTACACAGTCAAAGTTACTTCATGCGGTTCAATACAATGATCTACAAGCGATCGAAAACTTATTAAAAACAAATAAAATTGCAGCTATTTTGATGGAGCCGATTTTACAGAATATCGGTATCATTAAGCCCCAAGAAGGCTTTCTCGAAGGCATTCGTGAACTTTGTGATACTCATGGAACATTACTCGTTTTTGACGAAGTGAAAACGGGATTTCGCCACGCCTTAGCCGGTTATCAATCTATTTGTGGAGTTCGCCCAGACTTATGCTCATTTGGTAAAGCAGTGGCCAATGGTTACCCCTTGGGGGTGATTGGTGGTAAGAAAGAAATCATGGATTACTTCATTCACCCAGATCCTCAAAAGCGCGTCATGGTAGCGGGAACATACAATGCTCACCCCACACCTGTGGCTGCAGCCATTGCCACACTTAAAATTTTACGTGATCGCGAAGCCGAGGTTTACGGTCATCTCGAGACTTTAGGAGCGAGAATGGAAGAGGGCTTAAATGAGATCTTTAAGGCGCATGATTTTAAGACCACAACCATACGCCAAGGTTCAGCCTTTGTGACTTACTTTATGGATCACGCTCCGCAAAATTGGACTGATGTCATTAGCCACAACGACATGGCTCTTGATAAGCGCTATCGCGAAGCCTTAATCGAAAAAGGGATCTTTCACTTCCCGACGGCAACTAAACAGGGTAGTATATCTTTTGCGCATACAGCAGAAGATATTGAAGAAACACTTCGTCTAACTGAAGCAGTTGTAGCAAAGCTCAAGTAAGAGCTCTAGGTGGATTGTAAACTTACGGTTATTGACTATAGCGTTTCCGAACTGGGCGAGAGCCCAGTTTGGGATCACCGTAACAATTGTTTTTATTGGTTGGATGTCCTAAAGGGAAAGGTGTTTTCCTATCAAAAGGGACATAAACCCCAACTGCGAATTCAGCTACCGTATTCAATAGGAGCTTTAGCTCTCTGTGATGATATCAATATATTACTCTTGGCGACGGAGCGTGGCTTAGCTTTTTACGATCTTCAACAATCTAAATTCAAAAAGATCTGTGACCCTGAGCAAGGTTTGAGTGAAAACCGTTTTAATGATGCTAAATGCGACGCCCAAGGGCGCTTCTGGGCAGGTACGATGGCCAAAAATGGCCGGGGAACTGAAGGCCACCTTTACTGCCTTAAGGGCGATCAAAGAATCAAGACTAAGTTGTCTAATATCAATTGTTCCAATGGTCTTGCCTGGTCTGAAGATAAGATGTATTACATCGACACGGGACAGGGGGGCATAGATGAGTTCGATTATGATCCTTTGAGTGGGAATATAAGCAATCGTCGCCGACTTTTTTCTTTGAAAGTCGAGGAGGGCTTACTCGATGGTATGAGCATGGATCAAGATGGCTTGCTGTGGGTTGCTCTGTGGGGAGCTGGAGCAGTGATTGCTGTGGATCCCGCTAAAGCAGAGGAGGTAGATCGCATTTCTCTACCTGTGAGCCAAATAACATCGTGCACTTTTGGAGGGAAAGACTTATCGACACTTTTTATCACAACGGCGAGCATCGGGATCAAGCAAAAAGAAGAGCCTTTGGCGGGTCATGTCTTTACTTACCAAATGCCAAATAAAGGGCAACAAACACATTTTTATAAACTGGCTAGATAAAGGAGCCCTTCATGTCTAAAGATTTTCATAACTATAGGATCAATATTTTATGTAATGTCATGATAATAAGTTTTCTTATGATCGCCACTGCTAGGAGTTCTACTCGCATTAGCCAAAAGCAAGATTATATCCTGCTAGAGAATTCTTTGATCACTTTACGTTTAGATAGTCGAGATGGCAGTATAGGTCAAATAACTGATAAAAAATTAGAATCGAGCTATCTTTTTAAAGGAAAATCCCTCGTGTTTTCGACCGATAAAGGTGAGGTGAAAGGTTTAGAAATTGAGTCAATTCAAACAAGTTCGCATGCGGTGATTTTTCATTTGCGAAATAGGCAATTTGAAGTGGCTTTGCACTACACCTTGGGTGATGATGATCACTTTGCGGAGAAGTTTTTTGTGATCAGTGAGCGCAATCAGCAGAGTTTTTATATCAAGGACCTGGTTTTAGAAAATATGACGCAGGCTGAACCTTTTGAGGAGATTCATTTTCACGACGATAATAGCATTTGGCAATGTCCGATCAATCTCTTTTTGAGGACTGATAAGGGAGGGTGTTTTGCTGGTTTAGCCTATCCCTATTGGAACTTAGAAGAGAGAGGGAAGACGGGCTTTAGTCTGGGTTTCTCAGCCAATTTTAAAGTTGCAGCAGGTGCAAGTTTTCATAGTGAAAAATACTTTATCGGAGTTTATCGAAATGAAGGCATTTATCGTTATTCTCAAGGCCCTTATCCGGGGGCTAAGCCGAATCCCTACATGAGTTTTTCTGGTGCTGGCGTAGCGCAACACTTTAAGGGGCAAATGCCAGCGCAGGCGGTTAAGTCAGAAGTCCTCGATTGGGGAGAAGTCTGGGCGATGCAAAAGTACATGCGCCATGCCTTACCAGATTTACCTTTGCCAGAGAAGGGTTATTGGGTATGGCAAAATGGTTGGTGGGCTAAGCTGTGGGATATAAAAACAGAAATACTCGATCAGCTTAAGTTATCGGGGATTCACGATATCATGACTGCTCATACTTGGTTTGGTCGTGGGAACCATCCGATTAACCCACCGTATCTTAATCAAATGAGAACACAGCCTCTAGGTTTTCCCAAAGACAAAGGTTTGGCGGGGATGCCTGGTCCAGCGGGACCATCGGCAGGCTTGCATAGTAAGCACGAAGAAGTCTCCTTGGATCAATTTATAGCGGATCAATTTAGCGATGAATTTGTGGCGCCACCGGCAATGGAAGACTTTTATAATTACGGCAAAAAGATAGGCGTTCATGTTTCGAGTTTTTCTTTGCCAGGGCTGTATTTCGAGGATCGACCTGAGTGGGCTTCACGTCAACAGGGTGGCAAAGTTACGGAATATCTATTTGGAGCACAAGTAGATTGTCCCGCATGCGATGAATATATGGCACATCATTTAAAGGTACTGCATCACGTTTTTAAAAAATATAAACCGCGTTGGTGGGGCTTTGATGGGCGATGGTTGAGCTATTGGGAAGTACCAAAGTATCGACCTGGTTCAGCTGGCCTAGGCTTTGATACCTGTTACGCCACAAATCATGGTCATCCACCAGGTGATAATCTTTACAAAGAATGGAAGAATATAGAGAGATTTCTGCGCGAAATTCGCAGTACTTATCCATCGATGTGTCTAGAAATGTATTATGGTATGAAGCGCGGGGGACCGTGGGCAATGCGTTATTTTAATGCCGATGAAAATTATTACGAAACGAATGGCGTGATGATGAATCGCTTCCAAGCGTGGCATAATGGTAATGATCGCTTTCGTCCCGTTTACAAAAATATGGCCGCTGTCGTTGGGAAATCACCAAAAGACTTTAAAAAGAGCTTGCTGAGTACAATAAGTGTGACGAGTTATGCGAAGTTTGGCGAGGGTTTTCATGCCTTAGCCCTAGAAGAAAACCGTCAATTTCTTAAAGAATGGCGAGCTTGGGCTACGGAAAATCACGCTTATCTAAAAGTGAAGCGCGACCTCTTTGATTGCCCCGGTTTTCAAGCCATTGATGGCAGTGCCCACATGATTAAAGATCGCGGTTATTTCTTTCTATTTTCTCCTAAACATAAGGGGGATGATGTACGAGCTTCGATCCCTATTAATCGCTGGATTCAGTTGGATGAAGCGCCTGGGCAATTGTATCAAATTAAAGAGCTCTATCCAAACAAAGGCAAGGTCTTGGCTACAGTGGCCTATGGGGAAAAATTTCTCTATGATATGCCAAAAGATGCGGCCGTAGTTTTATCTTTACAGCCAGTGAGTAAAAAAACGCAAAGCACAATACAAGTGGACTTGCAAGATAAACGACAAGTCATCGAGGCGTTTTCAAGTGAGGGGGCTGAACAAAGAGTTTTCGCTAGTGATCGTTTTTACAACTTTGATAAGATAGATGAAAAAACATCTACTGTTGCCAATCAATTATCAAGTGAACATCCCGCTCGTTTGTCGGGGCAAACGCTTACTTATGGAGTGAATGATAAAGCCTTGCAATTTAAGCTCGGGGATCAAGGTGTTTTATTAGGTGATTTGGGCATGGAGTCACCAGTGACAGTAAGTTTTTGGATCAAAAGTGATACATTGCAGAATGACGGTCGTATACTTTCTCAGTTAGAGGGACCAAGTCATCAAAAGGGTGCTTTACGCATAGTAGGTGAGCAATTACAACTCTGGAATGCAAAGGCTTGGTCTATGGTGGTAAGCGGATTGAGTCACAAGAGTGTGTGGCAACACATAGCCATAGTTTATCATAAAGATGGTACAGTTTCGGGATATCTCAATGGGAGAAACTCTCATACGCTTAATGGATCTTTTGATTTCAAAGGCGTGAAGGCAGGTTTGGGAACTCCCTTTCTAGGTCAATGGGGAAAGCCTTTTGTGGGTATTTTAGATGATCTGCGTATTACGCAAGGCGCTTTAAATCAGGAATGCATTTACAAACTGATTTATAATAATAAATAGATAAGGATATCATTATGAATAAACTAACAATATTAACTCTACTATTTCTCGTCTTAGTCAATGCCCTTAAGGCCGAGCTTAGTAAAGCATCGAATAAGTCTATGCTCAATTCAAATCGCATTGTTAATGGCAGCGATTGGTACGATACGAGTGGCAAGCTCATTTCAGCTCACGAAGGGGAAATCGCTCGTTTTGGAGATACTTTTTATTGGTATGGGAGTAGTTATAAAAATAACCCACAAGGGCGTTTTCGTATGACGGCGGGACCAGTGTGGAATGGCATGCAAGTCTATACGTCAAAAGATTTAAAAAATTGGACTTACAAAGGTGTGTGTATGCCTCGGCCTAAGGAAGGCTTTGGGCTACTCGGAGCCACCGGACGTGGACACGTCATGTATAATGAAAAAACCAAAAAATATGTTATGTGGTACCGTTGGTTTGTGGCTATGCCAGCCTCTTTTCTTTGTGTCGCAACGGCGGATCACCCTGAGGGGCCTTTTACACCTCATGGTCCTAAGGAAGTGGGTTCTTGGACGGGCTTTGGCTCAGATATGAATACCTTTCAGGATGAAGATGGAAAAGGCTATCTCATTTATTGTGATCACAATAAGCCTAAATCGGGGGGTAATTGGCGCTACGCCATTCGCATAGATAGTTTGAGTGATGATTATTTGACGAGCAAGCGCGAAGGTATACTTGTTTTTGATTCAGGGTGTGAAGCTCCTGCGATGGTGAAATACAAAGGGAAATATATTGCAGTGGCCTCTGGTGTGCACGGCTGGGCGGGTTCAAATACCAAGTGTGCAGTGGCGGATTCACCTTTGGGTGAATATAAAAAACAAGCTGACATCAGCGAACAAAGAACTTGGAGTTCCCAGGTTACCGATCTTATTTACCTGAAAGAATCCAACACCGTGATGGCCCTATGTGATCAGTGGTGGATTCCCGATCGTGCTGATATTGATAAATCGCGCTATTTATTTTTACCCCTTTTCTTTGATGAGAAAACAGGAAGAGCCAATATGGAATACCGCAAAGAGTGGAGCCCGCTAGAGTCTCAGGCAAATCAAAAGAAATGAAAGCTACATTCAAACTTGCGCTGATTTTTTTGTGGATCGTTTCTATTAATTTTCTAGCTGGGCAAACAAGTGAAGTCACAAAGCATTTGCAAATAATTACCCCTCCTTTGAAGGGCACTGCAGATAAGGCCAATGAAATTCTTCTTCAGAATAAGCGCGTAGCTTTGTCTATCAATCGCGATACGGGTGCGATAAACTCAGTTTATGATAAACAATTGGCTCTTAGCTACCCACAGCAGGGCATAGGCTTTGAACTAAAAACTTCCACGGGAGTTGTTACGGGCAAAAAAGCCAAACAATTAAAAGTAACTGATCAGCAAGTCAAAATGATTTTTAGCGCTGAGGGTTTAGATGTAACCCTGTATTATAGCCTGGGTAAAGAAGATCATTTTGCCGAGAAATGGCTTGAGATAAAAACTCATAACGGAGAATCCTTTTTTCTTGAATCTGTCGTGCTTGAAGATCTTCGAAGTCAAGTTTTTAAGGATATTCATTTTCATGACGATAATACTATCTGGCATTGCCCTATCAATCTCTTTCTAAGAGGAGAAAAGGGAGGTTGTTTTGCCGGTATCCAATACCCCTATTGGGATTTGCAAGAACGAGGGAAAGAGGGTTTTAGGCTTGCTTACACAGCCAATTATCAAGTCTCTAAAAACGAGGTCAATATTAGCGAGAAATATTTTATTGGTGTCTACCGCAAGGAGGGCATTGATCGCGTTTCTCAGGGGCCGTATCCAGGTCGCGGGCGTTACCCTTTTATTAAAAAATTTGGTGGAATGAGCCAGCATTTCAAAGGTGGAATTCCTAATCCAGTGACAGAGGTTCCCGTAGAAGTTTTAGATTGGGGTGAGGTGTGGGCGATGAAAAAATTTATGCGCCATGTCTTGCCGAATGATCTTCAAGTTCCAGAAAAAGGGTATTGGGTGTGGCAAAATGGGTGGTGGGCCGGTCTTTGGGATGTGAATAAATCTATTCTTGATAACTTGAAACAAGCAGGAATTCACGATGTAATGACAGCTCATACCTGGTATGGGCGTGGCGTCCATCCCTCGACTCCACCCTATATTTCTAAAATGCGTATGAGTCCCATGGGATTTTCCAAAGATCAGGAGATAGCAGGGATGCCAGGACCTGGAGACATTAAGAAAGGGCTTAATCACGGCGATCAAGTTAGTGCGAAAGTGTTTTTAGATAACTTTGTGAAAGATAAATTTACACCGGAATTTATTCTGCCCAAAGCGATGAAAAAGTTTCATCAATACGGTAAGGAAATAGGTGTGCATGTCAATAGTTTTTCCATTGCTTCGATCTATTTTGATCATCGACCTGAATGGGCAGCTATTGATGAGAATGGTAAGCTTTGTGAGTATTTGTTTGGCCGCAAGGTATCGTGTTTTGCCAATGATGAATATGTTGATTTCATCTATCAAATAACAGAGCATATTTTTGATAAGTTTGAGCCTCGTTGGTGGGCTTGGGATGGGCGATGGTTGAGTTACTGGGAAGTTGGTGCCTATCGCCCGGGAGCGAAAGGGGCCGGTGAGGATCTTTGCTATGCGAAAAACCACGGTCATTTACCTGGAGATAATCGCTATAAGGAATGGAAAAACATCTTAAATTTTCTAAAAAAACTTAAAGAACGCTACCCCAAAATCTGTTTGGAATCTTACTATGGCTTACAGCGTGGTGGACCGTGGGTGCTAAGGCGTTTAAATTCGGCATATCATTACTACGAGACCCATGGCGCCGATATGAATCGCCTGCAGAGTTGGCATCAACAAAATGATCGTTTTCGCCCTGTTTACAAAAATTCTTTAGATCTGTTTGGCAAAGATAAAGAGAGCTTTCGCTTTAATCTGATCGCAGGTCTAAGCATTTCTAGTTATTGTATGGTGGGGGAAGCTTATCCTCAGTTTGCGGATCAAGAAAATCGCGAATTTTTCAAAAAATGGCGAGCTTGGGCAAGTGAGAACCTCGACTACCTAAGCGTGAAACGAGACCTCTTCGATAGCCCATGCAATTTAGCTTTGGATGGTAGTGCGCACATCATTGGTGATCGTGGTTATCTTTTCCTGTTTCGCGGTGGCTTTGATGCGAGCCTCAATAAAAAATCGGCACTTCGGGCATCTATCCCCATTAACAGATGGTTACAGTTAAATGAAGCCCCGGGTCAGCTCTATCAAATTAAAGAAATATATCCAAACGAGGGCAAAGTGTTGGCTACTGTGAGCTATGGCGATGAATTTCTCTACGATATGCCCAGTGATCCTGCGGTTATTTTATCTTTGCAGCCGGTCGCAAAAGGAAGTCATTTATCTTCGTTCACAGTTTCGAAATCTGATG
The DNA here is from genome assembly GCF_000170755.1 of Lentisphaera araneosa HTCC2155. Lineage (NCBI taxonomy): Bacteria > Pseudomonadati > Lentisphaerota > Lentisphaeria > Lentisphaerales > Lentisphaeraceae > Lentisphaera > Lentisphaera araneosa. The sequence goes on from NZ_ABCK01000007.1 coordinate 327,443, forward strand.
CGCAAATTATTCCTGCATTCACCCAATATAATGCTCCTGCTCTAGCAGATAAACGACTTTGGTCTTTTGATAGTTTGTCAGAGTCGGTGCTTTCAAACTTTAAAAGTCAGAAATTTACTTTGTCCTCAAAGCAAGACTTATGTGAAGGAGTGGTTGGTAAGGCCCTTCGCTTTAATGCAGGAAGTAAGGGAATAGAATTAGGTGATTTTAATTTGGTCGAGCCCGCGAGTCTTAGTTTTTGGCTTAAACCTGAATCCGTGAGCTGGCTTTGGTAGAATTTCGTAGGGATTTTATTTTCAGAACTTTACAACTTTTTGCAGGAATACCCGTAGGTCTTTTGAAAAAAGTTGTAAGTCAATGAAGGTGAAAGACCAAGAGAATTCACATAATGTAGCTCACGGATTCAGGTTAAAACAAATACAGAGCAA